>NC_012881.1:3737500-4037500 GCF_000023445.1 Maridesulfovibrio salexigens DSM 2638 | reverse complement strand
TACAGCTATAACTTTAAAGAGTATTACAGGGCTCCTCCTCTGGAGGAGCAGACTTCTTTATCTAATGAAAGCGTGTTTCTGAAGGGTATTTTGATTGATGATGAACGTGCTGAATTAATAGATAGGATGCAGGACGGTCTATTGAGCGTCGGCTTTGATTTTTCACATGATAAAATTTTCATTTATCCGGTCTCTCCGGGGCTCCCTGCTGCGGTAGGTGCTAAAGCTTATGGTTCGCTTTGGGCTTCAGAGCAAACTGTTGATTACACATGTCGGACTTTCAAATCTGAGACTATTTCCCTCAACGAGCGGGTTTATATTCTTCGGGGAGGAGACCTCTTTCTGCCCATTAGAGAGTGTCTTGAAATGCATGTTCAGAAATCTGAAAATTTCGTTGAAATTGATTTGGGGAATTATAACAACTCCAGGGAAGGCAAGCGATTAAATTACTATTTAGAAGGTCCTTACCTGCCGATTAGTAAATAGTCTGTTGTTGCTCTGATGATCCTTGCTTAGTATTTTTAGTAACATTGAAGCTTTAGAAAAAAAAGTATATTGTGTCTAATGTCTGTGGTGTATATGTGTCTAAAATAATGGGATAATTAAGGTTATATTGATTCAATGCGAAGAATGTTCAAACATAGCAATTTGCTTTTCTTGAAAAGCGCGTTGGCCAAAGATGGCATTTCTGGTGATATTGATTACGTGCTTAAGTGGGTTAAAGCTCAGGCTGATGCTGTCGATGTTACTGTGGAAAAGACAAGTTTTGACCGTCTTCAGTCATGGTCAATAGCTGACAATGGGCGCTTGCAGCACAATACCGGGCGTTTTTTTTCAATTGATGGCATTCGTGTGCAGACCAATTGGGACGGTGGCGGTAAGTGGGACCAGCCGATAATTAACCAGCCTGAAATAGGATACTTGGGATTTATTACCAAGGAATTCGATGGGGTCCTGCATTTTTTGGTTCAAGCCAAGATAGAGCCTGGTAATTTAAATAAGGTTCAATTATCACCCACCCTACAGGCTACCCGGAGTAATTATACCCAAGTCCATAAAGGCAATAAGCCTGAATATCTTGATCATTTCAGGGAGGCAACTCCTGAACAGATTTTAGTGGATCAGTTGCAATCCGAGCAGGGAGCACGTTTTTTAAGAAAAAGAAATCGGAACATCATAATTAGAATTGATGAAGATATTCCTGTTAAAAAGAATTTCATCTGGCTCACATTGTGGCAGCTTAAAAAGCTCATGCATTATGAAAATGTTGTTAATATGGATACACGTACTGTTGTTTCCGGAATAACATACGGTTCTTTCGAAAGTGATACCTGTGATCTTGTGTCCTACTTGTTGCGAGGCAATGGTCATTCCGCTCCTAAAGATGAATTCCTTAACTCTACTCTCTCTATTGAACCTGCTGTCCATACAGAGGAAGAAATTATTACTTTCTTGACACATTTGAAAAGTATTTATGACCTTGATGTAGAACGGATTCCTTTGCCAGAGGTGCAGGATTGGGTTGTACGTAATGATAGGATTCACCACAAGGAAGATAAATATTTTGAAGTGATCGCTGTTTCTGTTGCAATAGAAGGCAGGGAGGTCGGATGCTGGGATCAGCCTATGATACACCCGATGCAAAGTGGCATTTGTGCTTTAGTATGCAAAAAAATTAATGGAGTGTTGCATTTTATTGTTCAGGCCAAGCTTGAGTGTGGAAATCATGATATCATCGAGCTTGCCCCCACAGTACAATGTCTCACCGGTAATTATATAAATTCAATTAAGATACTACCTTTTTTGGAATATGTGCTCAATGCCAAAGAGCAGAATATTGTACTTGATGTAATGCAATCTGAAGAGGGAGGACGTTTCTATCAGGAGATGAATCGTAATATTGTTATTCTTGCTGCTGATGATTTCCCAGAGGAGCTCCCACCGACTTATATATGGATGACGCTTAATCAATTGCATCGCTTTCTTAAGTTCAATAATTATCTAAACATTCAAATTAGAAGCCTCATTGCGGCTTTACCTTTTACATAATTATGAGAAAAGTATTGAGAATTGGAGTCCTCGGAACAGCTAGCATCGCTGTCAGGTCAGTAATACCCGCGTTGCTTGGACTTGAAGGGGATTATGAACTGGCAGGTATTGCAAGTCGCAATAAAGATTCTGTGACCGAGATAGCAGGACAGTTTAATTGCAATTATTTTGTAGGCTATGACAGTCTGCTGACTGAAAAGGGTCTGGATGCTGTTTATATTCCCCTGCCGCCTTCGCTTCATTACAAATATGCAAAGAAAGCCTTGTTGCGCGGTTTGCATGTGCTGGTGGAAAAGCCTTTAGCTTGTTCTTTGGCTGAAACCAGTGAACTGGTGGATCTGGCAAGAAAGAATAAACTCGTAATTCTGGAAAATTTTCAGTTTCAACGTCACTCGCAACTGAAGACCATCCTTGACCTTGTTGCTGATGGGCGTATCGGTGATTTGCGTTGTGTGCGCAGCTCTTTCGGGTTCCCACCGTTTAAAGATGCTGAGAACATCCGGTACCAGAAAGAACTTGGAGGAGGTGCTCTTCTGGATGCAGGAGCCTATCCTACTAAAATTTCGCAATTTTTTTTGGGTGACGATGTGTCTGTTGGTTCAGCTAGACTTTTTTTTGATCCACAACGCGGAGTTGATACCTGGGGCGGTGCTTTTATTAAGCAAAACAATGGGCCGTTGTTTTCCGAGATAGCTTTTGGCTTTGATCATCACTACCAGTGCAGTCTTGAGCTCTGGGGGTCAAAAGGGAAGCTGTTTACTAATAGAATTTTTACAGCTCCTCCGAGAGTGAAGCCTGTAATTGAACTATCAACTTCAGCAGGTACAGAATTAATTGAATTGCCTGCAGATGACCATTTTAAAAACATGCTCATGCATTTTCACCGTCTGACTGCTGAATGTTCTGAAGGGCTGGAGATAGTCTACAGAGAGTCTGTAACTCAAGCCAGACTTCTTCAGGAGATTAGGGAGAAAAATATCAATGACTAAAGCTACCTATGTTACCAAGCCATCGTTGGCACCTCTTCATGAGTATACTAAGATTCTTGAAGGTGTCTGGGAAAGTGGGATCCTTACCCACAATGGGCCTTTGGTACAGCAGTTAGAAAAAGATCTGCAAGCCAAGCTTGGTTTGCAACATCTTGTAGCTGTTACGAACGGTACTGTTGCCCTTCAGCTGGCGATAAAAGCGCTCGAATTGAAAGGCGAGATTATTACATCTCCGTTTACATGGGTGGCTACAGTCAGTGCGATTAAATGGGAAGGTTGCAGTCCTGTTTTTTGTGATATTGATCCGGAAACACTTAATATTGATCCTGATAAAATTGAAGCCCTTATAACTGATAAGACTGTTGCTATTATGCCGGTTCACGTTTTCGGTGTTCCGTGTGATGTTGATAAGATTGAGGCTATTGCCAAGAAGCACGGTCTTAAAGTGATCTATGATGCCGCCCATGCAATTGGTTCCAAGGTAGAGGAGAAAAGTGTTCTAGATTACGGTGATATATCAGCTACAAGCTTTCATGCGACCAAGTTGTTTAATACTGGTGAAGGAGGCGGGTGCATTACGACTGATTCTGGACTATTTGAAAAATTGCGCAGGATCCGTTTTTTCGGGCATGATGCTCAAGGTCAGATTGTGGAAGATGGTTGTAATGGAAAATTGACCGAGATTCATGCAGCATTAGGTTTGGCCAACCTAAAGTATTACGATGAGGTTTTTTCTGCTCGTAAAGAGGGGTATGCGCTTTACAAGGAGTTGCTGGGGAATCTTCCGGGAGTTTCTTTTCAGAGGTGTAAGGTCGGTGTTCATAACTCATCATATTTTACTGTAATTTTTGAAAATGAGCCGACTTTACTCGATGTGGTTCAGAAATTAAACGACCAAAATTTGTATCCTCGCCGCTATTTTTACCCTTCAGTTAATACGTTTAGTAAAATAGTTGATTATCAGCCTGCTCCTATTTCAGAAGACATTTCACCTCGCATTCTGGCGCTGCCGCTTTTTTGGGAGCTTGGCGATGAGAAGATTAGGCGTGTGGTTGAGATTATAGCGGAAACTTTGAAGAAATAACTAAAAAAAAATTCAGTAAAGATAGGATATACGAATAATGGGCTCTGACAATATAAAAAAGGTAAGCATTGTAGTTCCTGTATACAATAATGAAGGGTCATTAATTGAAACTTGTGCTCAGTTGCATGACGAACATAAGAAGTCTTTCAATCAATATGATTTTGAAATTGTGTTCGTTGATGATGGGTCAAAAGATGATTCGTGGAAAGTGTTGCAAGAACTTAGAAAGCAGTATGATGATATAAAAATAGTTAAATTATCTCGTAATTTTGGGCAAGCAAGTGCTAATTTAGCAGGGTTCAATTTTACCGATGGTGATGTTGTTGTAACAATTTCGGCTGACCTGCAAGACCCAATTACATTAATTCCTGAGATGCTAAATAAATGGGAGGCAGGTTGTGAAATTGTGGCTGCTACGCGTAAAAGTAGAGCTGATGGTTTCCTCTCTTCTATTCTTTCTAGAATTGCCTATAAGATTGCTAGATCTGCTAATCCAAATATTCCAAAGGGTGGGTTTGATTTTTATCTTGTAAGTCGACGGGCTAAAGATTTACTTCTTTCTTTTAAAGGTAGGCACCACTTCTTCCAAGGAGAAATAATGTGGTTGGGTTTTCCTACTGCAATTATTCCGTATGAACGTAAAGAGAGAAAGCATGGTAAGAGCGGATGGACCCTTACTAAACGGATTAGCTTGTTTATAGATTTGATTTTGGATTCGACAACTTTGCCTCTTCGGGCAATGTCAATCATCGGTGCGGGGCTTGCTTTACTGGGGTATTTATATGCTTTTGCTATTTTTGTTAGCTGGCTCTTTGGTGAGACCCCGTATTTGGGTTGGGCTGCAATTATGGTAACAATTTTAGGTGTAGGTGGACAAATATTACTTATGTTGGGCATAATTGGAGAGTATGTGTTGCGGATTCATGAATCGTCTAGAGAACGTCCTAAGTTTATTGTGCAAGATTCAGAGTAAAAAAAATATTCATATTTTACCCGCAATAAGGTGCTTTTTATGAATCTGTCTATTATGCAGCCATATATATTCCCATACTTGGGCTATTTCCATTTAATACAAGCTACTGATAGCATCGTATTTTATGATGATGTGAATTATATTAAAGGAGGGTGGATAAATAGAAATAGATTGCTTATTAGTGGCACTCCTAGTTTTTTTACTGTTCCTGTTATAAAAGCAAGTCCAAATAAAAAAATAAATGAAATATATGTTAGTCTCAGCGATAAGTGGGTCGTAAAATTTTTAAAATCCTTAAGGCAGTCTTACGGTAAATCTCCGTTTTTTGAAGACGTATTTCCGTTGGTTGAGTCTGTTTTTTTTGAACAAAATGTTAAACTTTCTTCTCTTGCAATTGATTCAATTTCTTCGGTGTATAAATATCTTGGTATAGAATTAAATTTTGTAACATCGTCTGGCAGTTTTTCTGATACTCAAATATTTAATGGCGAAAGTCGGGTGTTAGAAATAGCGAGGAAATGTAAAGCTAAAATGTATCTAAATGTTTCTGCTGGAAGGCATTTATATTCTCATGATTCTTTTTCGAGACAAGGAATTGAATTGCGTTTTTTGGAGAGTGATTTTCCAGAGTATCCGCAAACGGTTTCTTCTTTTGTCCCAGGATTGTCGATAGTAGATATTTTGATGAATAATTCTCGTGATATCGTTATTGATATGTTTAACGATTATAGAATCGTCTCGTAAGAGAGCCTCTCCTTGGCGAGAATGATGTTTTTGATAAGGCATCAACCTTTAACTCACGGAAAATGGTGTTTTTGTGAATAGTGAATTGGATAAATTTGTTATTTCCTATGAAGGGGGCAGGGAATATGATTTTGACAACAAGGTGTTGTTAAACTGGTATCCCCGGCGAGTCGCTGAGTTGTGCAATAAAGGGGGATCTCTTTTGGAGCTTGGGCTTGGGCATGGTTATACCTCTCCTCTTTTCTCCAAAATATTTGATGAGCATGTCGTTGTTGAGGGATCAAGCGCTGTTATTGATAATTTTCATAGAAGAAATCCTAATACTGAAGTGGAAATTATAAATGCTTTGTTCGAGGATTTTGAAACAGATAAGAAATATGATGTGATCATTTTTGGTTTTATTTTGGAACATCTTGAAGATCCCGTTTTAGTTCTAAAAAGATTTAAGAAGTTTTTAGTGGATGGCGGGCGAATTTTCGTATCTGTTCCGAATGCTCTGTCTATGAACAGAAGACTTGGTAATTATGCTGGTTTTCTTGATGATATATATAAGTTGACGCAAAACGATTTAGATTTAGGGCATAAGAAACTTTATTCTGTCGAAAGTCTTAAGCAGGAAATGAACGATGCTGGGTATGTAGTTGAGCGGATGGAAGGCCTCTACCTGAAGCCATTTACAACCGCGCAAATATTATCATTGAACCTTGATGATAAAGTCATTGAGGGATTGTGTAAAATAGGAATCGATTATCCTGAACTCTGCTGTGGTCTTCTCGCAGAGGGACGTATTGATGTCTGATATCGCAGTTGTGGGTGGCCGTTCAGCTGTTGCGCAGTATTTGCTACCATATCTTATTTCATGTGGTCATAACCCGTTTTCTATGGGGCGTTCAGCCTGTGATGTGAGATGTGACCTTTTGGGTGATGTTCAAATAAGTTTACCCAAAAATGTGGATTGTGTTGTAAATCTTGCGGCACTTTCCAAGGTAGAGACAGATCAAGATTTTTTAAATGTAGCTCATGTAAACGCTCTCGGTGCTTTAAAGGTTTGCGCTGCTTCGAGAAAGGCTGAGGCGAAGCATGTTATACATGTTTCAACACAATATGTTTTTCTTGATCATAATTCTCCTTACTACGGAGCCTATTCTATTTCAAAGCGCTATGCGGAAGAGTTGATTCGCTGTTACTGTGCTAATTATAGTGTTCCGTTGACGATCATTCGTTTTCCGCAAATATACGATAGCCAGGGTATTTTTTCTGTCCATCAACCTTTGGTTTATATGATGGCTAAAAATGCAGAACTTGGAAAGAGTATTGAAATTTATGGTAACAACGATGCTCTTCGTAACTATATGCATGTATATGATGTTGTTAAAATAATTTGCAAAGTTTTTGAAAAAAAAATTTTAGGTGTATATGATGCAAGTTTTCCGGAAAACTGTCGCCTCAGTGATGTTGCGAAAGCAGCCCAACGAGCATTCGGTCATTCCGAAAATGTTTTTTTTCTTTCGGATAAAGCTGAAATTCCAGATACTATTTTTAACACTTCCACAGAATTGTACGATCTGATAAATTATTTTCCTCGTATAAATATGGAGCAGGGGATGAAATTGTTAGCACGTCATCAACAGGATAATTAGGATGAAAACAATACTTGTTAGTGGGGCTAGTGGGATAGTGGGGTATGGTATTTTGCGGTCCCTACGAAAGGTCGATTGTTATAAACTTATAGGGATTGCTGCTTACAATGATTCAGTAGCGCCTGCGTTTTGTGATACTTTCGAACTTGCGCCAATGACTTATGAAGATGGTTATATTGAGTGGTTGTGTGCTACTCTTAAAAAGCACAACGTTGACTTGGCTATTCCAAGTATTGAAATAGATATGTTCCACTGGAGAGAGCACCGAGAGCTGATTGAGAAATCAGGATCTTTTTGTCTTTTGAACAATCCCGAGCTTGTCTCTTTGTGTGGTGATAAATGGAATTTTTTTAAAAGGCTCCAAGAAAGAGCTCCTGAGTATGCGATTGAATCACGACTTTCTGGTAGTTTTGATGAGCTTGTTGGAGCATTTGGGTTGCCTTTTCTTCTTAAACCTAGACGTGGCTATGCTTCTAGGGGGATTGTTGAAGTGGGCTCTCAAAATATTTTTGGGCAGTTCAGTGATGCATTTGGTCAGGATCTTATGGCCCAAGCAATTGTAGGAACGCAGGAATTGGAATATACAACATCAGCTTTTTTTTCAAAGAGTAGCGAGTTGTGCTGCCATATGACTTTGCGGCGCAAGCTTTCCAAAGAAGGGTTCACGGAAAAGGCTCAGGTTGCTGAGGTTTCCGGTATGGAGAAAGCGTTGTGTAAACTTGGGGATATTTTTAAGCCAGTAGGTCCTACTAATTTTCAATTTCGAGAAGAGGCCGATGGTTGTTTGAAATTGTTAGAAATTAATCCTAGGGTGTCATCTGCGACATCCATACGTACAGCGTTTGGATACAACGAGTCAGTTATGAGTGTTGATTATTTTCTTGACGGTAAACTTCCGGTACAGCCAAAGATCTTAAGAGGAGAGGCTGTACGATATATTGAGGATAAAATATTTTATGATCGGGATAATTTCTGATATTCATGGTAATTATGTTGCTTTAAAAGAAGTTTTAGCTCGTCTTGATTTCATGGGGATTACGGAAATATATTGTCTTGGCGATGTGGTTGGGTATTATTCGCAGATTAATGAATGTTGTGAGGAGCTTCAGCGTCGGAATATTTTATGTGTAATGGGAAATCATGACTGGTATTTTGTGGCAAAAAGTTTTTGCCCCAGGTCAAAAAGCGTTAACGACTGCCTGGGATATCAAAGGAAAATTATAACAAAAGAAAATTTGCGATGGCTATCCTCTTTCCCAGTGTTTCACGAAATAGATAATATTTTTATGGTTCATGGTGGATGGGCTGATCCTATTGACGAATATCTTATTCCTGAGCGCGATTATTTTTCACGTATCGAAGGGCGCTTTTTTGCTTCAGGGCATACGCATGTGCAACAGGTTGTAAGATTTGAAGAGTTGGACAAAATATATTGCAACCCAGGGTCTGTTGGTCAACCGAGAGATTTAAACCCACATGCCGCTTTTGCCGTTTTTGATGGGAACGAGTTCTCTCTTCATCGGGTTTCGTACGATATTGGTAAAGTTGGTAGGTTGATGGAAAAAGCAGGATTCAGCGGCTACTATTATGGGTGTTTGATGACTGGCGCCAGCAGATTGCAATGGGCAGAAAAAGATACTGATTAATTGATTACGACATTATTGTGGTTTGCATTTTTTTGTTGAATGCGAACTGACATAATGAACCTTTCTTGCAAACTTCTTCTACTTTCTTTATCGTATCTCCCACTTCTCACACCAGCTCTGAAACATGAGCACACTCCAGATTTTGTACTGGTTATCTTTTATGCCGGTCATGTGTTCGTTCCAAGCGAGGCGCACATGACCGGTATTAAAATATCCTTCTCGATCCAATCTGTCCGGGGCCAGCAATTCTTCGGCCCATCCGCGTAACGGTCCGCGCAGCCAGCTGTCTATGGGAACGCCGAAGCCCATTTTCGGACGTTCGATCATTTCCTGCGGCACGTATTTATACAAAATTTCGCGTAAAATATGTTTGCCCTGTCCATTGTTGATACGCAGATGCATAGGCAGACGCTGGGAAAATTCTACGATTTCGTGATCTAGAAATGGTGCACGGGTCTCTAGGCTGATGCCCATAGCTGCCCGGTCAACTTTGGTCAGGATGTCATCGACCATGTAGTTGGCCGCATCCATGAATTGCATCCATGCTGTCAGATTATCCTGCGGAGGCTGTGAGTTGGGCTGCTGGAACGGGCCCCGGAATTCTGTTGCATTGCGTACTACGGCCTCTGGATTGAGCCAGATGGAGGTTAGGTCCCGGTAGTAATCAGATGCGGATGAAGCCCCCATCACATCGGCAAGCTTATGCAGTTTTTGACCGGGGAGGCGCATCTGTAAGGCTGGCGGCAGAAACGGACCGTACATCTTGAATACTTTGTTCCAGCTCTGTGGCGAAATATTGGAAATCATCCTTGCGCCAATTTTACGCAGAGGCGCGGGAACATTCTCCAGCTTGTGCCATAGTGAGCAGCCTCTGACGTGGCGGTTGTAGCCTGCGAAAAGTTCATCTCCGCCATCTCCGGACAGGGACACGGTCACGTGTTCTCGGGTCATGCGCGAGACAAGGTGGGTAGGAATCTGCGAGGAATCGGAAAAAGGCTGGTCCCAGATTTGAGGAATCTGGGGGATTATATCCAGTGCGTCTTGCGGAGAAACGTACAGTTCGGTGTGTTCGGTACCTATATGCTTGGCTACGGCCTTGGCATCTTTCGCTTCATTGTATGCTTCATCATCAAAGCCGATGGTGAAGGTTTTGACTGGAGCCAGAGCGCACTGCTGCATCAGGGCTACGATCAGCGAGGAATCTACCCCGCCTGAAAGGAAAGCTCCTAAAGGTACATCGGAGATCATTTCCCGTTCAATTACTTTGAGTAGCAGGTCTTCCAGTGTGTCGACAATTGCTTCGTCCGGGGCGGTGAAAATTTTGTTCTCGGCTTCGCGGGCGCAGTCCAGCAGGGACCAGTAAGGCCGGGGTTCCGTGAGTTCCCCGTCTGGACGTAAACAGGTCCATGTTCCGGGCATCAGGGAAAAAGTATCTTTAAATATCGTGCGCGGGCCGGGAACGTAGCAATAGCGCAGGTAAGCGGCCAGTGAGTCGCGGTCTACTTCGCGGTTGAAATATTTTTTATAGCCCATGAGTGCTTTAAGCTCTGAGCCGAATAGGAAATTGCCACCCTGCATGGAATAGTAGAGCGGTTTTTCACCCATGCGGTCGCGGGCAAGCAGCAGGTAGTGTTCTTTGCGGTCCCAGATGGCAATGGCGAACATGCCGCTGAATCTTTTCAGGGCTTCTTCAAAGCCCCATTGCTCAACAGCCTCAAGCATGACCTCGGTATCAGAATGGCCGCGCCAGCCCGGAAATCCTTCGGATTGTTCAAGTTCTGCACGCAAGTCGCGGTAATTGTAGATTTCGCCGTTGTAGACGGTGACATAGCGGCCTGATTTGGAGTGCATGGGCTGCACGCCTTCTTCGGTCAGGTCAATGATAGCAAGGCGGCGGTGATCAAGGCCTACACCCCATTCCGGGTCGGACCATTGCCCGGAACCGTCCGGGCCGCGCATGTTCTGAGCATCACCCATTTTACGGGCAATACGCTCCAAGCGTTTCGCATCAGATGAACGGTTAAGATCAATAAAACCTGCGATTCCACACATTGTTGCCTCCGGCGGCTCTCCGAGGGCCAAAGAAACTTTTTGGAAAAAGTTTCTCTGGACTCTTCAAAAACTTTTATTAGGGCTTCGCCGCTATTAATTTAAGCTATGTCAGGCCTCACAAGCTATCCCAAAATAAAACTACTAAAAGGTTTTGGGATTCTTAAACCCTTTTGCAAAAGGGTTTAAGGCCCCCGGCAGGGTCGCCGAAGGCTTAACTGCGTGTGTTCTCCGCAAATTTAAGTCTGCCTTTGCCCAGTAGGTCATGCAGATGGATCATACCTGTGAGCATACCTTCTTCGTTTACAACGGGCAGTACGGTGATCTCTTTGGATTCCATGATATCGAGCGCCTGTGCTGCGGACATGTCCGGTGTGATGCGCAGGGGATTTTCGATCATGACCTCACGGGCGGAAATTTGCGTATTGAAATTACCGGAACAGACCAATCTGCGCACATCGCCGTCGGTGATTACACCGGAAAGCTTTTCTCCATCTGTCAGGGCAACCAGTCCCAGACCTCCTTTGTCGAGAACTGTCAGTGCTTCGGCAAGGGTTCCGTCCTGAGCGGCTGCGGGGATGTTGTCGGTGTGCATGAGTTCACTGATGCACAGGGTTAACCTGCGGCCCAGCGATCCGCCGGGATGAAATTTTTTAAAATCCTGACTGTCAAAGGCTTTGTGGTCCATGAGACAGACTGCCAGAGCATCACCGATTGCAAGGGCTGCAGTGGTAGATGAAGTCGGTGCCAGGCCATGTGAGCATGCTTCGCAGGGCACTTTCGTTTTGATTACAATGTCTGAGAGTCGTCCCATTGTGGATTCAATTTCCGAAGTGATGGAAATTATTTGGGTGCCGAAAGACCGGATCGCCGGAAGCAGGGCGTTGAGTTCATCTGTTTCGCCGCTGTTGGAGATGGATATTACAACGTCTTCAGTCCTTACCATGCCGAGGTCGCCGTGTGCTCCTTCAACAGGATGCAGGAAAAAGGACGGTGTGCCGGTAGAGGACATGGTGGCAGCGATTTTGCGGCCCACCAGACCGGACTTTCCCAGTCCGGTGATAATTACCCTGCCTTTACAGCCGGCAAGCATTTCTACGGCCTTGGCAAAGTTCAGGTCGAGAGATTCGCGTATGGAGGCGAGGCCGTTTTCTTCAATTTGAAGAACTTCCTTGCCCCGCTTAATGAAGTCGGAAAGTTGTTTATCGGTCATTTGTTACCTATTTTACGAGCGATGTGAGGTCGAAGATCGGGCCCATGATGGCGACAACAATAAAGGCAATAAGCATGCCGATGAAAAGCAGCAGCATAGGCTCAGCCAATGCGACTACACGTTTCATGAAGTTGTCCACATCCCTTTCGAAGATGGTACCCATTCGTTGTAGAAATTTGCCCAGTTCACCGGATTTTTGTCCGGCAGTAAGGGTCAGGATGTAAATATCGGGATAAATCTTTTGTTCCGCAAGCACTGCGCTAAGGGATCGTCCTGTGGCGACCTCTTCACGGGCTTCGGCCATTTTCTTTTTGAAAAATGTTGAGTTAACCGCATTGGCAGAGCTTTCCATGCCCTGCACAAGGGGAATACCGGCATCAATCTGAAAACCGAGAATACCCGAAAAGCGGGCAAGTGTGGATTTCTGGATCAACGGCATTTTCCAAAGCAGGCCGTCAATCTTCTCCCGGAATTTAGGTACGGATTTGTAGGCGCTGATAAAGGCAAAAATCATACATAAGGGGATGATTAGGGCCATTGGGCCGAGATTTTCCAAGGTGTTGCCCAGTGCCACAACAATCTTTGTTGATGTGGGCAGTTCGCCTTTAGCGGCTTTGAATATACCGGTGATCTTAGGCAGTACTTCAGAAAGCAGGAAGTAGACCGCTCCCATACCGATAAGCAGGATAACCACCGGATAAACCATAGCGGTCATGAGTCGTCCGCTTACTTCGGCTCGTTCTTCCTCGTACTTGGCGATGTTTTCAAGTACATCGCCAAGTTTACCCACTGATTCAGCAACCTGAACCATACCCACGTATACCTGTGGAAAAATTTTAGGATATTTACCGAGACAGGAGGAGAAGCTTTCACCTGATTGGACAGCATCTCGAATTTCCATCCACGTGTGACTGGCTTTACCTCCACTCATACGGGCCATCATATCCAGAGACTGGGCCAGCGCGGTTCCGCTTTGGATCAGAATGCCAAGATAGTAGAAAGATTCACCCAGCCTGATCTTGCCGCTCATGGAGATGGAGGAAGTCAGGGATTTGGTGGAGCTCTTTTCCTTTTGCCCGGATTTTACCTGCTCAAGACGCAGGGGCATAAGCCCTTTGCTCTGTAAAGTGGCAAATGCTCTGGACTGGGAAGAGGCTTCAACAAAACCTTTTTTCTTTTTTCCTTCTTTGGTGACCGCGCGATATTGATAGGTGGGCATTTCTGATCACATCCCTACTTAAGCTCAACGATAAGGGAGAGCATCTGTCCTTTGCGTTCAACATCAATGGATATAGCTGAAGCACCACCGAGTGAACCGTATACCTGTAGCAGCTTGGTAGGTCCGGTGATCATTTCTCCATTAATACGCATGAGTACATCACCATTTTCGAGACCAAGCTTTTTAAGCAAGGAATTGGTCCTGATGTTTGTAACCTTGAAGCCTTGGGTTTTACCACCCTTTGAGTTGGGCTTGAATAAAGCTTGTTTGAGGAAAGCATTGGGGTCCTCAAGTATTTCTTTGGCTTCAGCTTTGTTGACAGTAATTTTGTTGGCTTTACCCCGGACAAGCTTCAGGCTTTGAACCTGATCCCACATGGCGATTTTCTTTTGCTCACGTCCATATTTCCATATGACGTATTGAGGCTTGATTTCAGCAAGGGTCCAGCCTTCGTGCTCTTCTCCCTCGCGCAGGATAACTGTTTCCTTCTTTATCCTGAAAACAGCCATATCGGTATCCCCGGTAAGGATTCCTACAAGCATCCATGTAGAGGGTGTTACCGTGGCTTTTTTCTTGATTTCAGAAGGGTTGTCCAATCCAAGAATATTTTTTTCAAGAATCACCTGGGAATCTTTTTCGATCTTACTGGCTGCGTCAGAAGAAAATGATTGTCCAAGAATAGGGGCTGTCGGCTTAGGCAGCGGGATAAAGGACGACACAAGATAAGCCGTAGCCAGCCCGAATGCGAGCGGCCACAGCCATGCCGGAAATTTGGTGGCTTTCAGCTCCATATAAAAATATATCCTAAAAAGTTTTCCAGACAGAATTCCGTGCCGGGAAAATTTAAAATTACTATTCCTCTATTTCAGCGTAAGAATGGTAGTTGTTTTTAATCCACTTGTCCATACCCTTGGTGTCGTGGTAAATGTCTAATCTTAATAGTCTTTTCCTTACGGTCTTAGCGGAGCTGTAATAAAAGAGCCTCACTTTTCTGGACAGCCGTGCACTGAAAACGTTCTGGGTGCCTTTAACTTTGTGGATGTTCATCCCCGGTGTTCCGGAATCCTGAACGTCAAAGCGAATCAGGGTTTCAATGACCTTTTTGAAGAGTTTAAACTGTGTGGAGTACACCTTTTCAAGGTCAGCGATGAAGCTTGGCATGGCTTCACTCTTGGTCAGCAGGGATTCAAGTATTTCAGTGACTCTTTCAAATCCTTTACCGGCTCCGGCTACTTTTTCACTCTTGCTCTGCTCTTCAAGGCGGCGTTGTTCGTCCTGAAGCTGTTCAACTTCTTCTTCCAGCAACTGGTGGTACCCTTTGACCTCTTCCATTTCTGCCATAAGGGTGTTGACCTGTTCAGCTGTTTTTTTGCTCTTACCAAGGTAGAAATGAAGCATGCGCAGCAGATGGTCTTCGGTCACCGGTTTGGGGATGAAGTAGGTGAATACATCGGATTGTGCTTCGTCAGTGGCCTCGGCATCCATTCCGGTCAAAAGTATAACCGGGATGTACGGATATTCTTCACGAATATAAGGTAAAATATCAACGCCGCTGAGTCCTGAACCCTCAAAATGGACATCAAGCAGGATTACATCCGGTTCTTCTTCGGATTCTTTCAAAAATGCCAGAAATGAGACCGGATCGTAAAAAGATTCGTGTTTTTCAAGAATTCCCGCATCGCGGAGGATTGAAACAGTGTATTCGTGCAAACGCGGGTCATCGTCTGCCAAAACAAAAAAATACGGATCCTGTTCCGGGGTCATTATTCGTCTCCTGTTACTGGAATAGCCCCTGCGGGGCCGAAGGTTCCTAATGGTATAAGTATGGTTACTTCGAGTCCTTTGGAACCGAGAGTGTCAGTGTTGCTGGCTGATATGTCAAAGCCCATGTTGTCGCCGAAAAATTTTACAAAGACAGTTCCCTGTCCCATGGCTTTGCCGTTGCGTTTGGCTGAAGGGACGGCTCTTTTGAAAAGATCCTGTAAACTGTCGTCGGAGACACCGCCTCCGGTGTCGGTTACCCTCAAGCGGGCGTAATTATCTTGCACATCGGCAGTGATGGATAAACGAGGTTTAAATGTCTTGAACTCTTCGCTGCCTTGGCGGAGCAGTTCTATCTGCCGGAGTTCCATAGCTGTCTGGCTGTTCCTGATCAGGTTGAGCAGAATCTCCCATGTTTTGTAGCGGTCCACAAGGACTTCTTCGTCTCTGACTATCCATTTTTCAAAATCAAATTTCAGGTCCAGCCTTGCCCGTGAATGTTTTTGATCGTTTTCCAGTCTATCTGTAAGGTTTGCAGCCAGTTCGTCAAGACCTGTCAATTGGGGTTTGAAGGAAAGCCTTTTTTCCAGATCACGCAAGTGCTCAACAATACTCTCTTCAAAAGGGGTAACTATCTGGTTATAGAGTTCCCTCTCTTTAACTTTTGGAAGATCGTTGACAATGGTATGAATCTGCGATTTCCATGAATTCTGGAGCACCATGAGTTCATCTTTAACCATATTTGCCTGAGTGATCATGTCATCAGTAAGTTTCTCGGTGGCTACCATGAGCTCAAGTTGTCTGCGTTTCTGTCTTTCTTCACGGATTGATTTTTCCCGTTCTTTTTTTTCCCTGTCCGCCGGAGATTTGCGTTTGGTCATGATGAACATAAAAATGATAGCAACCACGTATAGGGTCATGAACGAGCGGCTTAGGAATAGCTTGGATGAGAAATTCCCGGTCATGTACAGCAGTCTTGAAAAAATAAAGGCAAAGAATATGTTGAAGAAACCGACGTAAGTCATTGTTTCTCTTCCGCCTAGGCGCCACGAAAAATAAAGACTGGAGACTACAAGGAAAATGCAGAAAATATAATGTCTGGCAAGGCCGTCTGCCATGAGATCGAATATTACGTATGCCAGAACGTAAAAGCTTGCCAGCATCGGCAGTCGCCAGCTTTTGCTTTTAAGGTGTCTGCTTTTTTTTTGTTCCGAGTGACCGGACAGGTGGTTCAGAATTTTTTTATATGTCTGCTGCATCTGATGTTGCCATGAAAAGGTTTATTATGCTGATGGCTTCTTGTGCCGTAATACTGGGCTAGGGGCAAGCTGTGTTTTCACGTCGGGCTTGACTTTTACACGCTCTGCTTTAACACAATCTGTTGGAAAGTGCGATTGCAATGCTTTTAGTCGTGCTTTAAGGTCTTGCAAGAACTTCTTCCTGAAAATGTAGGAATTATGAATAAAAAGTTAATCATTCTGGCGCTGAGTGCCTTCGCTCTTTTTGTTTCCGGTTGTGCAAAGCAGCCTTCTCCGGCTTCGGATGAACCTGCACTTATTACTGACGACAGCCTTGATGTGTCCATGCTGGTGGGACAAAAACCGCTAAGTCTTGCCGGGCTTGTCGAATATGAGGCCTCTCAGCAGTATTCTTCGTTGGACAGCATTTATAACCGTCCTCCCGATGGGATGGTCGGTAACTATATTGTGCAACTTAGTAAGAGTAATGAGATAGTGAATCTGGGCGAGAATGTAACTACATTTGTGCAACAGGATAATATTCTTGCTGCAGGGTTCAAAAACGGTGTGGTCCGCATGTATGGCGGGCAGGGCTGTGCGGCAGTACAGGCTACTTCAAAACCGGTCAATTCTATTTCATGGGCACCGGGATCTCCTTTTATGGCTGTTTCATCCGGTCAGAATAAGGTTGTTGAGGTCTTCAATACCAAAGAATGTGCCCGGGTCCGTGTTCACGATGTGAACAGCACCGTGGATATGTTTGCTGTTTCGCCCCGGGGGAGTTGGCTGGCTTTGGTTGATGAGGCCCGCAGGCTTTGGGTTGGTCCGGCTGTTGATAAACTGCGCAAGATTGACCGTTTCACGTATAAGCCGCTTTCCCTGACTTTTTCTAATGAGGAAGGGATCCTTATGGGGGTGGATACCACTGGGAAAATGGTTATGTGGAGTCCGCTCAAATTGACCCGTATTTTTGATCAAAAAATTAAAGGCGGACCGTTTAAGTCGGTAAAAGCCTACGGCCCTCATCTTAATATTGTTACAGAGAAGGATGAGCGTTTCCAATGGGATGTGCGCAAACGGTCGAAGTTTCCATATTATGAACATGAAAGTGGATTTTCCCTTAAAAACAGTGTCCTGATTTATCGTTCTCCGCGGAAAGTTTTTTCTAAGAAAGTTCTATTTAAGCCCGTTGAGTTCAGTGTGGACCGTTCTCCTTCAGGCAAGGTCTATAGGGTAAGGGATGTTGACGGGGATTTGAGATATTATTCCTCGGTTAATGGAGTTGCTCTAAAGGGTGAATATGATTTTGCCGACTGGAAAGAAGTAAAACTGGGCAGAGAGTATGGTTTCTCCGAGCGCGGGAAAGAGTTTTCTCTTGCCGTTCCTATTGCACAGCGGGAATTTCAAAGGTTGTATTGCAGGTATATACCAAGTAAGGGGTATTACCTCTGGTGGAAAAAAGTGGCTCGCCCGGATGACTACTTTAAATCGCGGGGTATGCTTCCACGCCGGACGGGAATTGCTGCCGAGGCTCCAATTGAATGGGAGCCGCTGGCAAGCAAACAGATGGATATCAGGGATTAATCCTGAAATGGATAAATAAATAGAGGGTATTATGCAGAAAAAAAGAATTCGTATTGCTGACCTTAAAAAGGGGCAGCGTGGTTTCAGTCTTATTGAGTTGATGATTGTTATTGTTATTCTTGGCCTGTTGGCTTCAATGCTTGTTCCTAAAATCATGGACCGTCCTAACGAAGCAAGGGTGACTAAAGCCAAGATGGATATGAAGGCTTTGGATTCGGCTTTGAAGTTATATAAATTGGATACCGGACGTTACCCCACCACCGAGCAGGGACTTCAGGCTTTGATCACCAAGCCGGATACCCGTCCTGTCCCCCGGAACTACCGCAAAGGTGGATATCTGGATTCCGCTACTGCTCCTGTTGATCCCTGGGGTTATGATTATATTTACAGAAGTCCCGGAGAAGAAGGACGTCCTTACGAATTGATCTCCCTTGGTGCCGACGGCATGGAGGGCGGCGAAGACTATGACGCTGATATCAAGAGCTGGGAATAAGCCGGTTCAATAGAAATATTATGAATATTCATGCTGCCCGCCGTCTCTCAGGCGGACTGACTTTCATAGAACTTTTGATTGTTCTGTTCATAGTGGGCATGGGCTGGTTTACGCTCATGCCCAATCTTGATCTTGCCGGAGACCGGGGCGATGACAGCTTAAGTTCTGTAAACGCCCTGATTTATGAGGCAAAGACTGAGGCTGTAGAGACAGATTCCCGGCAGTATGTGTTTATAGATTTTGAGAACGGTCTTCTTAAATGGAAGAACGAGGAGATTGCTCTTCCTTCTGAAGTCTCCAGCGGGCATTTCAATGAATATCCCATAGATGGCGACGGAGTTGAGTTTACTATCTACCCTGAAGGGTTCAGCGATGAAGTGCGTTTGGTCTTTTCTGATGGTTTAACCGTGGTCTTGGACCCGCTGGCAGTCCGTTTTGTGGAGGGGTAGCTGTGGGGCGTAAAAACGGTTTTTCACTCATCGAGATTATCGTGGCGTTGACCATTGCTGCAACTCTGTCAATGAGCTTTCTTGGGGTGCAGCGGCAGAGTGCTCTAATGGCGCAATCTTCTAAGGATTCATGGGAAGTTCTGAATTTGTCTCAGGATATTCTGGCCCATAAATATCCTGAAAAAATGAATGTTATTTCTTCAGGTTGGGCTTCTTGGCCCGGCCCTCCTGAAGGAAGCTTCAGGGTTGGACTGGAAACCATTTCATCTGCAGGAAAAGGTTTTTATACTCTGGAAACCCGTAGTGAAGATTATACTCTGGAGTGGAAAATCTACCGGGTCTCACACAAGAAGAAGCTATTTTAATGAAGTTCTCCGAATACAACCATGTCTCGCCTGAGTCGCAGGCGGGATTTTCGCTTATCGAAGTGCTCATCGGGCTGGTTCTTTCCGGTTTGTTGATGAGTATGGTTGCAATGGTGCTGGGCCAATCGGTAACTAATAATGAAGTTGTCCGGTCCAGTGCCGGACTTTCATCACGCATGTTCACTCTGCGTCGCCTTTTGCATCGCGATCTGCAGAATATTGTTCCCGGAAGACCTATTGGTGTTGAAGCTGATGGTTTCAGTGTAGAGTCGAGCCATAATGTCCTGCTGGAAGGGGCGGGACCGATTATTGTTTCTTGGGACTTTTCTTCGAATATGATTCGCAGGCACGAGAAATCTCCAGATTTTGAATTTGATAATTCATTCTTCCTTATGCGCGGCCTTAAGTCATGGGGAATTGAATTTTTAGATGCAGACAAGAATATCTGGATTACACGTTCGCAGCAGTCTGCCCGGGCAATGAGCGGTAGGTCTGCCGTTAAGGCTTTCAGGCTTAAGTTGAGATTTGAAGACGGCAAAGATGTGATGATTGTCGAGAGGGTTCCTTATGCCACGGAATAATTCTGACAGAAATTCACGCGGAGTTGTGCTGGTTATTGTGCTGGTGCTGTTTATGGCTCTGTCCAGTCTGACTTTAATGACTATCGAAGTCAGTTCTCGCGGAGCGGTTGAAGCAAGCCGTATGCGCAGTGAGTATGAGGCCGGGTTTAAGGCTGAAGAGGCTCTGTATCTAATCTATGATATCCTCAAGGACGACAAAACTCCTTTTTCTGATACTCCGCGTGAGAAGTGGGCTGATAAGTTTATTGACGAAGGTCTTGAAATTGAAATTGTACCTTGCAACGCCAGAATTAATCTTAATGATATTTTGGGCCGTGCTAACACCAAGAGAACGTTTAATATTCTCAGTAATATTCTTGGCGCCGGGTTAGATACCAAGACCATGATCGGTAGTCTCGGTGTATGGGCCGGGATGAAAGTTGATCCCAAGTTGGAGAAAATTGATAATTTTTATTATGCATCACAAAACCCTGCGTACACGCCTCGTGGCGCTAAGCTGAAAATACCGGAAGAGATCCTGTTGGTTCGTGGTTGGGAAGATGTGGAAAAGGATTGGATAAATGAAACATTTACCGTTTGGGGTTCTCCAAAACTGAATATAAATTTTGTTTCTCCTGAGATATTGGCGGCTTACTTTCCTGATCTGGGGAAAAATGTTAACCGTATACTGCACTGGCGTAGAACTAGAGGGTTTACTGATATCAGTCAGGTCCTTTCTGTTGCCGGGTTGGATTCTTCGTCTACACTATACAAAACTATGATGAATGAATTGGAAGTAAGGTCGAGTTCATTTGAAGCCCGGGTTACTGCATCGGTGGGTGGATGTACGGTTGTAAAAAGGTATATTATATCAAGGCCGAGTGCTCTCGAAATAGGGGAGCCGCAGTTGGTTTACCAAAATGATATTTCCGTTACATTTGCTGAAAACCAGTAAATGGACAAAAACACTGCTAACAGGTATAGGACAAAGCCATAGATGGCCTTTAAAAAATTAGTATATATTCTTTCATTCAAGGGAAATGAACACCAATGGATGATGTTTGACGGACGTGACCTTATCGAATCAGAAGGTCCTGCCGATAAAAACAAACATCCGGTCGTTGCCCTTTTGCCTGATCCCCTTTTCTTCTTTTTCAAGCCCCGTGGGGCGATCAAATCCCGTCATGCTAAATCCGCGACTATGATGCAGATGAATTATTCCTTTCCTATGCAAGAGGGAGAATTCAAGGTTCTGCGTCCGTCCGGTGATGCCGTGCTCGGCTATACCGGGCATGACTTGCTGGATCGTTTTTTGGACCGTCATCGCGAGGTCCTTGCAAAAGCGACAGTTCTGACTACTGCCTTTACCGTCTGTTGGAGAGCTGCTGTTGCTGAAGGTTTGTCTGTTTGGGCCTGGAAAGGACAAGGTGTACGTATTCTTGCCTGTGCAGATGAATTGACCTATTTCCGCGGCAATGACGAGGAGTTCCAGAACAGGTTTGAACGACTGGGACTGGATGGTGAACCTGAGTTCATGGATTTGGGCAAGGCATGCGATGTTTTTGCTAAAAAGAAAGTTCGCTGGGCCAGGTTGAATCTAGTTAGCGGCAAGCGTTCCGGGTCCGACAAGTCTATAACTATTGACTATAAACCTTATGCGGTTGCTGCAGTTCTGGTTTCTTTGATCGGTGTGCTCTTTATTGCCGGGCAGTATCACCGTTGGCAGCAAAGTCAGGTTCATGCAAATGAGTGGCGCAATAAGCTGAAAGAAACTTATGTAAGTGCGCTTGGTCCTAATCCGGGCTCTGATCCCTATGGCAAGATTTTATATAAACTGGATCAACTCAAAAGCGGTGGAGATGGCGGAGGAATTGATGTTCTTGGCCTGCTCGCCGTACTTAGTAATAGTGCTCCGGTAGGGATTGAGATTGAAGGTTTTTCCCTTGGTGCTGATTCCGGTAACATCCGGGGTAAGGTCAGCAGCTATGAAGAGCTTGATGCCATGATGGAAAAGTTGGCCGCTAACAGCCAATTTAACTTTGTTCTTGAACAGGCCAACAATATTGAAGGCGGCATAAGCATCAGCCTGCGTGCTGAGTATAACCGCTAAAATCAGGTAATATAATGGATCTGGAAAGATTTTATATATGGCAGGACTGGCCTGCAGATAAACAGAAGCTTTTCTTTACTGCACTTGTTGTGGGATGGGCGCTGGTTCTTTTTATGATTTGGTCGGGGTTTGCTGAATCTCAGTCCAAGGCTGAAAGGATTACCCTTTCCAGCAAGCAGAAGTATGCCAAAGTGGTTCCATTGGTTGAACAGCTGAAGGCAGGAGAATCTTCACGTGGCGCGTTGGTGGACCGTGAGCCCATGACCGCTGCCCAACAGGTTATTCGCGATCTTGGATTAGACGGTCGACTGACTTCTCTGAGGCCTTTACAGGCCGGGGCAAATTCCGGACAGGGGGTTCAGGTTCTTTTGGAATCCCTTAATCTGCCCGAGCTGGTAGCTTTGATGCGTGATTTTAATGTTCGCGGGGCCTTGAAAGTAACAAATTTCAATATTAACCACAGGCTGGACTCCCCTGAGTTGGCTGATGTGCAGATCATTCTTGTCAGGTAGGGCGGCCGGATGAAGTTCATTCCAAATATTTCTTTTAAATTTTCTTTCAAAAAGTTGTTTAAAAACTTTTTTCTTTTTCTGGCTGGACTTATCCTTGGTGCTTTCCTGTTTATGCCGTGGGAAATAGCATGGTCTCAGGCCTTTAAACTGGCAGATGCCAAAATTTCCAAAGCTACAATTCAGTGGGGAGATTTTGTCAGTGCCGGACCTTTCTCTTTCGAAGTAACAAATGTTTATGTGACTACTAATAAAGGTTTGACCGTTACCGTGCCCCAGCTTGGGGTGTCACTCGGCTTATCTCCGCTTTTGGAGGTTCGGGTAAAGACCGGTCCGACTTTGACTGCAAGATTGTTCCAGACCAAATCCTTGACTATTGGCGGTGGCGTTGACTTGGCCAAACTAATTCAGATGGATGGTTTGGGCGGTAAGGTGCGTATTACTTCCGATGTCGGGTTTCCTGAATGGGGCGCTCCACCGCGTACAGGCAGCCTTGTGGTTCGTTCCGACGAGGTTGAGATTCCCGGCGGGATGATTGCTGAAGACGTTAACGTAAACGCAGTTCTGGCTGGAAAACAGCTCCAACTCAATTCTTTCAGCTGCGGGCAACCGATCCCTGTAACAGCAAAGGGGAGTGCCACTCTGGATTGGAAGAGACTTCCCAATTCCTCTTATTCAATTAGCGGAACTACTACTTTCGGAACCACAGAGCGTCAGTTCTCCAAGTCCGGCAAGCTTAATAAGTATCTTAAGTTCTAATTTTACTGCGTGATTTTAAATATGTGTTCGGTTATTCTTGTTGCAGAATAAACCGTAATCCTTTTTGTGCGAGTGAAAAACAGATGATTTCCAATAATATTCTTTCTTTTGCTAAATCAGTATTGTGTGAAGTGTTGCATCCGGGGTGTATCGGAGTTGATGCTACTGTGGGCAACGGTTACGATACTGTTTTTCTGTCTGAAAAAGCAGGTCCGGACGGTCATGTCTTTGGATTTGATATTCAGGAGGATGCGGTTAATCAAACCGAGCAACGTTTAAATGAAGAGTGCCTGCCTGCGAACTGGACTATTTTCCATTCCGGTCACGAGAATATGCTTGAGCTTATCCCCTCAGAATTCCATGGCCGGGTGAATGCTGTGATGTTTAATCTCGGTTTTCTGCCTGGAAGCGACAAGACTGTAATAACCAAGTCGAAAACCACACTGGCAGCAATTGAGGCATCTTTAGATCTTCTTGCCAAAGGCGGCATGCTCTGTATCGCTATTTATGCCGGACATCCCGGGGGGGACGATGAAGATGTCGCTGTACGGGAATATTGCAATGCGCTTGATTACCATACATATCGGGTCATTCAGAGTGAGATGATAAACAAGCCCGGTCATCCCATACGGATGTTATTTGTAACGAAGCTTTAATTATTACCACAATTGTGATTGTTGGCCCGTCAGGTTGATCTGGCGGGTCTTTTTTTTGATCTATTGCAGGTTTTTGTATAATTGCGGTCGGGGTGTTTTGTACCGCAGGGTGGGTAAAAAAGTACCAAAAATTGAAAAGTTATTGTTATAAATTGCCTCTTTTAAATTTATCTTCAAAAAAGTAGTATTTTTAAAATAGTTTTTACAAATATTGTTAACGTTTCGTATGCTCTCGAATTTAAATGGTTTATTAAGATACTTAGATGAATGTGGCTAGTCATTTATTGTGCGTCTATGTTATAATTTTACAATATTGATAAAGTGTCTGCTAGGTTTTCCTTGAAACCAAATCATAGTTTGACTAACAGTATTGAAAAAAACAAAGAGGTGTGATCAATGGGAAACTGGTCAAAGTCCAACGATGTGTTGGGAGCTGTTAATAGAGGAAATGCAATTGAATCCGGACTGTGTACCCTGTGTAGAGCCGACTGCCAGGGTAAATGTGAAACATGGTTGTCATCCCTTAGAGGCAGGGAAATGCTCTACCCAAGGGATTTCGGTCTGGTCACTGCAGGTAGCGGAAACACCACCCATGTTGGGGTTTCTTATAACTCCATGCGCATTCAGGGTAATAACTACGGTGCTTCCGGCAATGCCGGAGCAAATGGAGATTGTCTTTTCACAGATGTAAATCTTGAGACATCTTTTGGTGCCGAAGAACAAACCAAATGCCGGGTTCCGTTTATGACCGGTGCTTTGGGGTCCACATTTATTGCCGCTAAATATTGGGATTCTTTTTCTGTTGGTTGCGCTCTTGTTGGCGCCCCCATCGTTGTCGGAGAGAATGTTGTCGGTGTTGACCGCAAATCCGAAATATCCAATGGTAAAATTTCCAGCGCTCCTGAACTGGATCGCAGAATTGATACATATATGCGTTATTATGACGGATATGGTGCCATTATTGTTCAGCTTAACGTGGAAGACTCCCGTAACGGTGTGGCGGAATACGTTGCTGAAAAATATGGCGATAAAGTTATCATCGAACTCAAATGGGGACAGGGCGCCAAGAATATTGGTGGCGAGATCGAAGTTACCAGCCTCGATTATGCTCTTTTCCTTAAGAAGCGCGGTTACCTTGTTGACCCTGATCCTGAAAAGCCGGAAGTTCAGGAAGGTTTCAAACGCGGTGCCATTCATAGCTTCGCACGTCACAGCCGCCTCGGTTACACTGACCTTTCTTCTTATGAGCAGGTTCGCGAAGAGTTCATGAGCTCTGTGTCTTATCTCCGTAGTCTCGGTTTTAAACGTATTTCCCTTAAAACCGGTTCTTACGGTATGGAAGCTCTTGCTATGGCTATTAAGTTCGCTACTGAAGCCAAGCTTGATCTGCTGACCATCGATGGTTCCGGCGGCGGTACCGGTATGTCTCCGTGGAACATGATGGAATCTTGGGGTGTGCCTTCCATTCTGCTGCATGCAAAAGCGTACGAGTATGCTTCCCGCCTTGCTGCTAAGGGTGAAAAGGTCGTTGACCTTTCATTTGCCGGCGGATTCGCCAAGGGTAGTAACATCTTCAAGGCACTTGCTATCGGTGCTCCATACGCCAAGATGATCTGCATGGGCCGTGCTATGATGATTCCCGGATTTCTCGGTGCAAACATTGAGGGTGTGCTTTATCCCGAAAGACGTGACGCTGTTTGCGGTAACTGGGATAAGCTTCCTGCTTCAATCAAAAAATACGGTGCAACTGCTGAAGAAATCTTTGCCTGCTATGCTGACGTTGAAGCTAAGGTCGGTAAGGATGAAATGAAGAACATCCCGCTTGGCGCTGTTGGTATCTGGTGTCTGGTTGATAAGCTTGGTGCTGGGCTGCAGCAGCTTCTTGCCGGTGTGCGTAAGTTTGAACTGACTTCCATTACCCGTGATGATATTGCTTCCGGTAACCGCGAAACTGAGCGTGAAACCGGAATTAAGTTTATTACTGATGTTATGGATGAAACAGCCAAGAAGATTCTTGATATGTAAGAATCTTAAGTAATGAAATAAAAAAGGCGGAGAACCTGAACAGGTTCTCCGCCTTTTATTTTTGATGATTTTGCTTACTTAAAAAAAGCTTTCACAACTTCCACCACCCGTTGGGCGTCTTCCTCAGTCATGTGCGGTCCCATGGGCAGGGAAAGCACTTCCTTGTGGATTGCCTCACTGATAGGCAGGGAGAGGTTTTCCATTTCCTTGTAAGCGCCCTGCTTGTGCGGGGGGATCGGATAATGGATAGATGCTTCAATTTTGTTGTCTGCAAGATGCTTGATCAAGCCGTCGCGGTCCTTGCAGCGCACTACAAAGAGATGCCAGACGGACTGAATTTTTTCACCGATAACAGGGAGTACCAGCGGTGTATCTTTGAGTCCTTCAAGGTAGATACTGGCTACGGTCTTGCGGGTCCAGTTCCAGTTGTCCAGCTTATCCAGCTTAACGCGCAGGAATGCGGCCTGCATTTCATCGAGCCTGCTGTTGAAGCCCTTGCATTCGTGAACATATTTTTCAGTTGATCCGTAGTTGGCAAGCTTGCGTACCCGCTCGGCTATTTTGTCGTCCATGGTGGTCACGGCTCCACCGTCGCCAAAAGCGCCGAGGTTTTTACCGGGGTAGAAGCTGAAGGCTGCTGCATGACCCAGTGTGCCGGACATACGGCCCTTGTAAACCGCGCCGTGTGCCTGTGCTGCGTCAGTGACAACAAACAGACCGTTCTTTTCTGCAAATTCCATTATCGGGTCCATGTCTGCGGGCTGTCCGTAGAGGTGGACCGGGATTATGGCCTTGGTTGCCGGGGTCAGAGCCTCTTCGAGTTTCGCCGGGTCCATGTTGTAGGTGGCTTCAACAGGCTCAACCGGAACGATATTGGCTCCTGTGCGGGTTACCGCTAGCCATGTAGCGATAAAGGTGTTGGAAGGCACCAGAACATCATCGCCGGGCCCGACTCCGGCAGCGCGCAGGACCAGTTCAATTGCTTCCAGTCCATTACCGCAGCCAATGCAGTGTTTTGCTCCGGTGTAAAGGGCGAATTCCTTTTCAAAAGCTTTTACTTCATCGCCATGAATGAACCAGCCCGATTCAAGGACACGCTTTGCAGCTGTGTCCATTTTTGGGGCCAGTGCCTGGTAAGTCCAGCCTACATCAAGAAATCTGATTTGCTTCATTTTCTTTAACCGCCTTTATGAATTCATCATAGCTGTAGTAATAGTCGCTCGGATCGTAATATTCCGAGGCCAGCACCAGACATACGGAGCCGGAGGAAAAGTTTTCGAGTTCACGCCAGGTCATGGTCGGGATGTACAGGCCGTAATATGATCTGTTCAAGGAGAACTTGGTCTTGGTTTTGCCATCATCCAGAACCACGTCAAAGCTGCCGGAAGCAGCAATAATGTACTGCCTGAGCAGCTTGTGGGCGTGACCTCCGCGTGTTTCACCGCCGGGAACGTCATATAGATAGTACACCCTTTTGATATCAAAAGGAATATGGCGGCTGTTTTCTATAAAAGTAAGGTTGCCTCTATTGTCCAGAATCTTGGGCAGTTCAATAATTTGCGGTTTGTCTTCTTTAATCATTTCTTGTCCTTCATTTCCAGTTCTACCAGTCGGATATATTTCTGAAAAGTATAGAAAAAACCGTGCAGGGCGACGATGAACCCGGCCCGTCCGTCAAGGAACCCTGCCTTGAGTATATACTGTTTGAAAAATTTGCCAAATCCGTGTCCAAGAGCTGAGCCGAGTGAGCTGCGTTTGCCACGGGAATAAAGGTCTTCGGCTGCATCTTGAGTGTAGCTGTTGATTTTATCCAGATGCTGGAAAAAATTTTCATACGGGTAGTGAATGATGTCCCCGGATATTTCGCCGGACTTGTTCTTAGGACGCAGTTCCTCGTGGGGTCTGATGCCGCCGATGGTGATACCGTCCCTTTTGTAGAGGCGGAAAAGTTTATCCGGGTACCAGCCGCTGTGCATAATGAAACGATCCAGATACCACGAGCGGCGCGGGCAGTAATAGCCGTCCACATCATCAGGATTTTGCAGCTTGGCGGTTATGGAGTCGCGGAGTTCCGGGGAAATTATTTCGTCCTGATCTATGGTCACTACCCATGGGGTTGTGATCTGGGTCAGTGCGAATTTATGCTGTTCAATAGCTCCATTCCAATCGTTATGGACAATGCGGGCATTGTATTTACGTCCGATTTCATGTGTAGAGTCCGTAGAGCCGGAGTCGATGAGCAGTATTTCATCACAGAAAGAAAGGCTTTGCAGGCATTCGTCCAGCAGCCTTTCGCCGTTATATGTAAGTACCAGTCCGGTGATTTGGGTCATTGGCGCCTTTTATTTTCAAAAGAATAAAAAAATACATCAGGTCAACCTTGGGATTGTAGGCAGGCCCACGGCGCTAGTCAAGAAAGATAAGATTAGTTGATACGCTTCGCGTTATTAGGAATGATTTGATTTCGCCTCCGGCGGCTTAAGACCTTTTTGAAAAAAGGTCTTAAGAATCCCAAAAACTTTTATTAAGGCTTCGCCGTTTTGAGTAGCTAATCTGTATGACTTCGATTTGATAAGAAAGAGTATTGAACCTAAGTCATCTTAGGTTCTATGGCTTGGGCGATCTGGAAAGCGCGGTTGGCTTTCACCCGTCCGGGGGAGCCGAGATATTTGAGGACTCCGCCCACTTCGCATTCGAGCATATCTTCTTCGTCAGTATCGAGCAGTAACAGGTCGCCTTCTTCAAGGTTGAGTAACTGGCGGCCGGTGATTTTGGTCTTTCCGAGGCGAACCAGCAGATCTACCGGTGTTTCCAGAAGTCTTTCTTTGAAACGGCTGACCCAGACGTGGTCGATTTCCAGACGTTCGGACTGGAAGGATGCGTGCAGTTTAGAGCGGATGGGTTCCAGAGTGGAGTAGGGCAGGCAGACGATGAGTGAACCGATGGCGTTTTCCAGTTCAACTTCAAAGGTGATGACTACAACAACGTCCGAAGGCGGTACAATTGCCGCAAATTGCGGGTTGACCTCGGAACGAACCAGTTCGAGGTGAACTTCATGTACCGGACGCCATGAGTCTTCAAGGTTGGACAGGGCTATTTTTACCACTCGGTCAACAATAGCCTGTTCGATGGGCGTAAAGTCACGACCTTCTACCTTGGGCTGAGAACCGGAACCGCCGAAAAAGCTTTCCACCAGCGCGAATACCAGACGGGAGTCAACTACGAGAATGGCATTACCGCGCAGGGGGTCCATTTTGAAAATTGAAAGAGATGTCGGAACGGGCAGGGAACGCATGAAGTCCCCGAACTTGGACATGTCGATGGAAATAGGGTTGATGTCGACCCTTTTGCGCATGGTGTTGGCAAGGTTGTTGGTTGCCAGACGTGCGAAACGGTCGTTGACGATTTCAAGAACAGGCATACGACCGCGGATAATGCGGTCCTGGTTGGCAAGGTCAAAGGAGACAACACCGGAATCATCATCCGGTATGTCCTGCTCCGCTTCAACCTCTCCACCGGAAAGGCCCCTTAATAGAGCATCAACCTCGTCCTGCTGCAGAATTTTACTCATGCTGATTAAACCCGTCTCAGTTATCGTTCATGTGGCCTATCAATAAATTACAATTATCCATTTTCGGTCGCAAAGTAAACGCGCAAGCCAATATATGTAAACTGTATCGTCCTAATAAGTAAAAACTTTAGCAACATGACTACTGTCTGGCTGTGGGGCGAAGCCATATTAAAAGTTTTTGAAGAGTTCAGAGAAACTTTTTCCAAAAAGTTTCTTTGGCCGCCGGAGGCAAAATAATTTTATAAATGCGCAAAGCGCATCATACCTTAATATGCCAAGGCTCAAAGCGGACTCCGAGCAGATTGTTTTCGGGATAGCGCAGTTGCAGATAGCCGTATTCGCGCAATTTGATGCAGGTCCCGGTCTCAGCAAAAAGTGCGCTGAAGTTGGCTGCTCCAAGTCCTTTTTCCCCGACATCAAAATCACCCACTCCGTGATAGGAGTAGCCCGGAGGGGCTAATGAACGGGAAGCCAGCGAAAGGTTGCCGCCGTTGGCTTCGGCTTTTGCGAGAAAGAGAATGAACTGTTTGGCTACGCCGCGTACCCCGGAAGTAAGGTACACATTATTCCCCAATTCCTTACGGATCTTGAGATATTTATTATACGGGTCGCCCCGGTAGAGAAAATTTCCGGTGCGTGGTACTTTAACCAGATCCTTGCGGGAGATGGTCGTAGTGAGTTTTTCCACAGGCTTTTCGCCGAAAAATCCGTAATTATGAGCATCGAAATGGAATGTCTTGTCGAGGAATTCCTGTTCCTGCTTGCTGAATGAACCTATGGAAGAGTAGTTGCGTCCGAATTTCAAGGTGTCATCAAAATCCAGTACACAGAAATTGCCGAACCCTACTGTGCGCTGCACTCTTCTCAGTCTGCTCAAGGAAGATTTAAGCAGTTTCAGGTCCTTGTCTTTGAGAATAATATCACCGGGCTGAGGGGTGTCGAAGTTAGCCATTCGGTGCAGGTAATCCTTAAGGTCCTTCTCTTCTACCGGGCGGGTGATCTCCTGCGCTCCGGCAAAGCTGGAAAATCCGCACAGCCCTGCGCCGGCGGATATCGAGAGTATGGATTTCAGGAATGCTCTTCTGTTCATATGGATGTAGTCTGCCCTAATCAGGTTTATAACATCAGGTTCGCCTTTTTATATAAAACAGAAATTAAGTTGTGAAAAGGTTTAGGGGCAGCGACGGGGTGAGTAAAAATAAAGCGCGGTAAACCTAAGGCTTACCGCGCTTTTCTACCAATGGAAATGTGGTATAAAAACTCTATTTACCGCGTTTGGTCCAGAGTTTCATTTCCTTCATTTTCTTACGGCGTTCACGCTGCAGAGATTTGCAGACCAGAGGAGTCTTTTTCTTGAGGCCGTATTTTTCACGGTATTCATCAGGGGTCAGACCGTGAGAAGCGAGGTGCTTCTTGGTAATGATCTTAAAGGATTTTCCGCATTCGCAGCAAACAATGGATTTTTCCTTGATGGATTTTTTAGGCTCGCATGCGGGAGCTTCTTCCTGCGCGGGGAGGGCGTTTTCGGCAATGGCCTGAATGCCAGCAGAGAGTTTGCGGACCATGGAAGTCATCTCTTCTTCACTCATGGTTCTTACGCTTGCTTGTGCTTTGACAATTTCCAAAGCTTCTTTCAGATAATCTTCCACTTGGAATCTCCTTTGAGGATTATTTTTTCACTAACTTGGCGTTGGAAGAATTATGGATAAAGTACTTTGTAGTAGCTGTCAAATACATTAAAGAGAATTTTGCGAGCATTTTTATATATTAATGAAAGATGCATGAGTGATAGTATTAATTTTTTGTCCGGCTGAGTATTTTACATTGAAAAAGCATGTTTAAAACAGATAAATTTCGAAAAAAGAAAAAAATACCGAACGTTATTTCGTAATAAATTTTATTTATAATGTTGTTTCTAGCAATGCGCAGAGTTGCTTATAAGCGCTTACACACATGATGATTTAAATGTTTGCGATCTTTGCATTGCAGGTGTACCGCTGTACGGAGATAAATTAATATTAAGAAGTCACTTAATTCGTTAATCCGCCCTCTCAGAGATATAGAGATAACTATTTTGCTTAAAGTCAGGTCCTTTTTATTTTGTCTATTATTTTTGCCCCTTTTTTGCTCAGGATGCATATGGGGGACTGCTGCCGTTGTCGGGGTTGCTGTAGTCGGGGCAAACGTGAATGAATATCAGGAATCTCAAGTCCCCCGCAATGCGACCAGGGATCTTGATGAGCATCTTGAGGAGAGGCGGAAAGTAGATGAGGCTATTTCCCGTAGCAATGAATATCCGCCAGAACCGATTGATACTGATGAACTTATCGAATCTTACTCAACTCCGATTATGGAGAAGTAATTTTCAGGCTGTGACATGGGAACCCATTTTTATAATGCACTCTCAATGATTTGACTTGCCTAAATCTTTTCCCAAAGTGTATCTTGCTCCTAATCGTCTATCTTAATTAAAAAGAATTTAAAGGGGGCAGCATGTCCGGCCAGACAGTGAAGAATAGTGTTCTTGTTGTTGAAAACAGTAATACTCAAGCAAGAATCATTACCGAACATATAGAATCCATTACACCCTTTGACACCATAGTGGTTAACTCTATGGACGAGCTTGAAAGCAGGATCGCTGATAATGGCGATGATGTCTTTATCGCGGTGTTGAACCTGAATATCAAAGGTGCTCCGGATGGTGAGGCGGTGGATTACGTCCTTTCCCGCAAAATTCCCTGCATCGTTCTTACTTCTACTTTTGATGAGGAAATCCGTAACCGTTTTATTGAGAAAAGCGTTCTGGATTACTTTAATAAATCCAGCCGTGAAGATCTGGAGGAAATGGTCGACCTCATCCGCCGTATTCATTCCAACCATGAAATCAAGGTTGTTATCGCCGAGGACAACTCCACTGCCCGTAAAATTATGCAGCGTCTCTTGGAACGTCTCAACTTCACCGTATTAGCCGGAGAAGACGGTGCCGAGGCTCTCGAACTGATCAAGAAGAACCCTGATGTGCAGTTGCTGCTCACCGATTACGAGATGCCGAATCTGGACGGTTTTGAACTGGTCAGCGAGGTGCGTAAGACCCATAGCCGGGATCAGATGGCAATTCTCGGTGTTTCCGCCCATGATTCTGGAGCAATAACCGCAAAATTTCTTAAGCGCGGGGCAAATGACTTCCTCAAAAAGCCTTTTGAAGTAGAAGAGTTTTCATGGCGTGTGACCAACAACCTTAATGAACTTGAGCGTATACGCTCCATTAAGGATGCCTATAGTCGTGATCCTCTGACCGGTTTTTTCAATCTTAGTTTTTTCCTCGATAAGGGTCGTGATGTTTTTGAAGACGCAAAGAAACAGGGGAAAACACCTGTTGTGGCGGCTTTCAATGTGGATAACATGCTGGCGATTAATAGTCAGTACGGCTGGAATGGCGGTTTTGCAGCCATGAAAAAAGCTTCTTCGCTGCTTGATCAGCAGTCCCTAGGCTGGTTGCTGACTGCCCGTAGCGACAATGCTTTTTATGTCCTTGCCGATGACCTTGATGCCTTAAAGCGTGATCTGAGTTCGGTTAAGGCTGCACTTGCCAGCTCGGAAATTGTTTCAGATGGCAACAGGTTCATGGTCAGTGCTTCCTTTACCATCAGTAAGGGGGAGAGCGGTTCTTTTGATGACGTTCTTTCCAAAGCGGCAATTGTTTTGAAGGATATTCAATCCAAGGCCGTGAACGCTTTTAGTTTTGCTTAGTTTTTAATATATTTATGAAATTAAGCCTGCGGTATCAATTCTGATATTGCAGGCTTTTTGTTGCTTGTTTACTAGCTTCATTTCATTCGCTATGCTTTCGCCATGTTAGTTATGAAATGTGCATCATGCAGACGTAAGCTCTGGAAATATTACAAAATAGGTCAGGGTGAGGTTCATCGCTGCCATAAGGAACGGATCAAGAAGATCTGGAATGCTGAAGAGCGTGACGGCAAGGTCTACTGCCCCTGCGGAAAGGCCTTCGGCATTGATCGTGGGACCTACTGGACTATGGATAAGAAAGCTTTTACTTATTCGGGGACGAAGACGAATAAGTGATTTAGTTGCGTATGTGAAATTTAAGAGCCCGTAATCTGTGAAAGATTACGGGCTTTAATTATTAATCTTTTCTTTTGAAAAGACCGGACATTATATTCCCGGATTCTTCTTGGCTAATTCGTGCATATCTTTCATGAATTCATCCAGACTCAGGTCTAGGCAGTGGAGTACGTCTGGGACATAGTTGCTTCTATCACCGATCATTTTGTCAATCTTTTTAGTAATACTTTTTTGGTAGATGACTTTATCTTTCTGTTTTGCTCCTGTGGAAATCACCTTGAATTCTACGGTAGCACTAGTCTGTGGTGTTCCGATGAATATTAGGCCATTATCATGCCATTCATCCGTTATGGTCGCATAAACCTTGTGCTTGTGATCGCTTTTGCTTGTATATAATTGTGAGTTGATTACCCGAAGTTTCAGCATTTTTTCAAAATCGGACAGAGCTTTCGAGCGATTAAATTGCGCTGCATTTGATAAACCATACTTTGCATCGGCTATAGATTTACTATATTGGGCTACGATTGTACTTGTTTCAGCCCAAAAGTTAACTTTATTCTCTGCAGGCTTTTCTTGCGTTGATTCGGGAATATTAACATTCAGCAGGTCACTTATAAATTGGTTGTTAACCTTGGCGATGGCTCTGTTTAAGGCCATCTTGATATTGGGATTTGCCGCGCACTGCCAAAGGGCGCGGGAGTCATATTTGTCACAGGTTCCTATTGCCGAATAGTTCGTACTCAGAAGGACTTTCCCGCTTTTTATGTCTTTGACTGTATAGTGGGCGCTGACATGCGCATCATGATTTACTGTGTTGTATAGAAAATGGTCGTGGACTTCAGGGGCGTAGAGTTCTTTTATGTCGATTTCCAGCATGAGTTTGTTCGTGGAGGATTTATCAAATACCCCGGATTCTTTGGCCGCTAAACGGACCAAATCTTCCCATGTCTGCTTGAAGCTTATGCCGTAGGAAACCCTGTCACGATAATTTTCCGCATCTTCATATGTGTATTCTACTTTATTTCCTACCTGCTCGTCTTCCGGGGCATAACTTGCCATGATATGTTTCAATGTACCATCAATTGTACGGTTCTGCTTTTGAATATCCACCGGGAGAGGGTCCGGGCAAGGGATATATTTTATACATGATGGCAGCATACATACTGCCAATATCAACATCATTACTTTCAACATCTTTTTGACCATGCAAACCTCTTATTTCAGGATAAAATTATCCTCCTCTTATTTGAGCGCTAATGCTTAGCAATACGCATTTGTTTGGTCAATCGATTTATAATAAAAATAAATATCCCGTAATCATGTTCATGATTACGGGATATTAAAAATATAAATTTCTGAATGCTTAATTAATTCCGCAAAGTAGTCAGCAAACGCACAGGGTGGGTGAAAACGCCCAGTGCGCTGGAAATGTCTGTTGCTACGAGATCGGCGGCGCGGGCTGCTTTCATGGACATGCATTCGGCTCCGGATATGATGATGCTCAGGGCTGCTTCCTTGAGCATGAGCATATCATTGCGTCCGTTGCCGATACAGGCACATTTGGCCGGATCGAGCGTGTTCACGTAATCAAGCTTGGCTTGGTCCTCTGGACTGCCGTTGATGATGTGGATTTTTACGGGCAGGCCGGAGAGCTCGTCTTCACACTGTCCGAGGGTGTCTGCCGTGAGTACATGGACCTGCACATCCTCAGATAATTCCATGATCAGCTTACCGACTCCGGGCAGCAGGTTGCCGTCGAGGGCGAGGGTGCCGTTGTAGTCCAGAACAAGGTGCTCAATCTCGAGCTTGGCAAATCCCGGGATATCAAGATTTATCATGATTTTTCCTGAAACTGGTCTTAGCGGTTAGTCGGGCTAAAGGCTGGCATACCTTTCAATCTGCTTCTTGTAATCCAATACACCTTTTACGATACCATCTGCAATATAAGAAAGGTAGCGGTCCGTTTTAAGGCGCTTAGCTTCGGTGCGGTTGGTCAGATAGCCCAGTTCGATAAGGACTGAGGGCATCTTTGCTCCCATAAGCACGTAGAAAGGTGCTTCGCGCACACCCTGATCGTGTACCGACCATTTCTTGCGGATGCTTTTCAGTGATCCGGTGTGAATATTTTTAGCCAGATCCTTGCTTTCCTTCATTTTGGAATTGAGCATCAGGTCGGTAAGGATGACCTGTAGATCGCTGATCCTCTTGGCAGAAACTGCGTTTTCACGGGCTGCTACACGAACTGCATTACGGTTGCGGGCAAGGTTCAAGGTATATGTTTCAATACCATTGATCTTGGCGCTGCGGTGCGCGTTGCAGTGGATGGAAATAAACATGTCTGCCTTCTTGATGTTCGCCATGGCGGTTCTTTCTTCAAGAGGGATGAACTTGTCTGTGCTTCTTGTGTACATTACCGAGAATCCGGCCTTTTTCAGTTTGGCGGCAAGAATCTTGGCAAAACGCAGGTTGATGTCTTTTTCTTTGAGTCCATTGGCGGATGCACCGGGGTCCTTACCGCCGTGACCGGGATCAAGCATGATTGTCTTGAAGGTAAGTCCCAGTTGTTCGAGTAAATCTCCGGCCATTTTTTTGCTGTTTGCCGGGGGGGTATATTTTTGGGGTTTGGATTTTTTGGGTGTGGAATGACGAACAGGACTCTTGTTTTCCACTACCTTGCCTTCTTCCGGTGCCTGAACATCGACGACCAGTCGGAAGGGGTTTTCCAGCGGAAATATTTTGTAGTCCTGCATGGAGTTGAAATCCAGAACTACGCGTGTGGTCCGCGGGTCGCGCTGGCCGGAGCGGATATCCTTAAGGATTCCGTCTGCAACGTGGGTAGCCTTGTGTACGCCGTTACCCAGAACTGTGTTTTCAAGGTCTATGTATAGTCTGTGCGGGCGGTTTACGCTCTGATTCGGATTCAGGATTTGATAGCGGTAGCGGACCTCTTCATCAAGGTCGAGAACCACGCGGGTGTAGCTTTCACTGCTGGTGTAGCGGACCGAAAGTAGTTTGGCCTTACTTGAAGATTTACTCTTGCTTGTTGTGGAAGCTTTCTGAGCGGGAATGATGGTGCCTGAAGGCTTTTTGTGTTTGGTTTTTTTGCCTGCAACACCTTTACGGTCCATTGAGTCCAGACGCTTCCGGGCTTGTGAATACATGTCCGATTTAGCGTAGCGGTGAACGATGGTCAGGTAGTCGGAATAGGCAAGATCTTTTTCATGCAGTTTGCGGAGCCTGATTTCGGCCCTGCGGTAAATACTGTCATCCGTCCACTGGTGGGATGGAAAATTTGAGATCATGCGCCCATAGTAATCAACTGCAGTGCGGAAATCTTTTTTTATGCCGCTGCGGTTACCTAGCTCTTCGTATGTGCGTCCGAGATAATATAGTGATTTGGGAGCATACTGGCCACGGGTGGAACGTTTGAAAACGTTACGAAATTTTTTACCGACTTTTTCCCATTCAGAACGGTATTTGGCTTTCTTCTGGTTTTTTGAAAGGGCATGGAACTGCTTCCAGGCAATGGTGAAATCATCCTTGATACTGGCTCCGAATGCACTGGCAGGGATTACAGAAACAAGCAGTCCTGCAAGGAATAGTGCCATAATCAGGTTTGGAATAAAAAATTTGCGCATTTTTTCAGGTCGAAGTTCTTTATATTTAATGTTTTTGCCCAGAGTGATAGCAGTAAAGATACAGGCAGTTGCTCTAAAAAAAGTTTAGATGTTTTCTTTAATAAGCTTGCATGCTCAAAAAATCAACTCCAGACTGTCGAGAAAGCATCATCTGCTATGCTCCTGCGAAAAACACTGAAAATTACTTTCTTCTAACTGTGCATCGTTTCTGAATTTTTCCTTAATTATGCGGCTGTAACTTTCTTGTCAGTCGGCTCTTCTTGGGTGCGGGATCAGTATATGAAAGCTGGACTGACGGGCCTTTTTATGTAATGGGCATATGCATTGTTACTCGAAACTTAAACAATTTACTTCACTCATTTGGAGACAGATAAATGGAAGCTCCCCAGAGAAATTTGGCTCTTGACCTTGTCAGGGTAACCGAGGCAGCAGCACTGGCGTCCGCCAGATGGCTGGGCCGGGGTGATAAAAACGCAGGTGATCAGGCAGCAGTCGATGCCATGCGTTTGAGTTTTAACAGCCTTGAAATCAGCGGTACAGTTGTTATCGGTGAAGGCGAGAAAGACCATGCACCCATGCTCTACAACGGCGAGAAGCTGGGCGTTGGCGAAGGTCCGGGTATGGACGTTGCTGTTGACCCCGTTGAAGGCACCAACCTGCTGGCATACGGACGCCCCAACGCTATCTCTGTTGTCGGCGTTGCTCCCACCGGAATGATGCTTGATCCGGGTCCCAGCTACTACATGCAGAAGCTGGTTGTTCCCACTGCCGCAAGGAATATGGTCGACATCAACGCTCCGGTTAAAGACAACCTTGTCAAAATCGCCAAGGCCCTGAACAAGGACGTTGACGACCTCGTTGTCTTCGTTCTGGAAAAACCCCGTCACCACGGTCTGATTCAGGAAATCCGTGATGCAGGGGCACGTATCCAGCTGCACACTGACGGTGACGTTGCCGGTGCACTCATGGTTGTAGATCCCCGCAGTCCGGTTGATGTTATGATCGGTACCGGCGGAACTCCCGAGGGTGTTCTTTCCGCTTGCGCTATCCGCATCATGGGCGGCGAAATGTTCGCTAAATTTGATCCTCAGTCCGAGGCTGAAAAAGCTGCCCTTGAAGATCAGGGCTACGATCTGCGCAACATCATGACCGTTAACGATCTGGTCAAGAGCGATGATATCTTTTTCTCAGCCACCGGTATTTCCGGCGGAACTTTCCTGCGTGGTGTACGCTATCTCGGCTACGGTGCAGAAACCACCTCTCTGGTCATGCGCGGCAAGACCGGAACCGTACGTCACATCGAAGCTGTCCACACATGGGACAAGCTGATGAAGATCAGTGCGGTTAAGTACGACTAGTACTTATACTTGAAGAATTAAAAAAATGGGCGGTTCCGACAATCAAGTTGGAACCGCCCATTTTTAATCTGTGTGCTTGGAGCAGATTTAGTACTCCGGTGCCTCCAGCTTATCAGAGATGATTTTTGCATCTTCTTCGCGGGCTGCTGCGTTGAGTTCTTTGGCTTCGCCGTGGCAGGTGATTCCTGTGGGGCGCAGCTGCACGTATCCGGCGGAGAGTACTTTAGTGTAGGGGATCTGTTCCCTGAATTCGAGGTATCCGATACGGTTCGGGATAAGTATGGGCAGCGGGTCGCCTGAGAAATCCTCAAACATGATGTATTTCATTTTCGATCCTTTATGATGCGGCCCGCCTTAATTGGCTGGAGGCCGGAAGTTGTTCCAGTTCGCGAACAATGTTGCCCGCATTCTCATTACAGATTATAGGCATATATATTCAAGATCAAGAAGTGTAGACCAGAAAATCCGGAGTTGGCAAATGGCTGAACATGACAGGGAATTGCTGGACAACAACGAACTTGCCAGAATGCGCACATTGCTGGCTAATGAGCGGACTTTTCTGTCTTGGTGCCGGACCGCGCTGGGCTTGTTCGGCTTCGGATTTGTGATTGAGAAGGCCAGATTGTATATGGCGAAAATGTTGCCCGGAACCCCGGAGATAATGCTCAAAGAAATGAATTTTCTCGGTATTTTTATCATTATTTCAGGAATGGTGATTTTAACCAGTGCGGCCTTCCGGTTTTATCGTTTTGAAAAGACCGTTGGAGCCAGAGTCCGTTGGACTACTCCGTACCCTGAAATGCTGGTTACTGTAGCTGTGGGAGTCATCCTGATTGTCAGTTCCATAGCTGGAAAAATGTTTTTCTAATTCCGCAAAATTTTAAGCCCGAAGCGGCGAAGCCCTATTATAAGGTTTTGAAGAGTCCAGAGAAACCTTTGCAAAAGTTTCTTTGGCCGCCGGAGGCGAAATTAAATAGGCAAAAGCGCGTAGCGCATCAAATAATTAATGAGCAAAAACTATAAAAAAATAGCCCTTTGGCAGACTGCCTTCCTTGGCGATGCAGTACTGACATTGCCTTTTATCAAGGCTCTTGCCTTGCGTTTTCCTGACGCTGAAATTCATCTTTTTGTGCGTAAGGGTGTGGAGCCTTTATTTGAAGGCCAGCCGGAACTTGCCGGGGTGTACGGTTTTGATAAGCGTGGTGCCCAGAAAGGCATGGGCGCGGCCCGTTCTTTTGGTGCTGAGCTGGGAAAGCAGGGCTTTGACCTTTGGATCTCAGCACATACCAGCATGCGTTCGGCTGTGGTTTCCATGTCCACCGGGATCAGGGACCGTATCGGTTACGATGCTCCGTGGTATAACCGCTTTGTTTATTCCAATACTGTGAAACGGCGTTTTGATGAGCTGGCAGAAGTGGAGAGATTGCTTGCCCTCGGTGAGCCTTTGGAGATTTCAGGTGAGGCCCCTGATGTAATGCTCGAACTTCCCGCTGCCAGAATCAGTGAAGCCGAAGAATTTTTTAGAGAATTGGGCGATGGTCCGGTTATCGGCGTGCATCCCGGTTCCACTTGGGAAACCAAGAAATGGCCGGAGCAGAATTTTGCCCGGGTAATCGATAAGTGTATTCGTGAAGGGTTCAAGGTAATCCTGTTTGGCGGCCCTGGCGAAAAGGAACTCTGCCAGTCTGTGCTTGCTCAGGTTGAGCAAGCTGGAGAGGTTATTGATCTGTCCGGTAAATTGAACCTGCAACAACTGGCTGCCCATATTCGACAGTTGGATGTTTACCTGACCAATGATTCCGGTCCCATGCACATTGCATGGATTCAGAATGTCCCGCTCGTGGCTATGTTCGGACCGACAGTTCGCAGGTTCGGTTTTTTCCCACGCGGCGCAGATTCTACTGTGCTGGAAAGTCCTGATAATCTGAAATGCAGACCTTGCGGGCTTCACGGTGGTAAAAGCTGCCCGGAAAAGCACCATAAATGTATGACTGATATTACAGCTGAGATGGTTTGGGATGAGATTTCACGTAAAGTCGCAAAAGGCAGGGAGAAGGGGAATGGTTAAGCTTAAGAAATTTTTTATTCCCCTGCTGGTTTTGCTGAGCATGGTTCTGGTCTCAGGGTGTAAGGTTAAGGGGGTGGGTAACACGGCTGAACCCGTGGTTGTGCCTGTTGCCGATCCGGTTAAGGTTTCTTCCGCTCTTTACACTGAAGAAAAGAAGAATGTGATTGTCTGTACTGCTGATTTTATGCGTGCGGCCCGCTATTTTTCCTATCTGCACCGAGAATTTGAAGGTGTAAAGTCAGTCATCGTTAAGGTTCCTTCGACTAACGGAACTGCCGAGTCTGAGGCGAAGGTCGTTGCCGGTATTCAGAGTCAGGTGGCTAAACTGAACAAAGACGGCAAACTTATGTCCGTGCTTATTCTAGGTAACCGGGACATCGTTCCGCCTGCTCGTTTTGATTCCGGTAATGAAGTCCATCTTTCCGATTACGGCTATGGCGGTTCGGACTCTGCACCGGAGAATATGCTTCCGGTGGGCAGGATTCCGGCCCGTGATTGTGCCGAGGCTGAGAGTGTGGCTGCAAAGTACGAACGCTGGTACGGAGACCGTGAATTTCGTCCGGCATGGCCGGTATCATTTATCGGCGGGGAAGGCTTTTCCGCTCAGTCTCTTTCCGATTCGGAGCTTCTCTTTTTTAATCTGCAACAGGAAGGTATCGCAGGTCCTGAGGCGATTCGGTACCTCGGGGCAGCCGGGGGCGCAACTCCGCAAAGGTTAACGCAGTCCTTGGCAGAAGATGATGTCTCGGTGCAATGGCTGGCTCTTGAGGCCACCTCCAAAGGCTTTCGGGCTGGCAAAGGAATTGTTCCGGTTTCAGCGATAATGGAACTTGAATATAAGCCGGGGCTGCCTGTGGTGCTCAATCCTTCCTGTGAAGTTGCTGCGTTGAATTCAACCATGCCTACCCCGGCGGAAGCTGTGGTGCTCTCTTCCGGTGGCGGACTGGCAATGATGACCGGCTGCAAGGGTGGCGGTGATATTCGAGCTGAACTCGATGACGGACGTGTTTTCAGGGTTGATTCCAGTGGGACACCTCGCTTGCTTATGGAATTTCATAAGGCTTATTTCAGCGGCAAACATCGTATTGGTGATGCTTTAATTGAAGCCCGGGCTCAGTTTGCCCAAAATTTAATTAAAGGGGAGGGGCTTTCCCCGATTTATGATCTGGTCTTTTATGGAGATCCGGTTTTATCCTTGCCCTTGCCTGTGCGTACGGAATCCCCATCATATAAGGGGTTGAACGTAGTTACTAAATCAAAAAAACGACAGGGCGTTGCTGTCTTTGACGTTAATTCCACCATTTCCTTTGCTATGGAAGAAGGCGGGGTTTATCCGGCAGTGCGCTTGCAGGTTATTGACCGCAGCGATGGGCGGGTGGTTTCCTCTATGAAAGTGGAAGAGGATGATATCTTCAATTTTATGTCCGATGGCGAAGGCCAGTACCTGATTTACTCGCGTCCGCTGGATGGTCCGCTTGCATGGCAGTTTTTTGATGTGCGTGAGAAGGGTAAGTCCTCTGAGAATAAAGCTGTTGTCGCTAAGAGGGCTAAGCCTGCACCGAAGATCAGTGCCGGACTCAAGCCCGTCAACTACGCTGTGCAGGTGAGTTCCAACCGTAAGCATAAATCAGCAGCCAAGGTACGTAAGCGTCTGGCTGGACAAGGCTATGAGGCTTACGTGGTCGAGGTCCCTTCCGCAAATAACCGTAAATGGTATTGTGTGCGGTTTGGACGTTTTGATTCATGGGCCGCTGCAGTGGAGGCCTCCGCAGCTTATGAACGCAAAGAGCAGGCTGACGCGAAGATAGTTCGCTGTAATGACAGCTAGTTATGAGTTTATAATACATACCTGCTTGATTGCTTTGTCTTAATTCGGTAATAACCTGTTTCCTCGAAGATTAAGTTATCGTTAAGAAGCAGGTTGGCGGCAGTGAATGGCAAAGTAAAAAAAATCATATTCCTTTTTATCGGGCTTGCAGTTTTTGCATCGCTGGGTACTTATGCGATTTACTCGATAGGTGGAAAAGCCCCTCGCCCTGTTCTTTCTTCAGGATACAAATTCTCTAAAGGGATTTCCCTTGCGAGACTTGAATTCAGTAACGGTGAAATCATTAAGTTAAATAGAAGCTTCTGGGAAAACCGGGAAGTATTGAAGAAAGCGGTGCTTACAGTTGCAGGTCAGGAATCTGATCATGGCCCTAAAGAGATGACCCCGCATGCCGGATTGAAGTTTTCACTTGAGCTTACAGGCAAGAGCGGCATGACTTATTCCCCGGAAAATGTGTTTTGTAAGCGTGGTAAGCTCGTGGATGAGATAAGTCGTTATGTAGTAGAAGGGGCCAGAATTCTTGCTTCATATGAAGCCATGCCCGAGTTTAAAGACCGCGAAGTAGAAATTGTAGATATGTAAAAAAGAATTTCAGCAATAAATGGAAAATCCCCCTGATGCGTTTGCGTCAGGGGGATTTATTTATTTAACCAAAGTCACCAGATCATAATCCGTGACATTGTCTATCTCGGCTTCAACCATCATGCCCGCTTTCAGCTCCATGCCGTCTTCAGGCGCACTGACGTAGGTAATGCCGTCCACTTCCGGGGCTTGGAACCAGACGCGTCCGTTGAACAGTCCGGGCCATTCATCGTTGGGCTCTTCAACCAGCACCTGAATTGTGTCCCCTACTTTTTCTTCGAGGATTTCGCGGCTGATTTCAGACTGTACTTCCATGAGTATCTCTCTGCGTTCTTCGCGCAGTTCTTCCGGCAGCTGTTCCATTTCCCCGGCGGGGGTTCCTTCTTCCGGCTGGTAGGCAAATACGCCAAGGTTCTGGAAGCGTGTTTCCTTTACAAAATCAACCAGCGTATTGAAATGCTCATCTGTTTCGCCGGGATAGCCAACAATGATACTGGTGCGCAGAACCGCGTCAGGAATATGTTTGCGGACCCGATCGATAACCTTGCGAGGGTCGCGGGCAAAGGGGCGGCCCATTGAGGACAGCACATCCGGGTGGGCGTGCTGGATGGGAATGTCAAAATAGGGCAGCAGCGGTTTTCCGGCCTGTGCAAGGAAGGAAAGCATGGAATCGGTCAGCCCTGCGGGATAGAGGTACATGAGTCGCAGCCATTCCATTCCCTTGAGCGGGAGCAGCTTTTCAATCAGGGCACGCAGGTTTGTTTCCTTATCGTCAAGGTCTGAACCGTAGGCTGTGGTATCCTGTCCCACAATAACAAGTTCCGGTACGCCCTGATCAAGGATGTAACGGGCTTCTTCCACCAGTCCGTCCAGCTTGCGGCTCACATGGGGGCCGCGGATGGAGGGAATGGTGCAGAATCTACAGGAATGGGAACAGCCTTCGCTGATCTTCAGGTAGGCGTAAGCAGGTCCGGTGCTGATGGCGCGTTGCTGAACCACGGGAAATTCTTTTCTCAGGGCTTTGGCGGCAAGCGCAGGCCATTGATCCAACTCATGAGTGGAGAGCCAGAGGTCTACTTCCGGCATCTGTTCAGTCAGTTTACCGTAACGGCTGACAAGGCATCCGGCTACAGCCAGTACCGGGCGCGGATTCAGGTCTTTGATGGCATCCGCAGTTTCAAGGATGGTGTCCACTGATTCTTCGGTAGCAGGGCCGATAAATCCGCAGGTGTTGATCAGTACGAGGTCTGATTCTTCAGCGGTGGATGCTGCGATCATATTGTCGCCGAATGCACCAAGCATTCTTTCTGTATCCACTCTGTTTTTCGGGCAGCCGAGGCTGATGGTATAAATTCTGGTTTTAGTCATGTTCATATTTTTAATTCCGTTAGTGGTGAAATTTTACGGATGTTATTTTTATAGGTCAGTATTCCTTGTGCGGCAATGGTTAACCTATTCGTCAGCAAGTGCAAAGAGCTAATTAATGCCATTCTAGGTTACCCATTTTGCGGAAAATAGTTTATCTTGGAAATGCTTTTTAAACCAAGGGGCGGGATGGAGCAGTAATGCTTGGAGATTTCATTGATATAAAAAAAGACTGCATCGGAATTGTGGGGAGATCCTTTGCGCTTTCCGCTCTTTCGTTGCTGTTACACGAAAGCAGTCGCGAGGCCGCAGGTGTTAGTATTGAGGCCGGAGTTCTTATAGACGAGGCCGGAAGTCCCTTGCAGGACGGTCACGATTTCCCTCTTTATGCGGATGTCGGCTCCATGCTTTCCGCTCACCCAGCCATAGAAATGGTCTTTGAGCTTTCCGGTGAGCCGGAATTGGTTGGGAGCTTGCGTGCTTCCCTGCCTCCGGAAGTTGCTCTTGTTGAACTTCCTGCTGCCCGTTTTTTTCTGCGCTTACATGCCACTGATCGATTATGGATTGCTTGTAAGGCCAATCTCATGCAGACACAGGCTCTGTTCAAATCTGTAGTGGATCAGTTCCCCGAAGATATAATGATTGTCGGCTCCGATGGCCTTATTCTGGATTGCAATAATCATTTTGCTGAACGGGCCAAAGCGTCCATAGCGGAACTTCAGGGCAGGAATCCTCTTAAGTATTATGATTCCCTTTCGTCTCTTTGTCCGCTTAAGGGCGGGTATATAGATGTTCCTGCCATGCAGCGTCATAATGAGGAATTGATGTTTTCCGAGAGTGATGAGCATGGCAAGATGCAATATTATCGTCTTTATGTTTATCCAATTATTGAAGAAGGTAGTGACAATGTAGTTCAGTTGGTGGTCATTTGCCGGAATATCACCGAACGGACCATGATTGAGCAGCGTTTGCAGCAATCCGAACGCATGGCGACTGTAGGTGAACTTTCCGCCTATATTGCCCATGAAATCCGCAATCCGCTTATGGCTATGGGTGGTTTTGCCAAAGTGTTGATTAAGGACGAGAGTATTGATGCCCCTGGAAGGGAGAAAATCCAGATTATTCTTGAGGAGGCTCAGAGGCTGGATCGTTTGCTCAAAAGCATTCTCAGTTTTGTGCGCTCAAGAGATGTGGAGAAAAACAATATAGACGTAAATCGTGTTGCTGCTGATGCCATGCAGCTTCTTTCACTTGGCTGCCAGTTGCAGGAAATTGAGGTGGAAATGGATCTTGATCCCTTTCATCCTCTGGGCGTTGGTGGAGCTGAACAGGTGCGTCAGTGTCTGATCAATCTGGTCAAGAATTCCATGGAGGCCATGCCGGAAGGTGGCAGGCTCAAAATATCAAGCGGCATAAGCGGAAAGCATGTATGGCTGGAAGTTCGTGACAGCGGCCCCGGAATTTCAGATGACATACGCAGCCATGTCTTTGATCCTTTTTATTCCAGCAAGGTAAATGGAAACGGTCTTGGTCTACCTATGGTTAAGAAAATAATGGAAGAATTCGGCGGAGGGGTGGAACTCGCCAGTCGTCCGGGTAAGGGGACCAGCGTTGCCCTGCTGTTGCGTAAAGCTCCGGTTGCCTAAACAGCTTCTACAGCGTATTAGTCTCAAAACATAATTTTGATGCGCTATCGCGCTTTTGATGGTCGCATTTCGCCTCTGGCGGGCAAAGGGGATAATCCCCTCTGCACTCCCTAATTGTTTTTAGCCAGTTAAATTTCAAAATTAGATAATATTTACGGGAGATTGTTTTGAAAACAGTTGTTCTTGCCACCTCTAATAAAGGCAAAATTGCTGAGTTTAATGAGCTTCTTAAAGATCTGGGGCTGGAAGTAAAGGGTCTGGATCAATTTCCTGAAATCGGTGAAATTCCCGAGCCGGGTGAAACCTTCCTTGAAAATGCCATTATCAAGGCCCAGACTGTTGCCAACCTGACCGGTCTGGTGGCTGTCGCTGACGATTCCGGTCTTGAAGTCGATGCACTCGGCGGACGTCCCGGTGTTTATTCCGCCCGCTATAGCGGTGAGGATGCTACTCCCGAAAAGAATAATGCCAAGCTGCTGGAAGAGCTGGACGGTGTGGCTGAAGAAGAACGTACCGCCCGTTTTGTCTGCGTAATGGTGGCTGCTACCCCTGATAATATCCGCATCCAGAGCCGTGGCGAATGGGAAGGTCGTATAGCCTTTGAGCTGACCGGAAAGCAGGGCTTCGGCTACGATCCCCTTTTCTTTGATCCCGAGTTAGGCTGTGTTGCAGCGGAAATGACCCGCGAAACCAAGAATGCCCGCTCTCACCGGGGCAAGGCCCTGCGTGCGCTCATGGAACAATGGGCAGATTTCCAAGAGAGAATCAGCAGATAAATTTATTCAGATTTAAAACGTTTTGTCACTTGCGGTAGCGAAGCTTATTAAAAGTTTTTGAAGAATCCAGAGAAACTTTTTTCAAAAAGTTTCTTTGGCCCTCGGAGAGCCGCCAGAGGCGAAGGAGATTATATATGTGTGGAATTATCGGATACGCCGGGCACCGTCCTGCTGTCCCCCTTATAGTTGAAGGCTTGAGACGACTTGAATACCGCGGCTACGATTCTGCCGGTGTTGCCACTGTACAGAACAAGGAAATCGAGCTGGTCCGTGCCGAAGGCAAACTGGCAGCCCTTGATGAAAAGCTGGCCCAGAAAAACGTTACCAACTCCACATTCGGCGTAGGCCACACCCGTTGGGCCACACACGGCGTACCTGTTGAGCGCAATGCCCATCCCCATCTGGACCATGAAAAGAAAATTGCCATGATCCACAACGGGATCATTGAGAACTATCAGGAAATCAAGACTGAGCTTCTCGCCAAAGGGTATGAATTCCGTTCCGATACTGACTCCGAAGTGCTCTGCAACCTCATTGCCGAGGGCCGTAAGCACAACTCTTCCATGCTGGAATCCATTTCATGGGCTTTGAAGCAGGTTGAAGGTGCGTACGCCATTGCTGTGGTATCCATTGATGAACCGGGAACTGTGTACGCAGCGCGTGTTGCCAGTCCTATGGTTATGGGCGTTGGCGTTGGCGAAAACTTTGTTGCTTCCGATATCCCGGCTTTTCTGCCCTACACCCGTGATGTGGTATTCATCGAAGACGGCGAACTGGTCAAGATTACTTCCTCTTCATGGGATGTGTTCAATGCCGAGACCCTTGAGCCGGTAGAAAAAGAAATCAAGACTATCAATTGGGATGTGCAGGCCGCGCAGAAGGGCGGATACAAGCACTTCATGATCAAAGAAATTTTTGAGCAGCCCAAGGTTATTTCCGACTGTCTGGCTGGTCGTGTAGATCAGGCTAAGAATGAAATTATCCTGCCGGAAGTTGAAGGTATGGAACCGCCGGAAAGATTGCATATCATAGCCTGCGGAACTTCTTACCATGCTGGACTCTGGGGTAAATATCTCATCGAGCAGTGGGCTAAGATTCCCGTGGAAGTAGAGATTGCTTCCGAGTTCCGTTACCGTGATCCTTTGCTTTCCAAGGGTGGTGTAGCTCTGGCAATCAGCCAGTCCGGTGAAACCGCGGACACTCTTGCCGGAATCAAGCTGGCTAAAGAGAAGGGATTGTCCATCATCGGTCTGTGTAACGTTGTCGGTTCAAGCGTAGCCCGTGAGTCTGATTACGTCATGTACACTCAGGCCGGACCTGAGATCAGCGTAGCTTCCACCAAGGCCATGTGCAGCCAGTTGACCGCACTTCTGCTGCTGGCTCTCTACTGGGGTAAGAAGAAGGGTGTGATTGATGCTGCTACCTACAGCCGCGCTGCTGCGGATATGCGCAGCATTCCTTCAATTCTTGAGACCGCATTGCCTGCCATGCGTAGCCGTGCACAGGAACTGAGCCGCGAATATTCCGAAGCCAACAGCTTTTTCTTCCTTGGCCGTGGGCTTTACTTCCCGCTGGCTCTTGAAGGTGCGCTCAAGCTTAAGGAAATTTCTTACATTCACGCTGAAGGTTATGCTTCCGGTGAGATGAAGCACGGTCCCATCGCGCTCATCGATCCTAAGTTCCCCACCTTTGCCATGGCTCTCAATGACGACCTTTTCCCCAAGGTAAAGTCAAACCTTGTAGAGGTTCAGGCCCGTGGCGGTGAGATAATTGCCCTGACCAACCCCGGAGTTGATCTTGATGTAGAACATCGCTGGTCCCTGCCCGAAGTTTGGGGCCCGCTGAATACTTTCATCGCTCTTCCGGCTCTGCAACTCTTCGCCTACGAAACTGCCGACTACTTGGGTAAGGATGTCGACCAGCCTAGGAACTTGGCTAAGAGTGTTACTGTTGAATAAGATTTAGATATAGTTAATAAAATCATAAACCCCGTTCCTGTCAGCCTCAATATATAGCTGGCAGGAGCGGGGTTTTATTTTTCTATCTTGATTGTTCCGGACAGTTTTCTGATATGTTCGCTTCCCTGAATGGCTTTTCCCAGTTCATACAGACCTGAGGCAGAACCGAAGCTGCCGTAAAACATTACTACATCTCCCCAAGGGGCGTAGTAGGCTAGGGTTCCTACCGTGGCGGACTTAACCAGCGGTGTGTTGCTGGTTCCCAGCTTCTTGGCAGGGTAGAATATCTTTTCATTGCTGCCGTAATTGTCCACACTAATACGCATAGGAAGTTGAGCGTAAAGATCTTTGGATGCCTGACTGTCGTTGAGTTCAAATACAATTTCATGACCGTTTGCGATTACTGTTATCTGCATGCTGTTTTGCCTCATGGATTTTTGGGGTTCCATCTTTTTGATAATTGCCTTGCCTGACATATGGGCAATCTCATCGATACCGCTTAGGCCGACACCAAGCCTGTGCATTTCATCGCCAGCATAGAAATCTTTGTAGAGCATGAATGCATCGCCCCAAGGTTCATAGTAGCTAAGCTCTCCTTTCTTGCCGTCATGGTAGGCTTCATCTTTAGTCACACTCAGCTTTTCAGGTGGGTAGAACATCCATTGCGCATTCCGAAAATTGCTTAAGTCCAGTGAGAGCGGCAGTTGTTTATAGAGTTGCTTGGCAGCAACCGTATCGTAAAGCCGGAATGTCGCAGTGTGCCCTTTTGATGTGATCTCTATTTGCATATCGGATAGAGCAAGTCCGTTGGCAGATTTGTTGCTAACTTCAGCGGCTTGTGCATGACCCGTTCTGCATAGGGAAAAAGCGTAAAAGATCAGGACCAGAAAGAATAAAGTAAAAATACGACTCATAAAGATGTTCATGATCTTCTCCAGAGATATCGCCGAGCTCCGAGGTAACTTCAAAATGATGAAGTTGCCCCGGAGGACGGCTTTTTGTCTTTGTCGCTCTGCCGTGTGTTCGATTCCGCTTGGAATCCTTATCTGTAGAATTAAGGTTGGTTAGTCGAGAGAGCCGTAATCTTCGTCTGAAACAGGTTCCAGCCATTCATTGCTTTTATCTTCACCGGGAATTTCAACGGACAGGTGGGAGAACCAGCCGTCTTTAGTTGCGCCATGCCAGTGTTTTACGTCAGCGGGAATGTGAACGACATCTCCCGGTTTGAGCGCACGAGCAGGCTTTTCCCATTCCTGATACCAGCCGCAACCTGAGGTACAGAGCAGGATCTGGCCTCCGCCTTCACTTGCCTGATGGATATGCCAGTTGTTGCGGCAACCCGGTTCAAAGGTCACATTGGCAATGAAAACGCCTTCTGTGTTGAGGATATTAAGATAGCTTTGTCCTACGAAATATTTAGCGTACGCAGTGTTATCTTCACCTTGTCCAAAAAAGTTATCAGTGTTGATTTCTGACATTGTAATTTCTCCTTAAATATTTATCAGGTTGTGCATTATTGGTTTCGTTTTGCCAGAACTCCGGTAAGGACTTCTTTTGCGCTTTGGGCTTGTTTATTATCGACCTTGGAATCAAGCACTTCGATGAAATTATTCATTTGCTCTTTGGTGAGGCCGGAATTCATGGCTGCGCCGTAATGGAAGAAAAGCTGCCCTTCGGTACCGCTCATATTGGCAAGGGCCGCTATGGTGGCGAGTTCGCGTTCTTCTTCTGTGAGAACATCGCGGACGAAGATGTCTGCAAAAAGGTGTTTTTTAAGAAAGGTGTCCATGATCGGGGAGAACCGTTGCCACTCTGCTCCTGAGATATCTTTATCCAGTCCGGCAAGTTTGGCGCGGACTTTCGCTCCGTATTCATCCTTATTGAAATCAGCAGGGACAGGGCTGGCTTCTTTGCCTTCCACATCTTTAATCCCATTGGCCTTGCGGTCTTTCACTACTGACATGAAGGCAGCCATGCCGTTCAGGGCGCGGGGGAATCCGGTGTAAGCATACATCTGCACCAGAACTTCTTTGATTTCATTGATGCTCAAACCTGCTTCCAGACCTTCAGTCAGAGCAGGTTTGAGTTTTTCAATGTCACCACTGGCGGTAAAGGCAGCGATTGTTACTATGGATTGTTGGCGGGCATTAAGGTTTGTTTCTGTGTTCATATTGTTTGCCTCTGTTAAGGTTGCAAGACTGAGGATAAATGCAATTGTGAGTATGGTTGAGATTGATTTTACTGTGTGCATAATTGGGGCTCCTGAATTTAATCCCGTTCGATCCGGAGGGAGATACTTTCAGCAAGGGTATCCATTATGGACAGCGGAGCTTTAATGATCCCCATGTTTACGATGCCGTCGAACTGTTCGGAAATATCTTCATCCTTGTAGAGGATAGTGAAATAGTTACCGCTCACGGCAAATGCGATATCCCCGTCAAGCCAACCATCACGCAGATCACTTTTGTCATAAGGCAGGCCATCACTCATCACGCCACAGTAATCATGAGCGTAACGTTGTAATTCAACAGTATAGGGCAGTTTTGCGATGAGTGCCTGTGCTGATTTGCTATCGTTAAGAAGTGCCGGGATTACGGTTTCACCGACAATCAGTTTGACTGTGGTTCCGTTCTCAAGAGTGCGGCTGGCGTATTTGCCGTCATTTTTGGATTCTGCGCGGCACTTTGATGCAAATGCCAGCGAACCAATTGAAATAAGACTGATAAGTAATAATTTAAGCATGTTTGATCCTGTATTTTTGTGGGGGCATATGAAAAGTGGCAATACTAAGCATGCCGTCCGGTATCTTTGAAAAAGAAGAGAAAGCTAAGCCAGATCAGTATTGTTGAAAGAATGAGAAAGCCTGCTGCCAAAAGGAATATTCCTTCTATTCCGCTACCGTCGTAAATAACTCCGCCAATGGCAGCCGCACCGCCAATCGAGAATTGAATGGAGGCAACTGATAGTCCTCCTGCCATCTCAGCTCTGTCAGCAAGTGTGCGGGTTATCCATGAGGTCCAGCCTACGGGCATGAATCCCCAGACAAATCCCCATACGATAACAAAGAAGACTTCTATCCAGATCCTTTCCTGTAATTGATAGAGCAGAATGGCTACTACCGAGAGAATGCATTGCAATACAATCATGCAGCTTCTGAATTTGCGTTCGAAAAGTATTCCGGCCGCGAAAGTTCCCAAACAGTTCGCTAATCCAAATATTCCAAGTACCAGCGAAAGGGAGTTTGGTGTGAGAGTGAGGTCTAGTTCCAGATAGGGCCTTAGGTAAGTGAAAAAGATATTGTACCCGCCAAAACTGAAAATAGTGGCAAGGATTCCAAGTATTACCCAGTCTTGTCGTAATAGCCTGAACATGTTTTTGAAATCATTGTTCTTGTCTGCTCTGATGGAAGGCAGAGATAGAAACTGCCAGGCCAATCCTGTTGCCCCCAGTGTTGCCTCAAGAAGAAACACATTTCTCCAACCGACCATATGTCCAAGATAACTGGCTATAGGCAGTGATATTACTGTGGCAGCCGCAACTCCGGCGTAGATGAGACTTAAGGCTCGCGGGACATAGTTGGCAGGTACCAGTTGAAGCGTTACAGCTGCGGCCATTGACCAGAATCCACCAACGCATATTCCGAGCAGCCCCCTTCCGACTAGAAGAAAGGAATAGGTATTTGCCGTTGCCACCATAATATTTGAAACCACGAGTAGTGCGGAAAAAATAAGCAGGATATGCCGTCTGTTTATGCCCTTGGTGAGTGGAGCCAGTAGCAGGCTTGTCAGCACTGCAAATATGCCGACAACGGTAACAGTTTGTCCGGCCATACCTTCGGTGATGGCAAGGTCCTGTGCAATTGGCGTCAACAGACTGATGGGTATGAATTCAGCGGCAACGAGGCTGGTGACACCCACGAAGAGGGAGAGAACCGCTGACCAGTTGGCCGGACGGTCCTGAAGTATAGTGCTTTGTGATGTCATGTTTTATATATTTTCTTTTTCTAAATACGCATTTGATTTTTAGGATTCTTCATTGCAATGAGCCCCCGGCACAAACCGGGGGCTTGGTTTGTTCTTTGTGGTTCGAAATCTTATTTCAGAGCCTTGCTGAAGAACTCTTCCATTTTGTCAAAGGGGATCATGTCTGTGCGGTCATAAAGATCAATGTGTCTTGCTCCGGGAACAATCACGAGTTCTTTCGGTTCCGCCGCCTGCTTGTATGCATCTTCAGTGAAGTAGCGGGAGTGTGCTTTTTCACCCATGATGAACAGGATAGGTCTCGGGGAAATGGTCTCGATGTAGTTCAGCAGGGGGAAGTTCATGAAGGCCATGTTGCTTGTCGCAGTGAATGGGCCGTGGGATCTGGGATGGTGGCCGCGTTTCATTGCATAGTATTCCCAGAATTCACTGCTGATAGGATCGAGTCCTTCGGGAATGGAGTCTGTCGCTACTGAGGGGAATCCTTCGGGCAACATGGGAGTTCCGTTTTCGAAATCCTTCCAGCGCTGTTCGCCAAGCTCGTCGAGGACCTTGTCGCGTTGCTCAGCAGTCATGGTGTCCTGCCATCCGTTGCGAAAAAAACGGCTCATATCATACATGCTGGCAGTGGCGATTGCTTTGATGCGGTGGTCGACCTGTGCTGCTTTCAGGGCAAATCCGCCGCTGCCGCAGATACCGATGGCACCGATTTTGTTGCGGTCCACAAAGGGGCGTGTTCCCAGAAAATCAACTCCGGCACTGAAATCTTCAGCGAAGATGTCGGGGGAGGATACATGTCTTGGTTCACCGCCGCTTTCGCCGTTGAAGGATTCATCAAATGCAATGGCTACGAAGCCGCGTTCCGCCATTGTCTGGGCGTAAATGCCCGCACCCTGTTCCTTTACTCCCCCATAAGGAGTTCCGATAACAAGGGCTGCGTACTTCTTGGACTTGTCAAAGTCCTTGGGTTTGTACATGTCGGCAGACACGGTGATTCCGTATCTGTTGGGGTAGGTGACTTTTTCGTGGATCACTTTATCACTCAGGGGAAAGGTTTTATCCCAAGTCATTTTATCCTCCGCAAAGGCTATGTTTAATGTCAGGACAAGAGTCAGGAGCACTGTCGTGCTGATGGTCAGTCCGGTCGCAAAAGATTTAATTTTCATTGTCGACTCCTTTTAAAGTGCGCTTTTGAGCACTTCGACGATGTCTTCTGTGGTCATGGGCGGGCGTCCAAGCAGCTTGCCGTCTTCATCGCGAACAACGAGGGCCGCGTCTTTTGCGTACTGTTCAAAGAGTTCGCCGGTAATATTGACTTCAGAGAGGGTGGTCGGACATCCTATTTCGCGCAGGAAGGTCTCGTAAGCATCAATCCCTTCCATTCCCAGAGTCAAAGCGTCTTTGCCTTCTGAGGAAAGTCCGAAGACGCGCTGAGCAAACTGGGCAAAACGTTCGGGGCGGTATTTTGCTGCAAAGCGCATCCATGCAGGACCAACAATTGCCAGACCTGCGCCGTGGGTTAGATCATGGTGTGCGGAAAGGGCGTGTTCGATCATGTGCATGGGAGCGAGCATGTGAACTCCGGCCTGAACCCAGCCGTTGAGGGCTACGATGGAAGCCCATTGAACATGAGCGCGTGCTTCAAGGTTCTCATCATTTGCAACCGCTTTACGTCCGTATTCAATTGCGTTGATGATGACGCCTTCTGCAAAACGATCCTGAATCGGTGTTCCGTCAACACCGTTGAAGTAGCCTTCCATTACGTGGGTGATGATGTCGCATACGCCGTAGGCTGAGTGGTTTTGCGGTACGCTTACTGTCAGTTCCGGGTCGACTAATGCGACTTTGGGGAAAAGCAGCGGAATCTGGATGAATGATTTGATTTTTGTTTCATCATTGGTGATGACCGCACCGCAGTTGGCTTCGGAACCTGTAGCGGCAAGTGTGGGTACGGTGATAACCGGAAGAGTTTCGGTGGGGATGTATACTTCTTCCTGTCCATGCAGGATCATATCCCACGGATTGCCGTCGTAGAGGGCTGCTGCTCCCATGACTTTGGCTGCGTCCATGGTGCTGCCGCCGCCGAGGGCAATGATTACATCGCAGCCTTCATCTTTGGCGATCTTCGCGCCTCGGGCGACAGAGGTGATGCGCGGGTTGGGTTCTACGTCTGTACACTCAACGTAGGCAAGCCCTGCGCTTTTCAGGCTTTCCACTGCCTTGTCAAAAGCTCCGGTTCGCTTAACGCTTCCGCCACCGGTTACGATCATGGCTTTTTTGCCGTATTCACTTACAACTTCGCCAAGACGGGCGATGGTTCCTGCTCCGAAAATTATTTTAGTAGGATTCTGGAATTCAAAATTCATTGGTTACTCCTTTGTTTGACTTTGTCAGTTAAAGTCTTTTTAAGGAGTTCCTGAGTCCTCTTGAACACACATTTCTCTTTAAAGTTTGCCTATTCCTCTACGGAGATCTGTTTTATGTTGAATAAATGGGCTGTATAGGGTTCAAAATCTCCAGAGAGAAAGGAGGATATGCATATGTCTGAATTAGTAAAACTGCTGGAAGAGTTGGCAACCGAAGATGGCGGTGCCGTTGAATCACGATATAAGGGCGTAAGGTTTTTTAAAGAAACTGAACCGGTCCGTGTAAGGCCGATGATATATAACCCCGGAATCTGTATTGTTGCTTCCGGGTATAAAATGGCGCACATCGGGGGGATGTCTTTCCGCTATGATGCGGAAAACTATCTGGTAACTTCTGTGGCGATGCCCTTGGAGTGCGAGTCTTTTCCCAGCGAGGATGAGCCTTTGCTAGGCCTGTATATTGATATCGATATGGCTCAGCTTAATGACCTGATCAATCAGATGAATCTTCAGTGTAAAATTGCGAAGCTTGATGAGAAGGATTATCCGTTCGGTGTCGGCCCGTCTGTCATGAGTGAAGATATGAAGGACGCAGCAATTAAGCTGCTCAAGGCCCTCCGTTCAGAAACAGAGGCAAAGATTCTTGCTCCGGGATTTGTTCGTGAAATATATTACCGGGTTCTTTGCGGCAGTCAGGCTCCGGTGCTTTATTCACTTGCTCGCGGAAGCAATTCTTTTTCACAGGTGGCTAGGGTCATCAGTATAATGGAAGGCAGCTATGATCAGAAATTTGATGTGCAGCAACTGGCTGATTCCGCGAACATGAGTGTTTCAGCCTTCCATAAGGCTTTCAAGGAAATCACTGCGGATTCACCTCTTCAGTATCTCAAGAAGATCAGGCTTTCACGAGCCAAGGATTTGATCATTCAAGAAAGGATGAAGGCTTATCTTGCAGCAGACAAGGTTGGCTATGATAGTCCTTCTCAGTTCAGCCGTGAGTTCAAGCGTTATTTCGGGCAGAGTCCGGCGGATGTGATCAGGGAGACTCGGTAAGATTGTTTTATTCCGATATTTTGAGCTCCGACGTGACTATATATTTTGCAGGATATTTCATAATCCAGTAGGACAAAAATTAATGATTTTGTTTGCGATGTGCAGCTTTTCTTTATCCATGTGACTAACAAGTCTGAGGAAGTTAATCATGAAATTGTCTCTTACGCCCGAGCTTGAAAAGATAATCAACGGGAAAATAGAAACAGGGCAGTATCAGGATGGAAGTGAAGTAATCCGTGAAGCTTTACGTTTCATGCTGTCCCATGAAAAGTTTGTTCATAAAGTGAGCAATCAAGTTGATCATGTTGAAATTCCATTAACGGAAAATATAAACTCTGCGACAGATACTGCCGAGCCTCCCTCTTCAATATCACCAAACCAGTTTTGTCCTGACAGTTTTTTTTCAGAATACAAGAAGAGGTCAAGCGTAGAGCATGTTTTTGATCATTTGCGGGAGAATATTTATCGTGGCGAATTAAAGCCGGGGGAATTGCTTATTTCCGCAAAAAGAATCGCGGAGTTGATGAAGGTTTCTCTTCTGTCAGTTGATGAGGCGATAAAGCTGCTGGTTAAATACGGATACCTGGAGAAAAGGAAGGACAATGAGTATTATGTGAGTTCGGTAGAAGAGCATAATCCTCTTCAGTTGTTCTCGTCCGTCATGACGCCTCAAAAATCTTCTCTGGATGAACTTCTGGAAGTCCGCCTTGGGCTGGAAACATATGGAGTAGGGCTTGCCGTAGATAGAGCCGATGAACGCGATATCAAATTCATGCAGGAGGCTTTGAAAGAGCTGACACTTGGCCGCCCTGACAAGAATAAAGCTCAGGAAGCGGACATTAAATTCCATATGGGAATAGCCTTTTCAACACATAATCTGGTCCACATAGAATTGATAAGGCGTTTTTACGACTACATGTTTCACAGCATCAGCACCTTGCATTCGCTGCTCTATGAAGAATCACATAACTTAGAGATTATTGATCAGCATCATTATAAAATTTTAGACGCTATCATAGGCAGAGATAAGAAAAGTGCTGAACGCTACATGCTGCAGCACATCCTTTTCTTGAAGTCGTTTATTAAAGAGAAGAACTTAAGTCGCGTCTAAGGTTTTTAATCCAAGGGAATGCTCTTACATGATCTGAGCTACAATAAAGCATAAAATTCCTGAATGTGATCCAGAAAAATTCGTATCCTTTGCGGTAGCTGAGCTGAGCCGGTGACTATGTGGACATCATGCTCGAATCCACCGCTCCATTCCGGTAGGACTTTTATCAATCTTCCTTCTCTTTCGTATGGCTCTGCCTCCTGCCTTCTGATTAATGTCAGTCCATGTCCGGCAAGTGCGAAATCCCGGCAGATGTCCACTGAGCTGAACTTGTACTTTGGCTCTATCTGAATCGTAACCTGCCGTTTACCATTGAACATCGGCCAGCGACTTCCGAAGCGTTCTAGAACAATGCAGGGGATGTTGTGCAGATCTTCAGGCATTTCAGGCATGGGATAACGGTCGAATAATTCCGGCGAGGCGTAGATGAAAGGTTCGATCCGCAGCAGCTTTCTGGCAATAAGTGGCGGAGCAATAGAAGGCCCGATGAGAAAAGCAGCATCGTAAGGTTCCGTGCGCAGATCAACCGGATGCTCCACAAAGGTAAGTTCCAGCCTGATATCCGTGTATTTGTCGGCAAAACCTATCAATGCTTTTTTCATGTTCCGGTCATACAGATCGCGGAACATACATACCCTCACCAGCCCTGAAGGACTTTTCATATTATTCACAACGGATTCATAAGTCCGCTGTGTTTCTCCAAGTATGAACTCGCAGCGATCAAGCAGAATCTGTCCGTTATCAGTCAGTTCCACATTACGGGTGTCCCGGTAGAATAGAACGGCTCCCATCCTTTCTTCCAGTTGCTTTATGCGTCTGGAAAGAGTCGATGCTCCAATGTTGAGTTTTTCCGCTGCCTTGGTGAAACTTTTTTGTCGCGCCACTTCTACCAGTAATGGTATGTCATTAAGAAAATCCTGCATAATTATGCCCATATTTGGAATAGAGATTTCCATTCAGTCTGTTTATTTTATCTATGGGCATGGTATGAAAAGGCATCACATAAGGCAATATGTCTGTGCTGAGATATCTTTTTTCATGACCAATCAGAGGAGGAAATCATGACAATGCAATCCATTCTTGATGACACCAAGACCTTCATGGATCATTTGGGGTTGGGCGAAGAACCTTTCGGAGTTTTTTACAGCGATACCAAACCGGAAAATGGATATGGTCCCAAAAAGGGAATCCCTATCTCCCGTGAATTGGAAGAAAGCGGTAAACTGGACATGCAGGAAGTCATGAAGACCTTCTCCTGTGTCATTGGCAACATTTGGCTGGCAAGAAAGAAACGTGGTGCAGCGTATATTTCAGCTGAAGAATACGGCTGTCCTGGAGGAGTCTATTACTGTTCCATGATGAAACCGCATCTTCGGTTCATTGAGCACTATGTTTCTACCGGTTTTGAAGGTACGCCCCTGCATGGAGAGCGGTATATGTCCAACCCGGATGCAATGCGGGAATTCATGCTCAAGGTGAATCCGCGCAAGGCTCCCGCTAAATATTGCATCTTCAAGCCTTTGTCTCAGTTTTCCGATGCTGAGAAACCGGAGTTCGTGATCTTTTTTGCCCGTCCTGAAATTTTAACCGGACTCTTCACCCAAACTGTGTTCACAACCGGGGACATGGAATGTGTTGTATCTCCTTTCGGCGCAGGTTGTACCAATATTCTGGGCTGGCCGCTCTATTACAAGGAGCAGGGATTGGAAAAGGCTGTGCTGGGCGGTATGGACCCATCAGCCAGAAAATTCATGAAAACAGATGAGCTTACTTTCACCGTCCCCTTGGGCTTGTATGAGAAAATGCTCGCTGCTTTGCCGGATTCCATGTTCAATCATGAAACTGATTGGAAGAGCGTGCGCAAAAAAGTGGATCGTAGCGCCAAGGCTTGGGGCGAAGAAGGATAAAAGTATTAAGAATTAAAAAGGCTGCCTTCCGAATTCGGAAGGCAGCCTTTTTAATTTACAGCTTATCTTGGACATTGCTGTCCGGCATCCATGCTGCTGTCAGCCGGAAAAAGGACAAGGTCTTCCACCTCTTGGTATATGCCGATTCGCTGTCCCACGGCATGTTGGTGATGGCTGGGGACCAGTGACAGAATCTGTTCACCATTATCAAGCTTGAGCTTGTAGAGAATGTTCGGGCCGCGGAATGTCCTTGATAATATTTCTGCTCCGTAGGGGCTGTCGTCATTATGGATTACGTCCTCAGGACGGATGAGCAGTTTAGCCTGAGCACCGTTGTCAAAATTTAAATCAGTATCGGCTTTCAAGGTTCCCAAGGCGCACTGTATGTGGCCTTTTTCGGTAATGGATGCGTTGATGAATACTCCCTCTCCCACGAAACCGGCTACAGTTGGGTTGCTCGGATGATGGTATATGGAGTGGGGAGTATCCCACTGCTCCATACATCCACAGGAAAGCACACCGACTTTGTCCGCCATGGCAAAAGCTTCGTTCTGGTTGTGGGTAACCATAAGGGCTGTGATTGAACGGGCTTTCAAAATCTCCCTGATCTCAGTGGAAAGGTTTTCCCGCAGGGCGACATCCAGATTGGAAAAAGGTTCGTCCATGAGAAGTAGCTTCGGTTCCGGCGCAAGGGCGCGGGCAAGCGCAACCCTTTGTTGCTGGCCTCCTGAAAGCTCGTGAGGATATTTGTTTCCTGCGCCTTCGAGTTCCACGGTTTTAAGGAGGTCTGCAATGCGCTTTGATTTTTCACCTGAAGACAGCTGCTCTATACCAAAGGCAATGTTTTCGCTGACGGTAAGGTGCGGAAAAAGGGCGTAGTCCTGAAAAACCATACCGATGTTTCTTCTTTCCGGTGGAATAGTCTGCTCTCCGGCAACCATTTGCCCTGCAATAGAAATGGAACCTGTTGCAAGATCCTCAAAGCCGGCAATGGTTCGGAGCAGAGTGGTTTTCCCGCAACCGCTGGGTCCCAGCAGGCAGCCTATTTCTCCTTTTTCAAGGGAGAAAGTGACATTCTTTACTGCGTGGAATTGATCATAAAATTTATCAATATTCTTTACTTCTAACAGAGCAGTCATGGTTACTCCTATTTATCCATCTGCCTGGTCAGCAGCATTACCGGAAATAATCCGACAAGGATAAGAACCACTGCCGGAATTGCAGCAAGTTCCCACTCCCCTTCGGAAGTGTATTCAAATATTTTCACTGCCAAAGTGTCCCATCCGAAGGGACGCATCATCAAAGTGATAGGCATTTCTTTCATTACATCCACCAGCACAAGAATTGCTCCTGTGAGCAGACCTTTCCTGAGCATGGGAATGTAGATCCGGCGCAGCATGGATATTCCGGTTGCACCCATGGTGCGTGCTGCTTCGCCAATGGAGGGAGTGATGCGTTGAATGGCACTGTCCACTGCTCCGAATCCGGCAGCTAGAAAGCGTATCCCGTATGCCGCGATCATAAGTCCCAGCGATCCTTGGATCATGTTGCTTGTGTCGATCCCAACAGGTTTGAGCAGGCTGGCAATGTTGCTGTCCAGCCATGCAGCAGGGATGAAAATACCGACAGCAAGTACAGTTCCGGGCAGTGCATATCCGAGAGTGGCGATGCGGGTGGACCAGTTCATAAGCGATCCGGGGTCATTTCTTTTGGCAAAGGAAAGGGCAAGGGCGGCAACAGTGGTAATTGTTGCCCCGGCAAGTCCAAGCAGCAGAGTATTTAAACTGTATTCAAAATATCGTGCGAGATCGGTTTCAACAGCTTCAAATCCCCACTGCATGAGTTTAATGCATGGCAGGGCAAAGGCGAGGATGAATACCAGCGCACAGCTTGAGAACGCCAGCCATTTCCATGGTCCTGATAACTTAAGGCGTTCTGCTTTATTGCTTCGTCCGGCTTCGGTGTAGCGCATCTTGGAGCGCATCTTTTGTTCGGCTACCAGCGCGGTCAGGATGATGATCGCCAGCAATGAAGAAAGCTGAGCCGCACTTTCAAGGGAAAACATGCCGAACCATGCTTTGTAGATGGCATTGGTAAAGGTATCGTAATTGAATATGGAAACCGCGCCGAAATCAGCGAGGCTTTCCATACAGACAAGCACTAGTCCGGCTGCAATGAACGGGCGGGCCATTGGCAGGGCTACCTTGAAAAACGCTTTTGCCGGGGAGTGGCCCAGAGTTCTTGCCGCTTCAATGGCGGTTCGCCCTTGGGTCATAAATGCACTGCGGCTCATCAGGTAAACGTATGGATAGAAGGCAAGGGACAGGATTACGGATACTCCGCCGAAGTTGCGGATGTCGATGAACCCTATGGATGGAAATATGGACCTGATGAATGTTTGAACTGGGCCGGTAAAGTCGAAAATTCCAAGGTAAACAAAGGCGAATACGTATGGAGGAATGGCAAAAGGAAGAACCAGTGCCCATGCGAAAAATTTGCGTCCGGGAAAGTCGCAGGCTCCGGTCAGCCAGCCGAGGCCTACACCGCTTATGGTGGTAAGGGGAATGATGCAGGCGAGCAGCAGAACTGTATTAACAGCTAAAGTGCCCAGCACATTCTCAGCCAGATGGGACCAGATTTCATGATTGGGCGTAAGGAGATAGCTGAGGATTACCAGTACTGGTACCGCTGCAACAACAGCAAGTGCTCCGGCAAGGGTAAACCATGCCGGAGACTTGATCCGAAATATTTTCCGCCGGGGGGCTGGAGGAGCTCCCCCGGCAGCATTAGAGGTAATCTCTTGAGCCATTGTTATTTGTATCCGGCGCGATCCATAAGTTTGATTGCTTCAGCCTGATACTCGCCGTATTTGGAAACGTTCATGGGGTTGCCCTTGAACTCTCCCCAAGCAGCGACAACAGGATCGGTTTTAACTTCGGGGTTAACGGGATATTCCATGTTCAGGGATGCGAATTTCCCCTGTGCTTTTTCAGAAGAAAGCCATTCGAGAAGTTTTAGGGCTTCTTCCTTATGTTTGGCATGGGTGGTAACGCCCGCTCCGGAAACGTTCATGTGCACGCCGCTTGTTTTCTGGTTGGGCCAGAAAATTGCGAGGGGAAGATCGGGGTTCTTTTTGAGCAGACGGCCAAAGTAGTAGGTGTTGACCACAGCAACGTCACCTACTCCTGCAAGAACAGCTTCGAGAGCCTTGGTATCGCTGGAGAAGGGAACTACGGGAAGGTTTGCTACCCATGATTTAACGATATTTTCAGTTTCAGCTTCGCCTTTTTCCGCGATGAAGGAGGCTACGAGGGACTGATTGTACACTTTTTTGGAAGTTCTGAGCAAGAGGCGGCCTTTCCATTTGGAATCGCCAAGGGCTTCGTAGGTGCTGAGTTCTTCGGGGGAAACTTTGTCTTTGTTATATACGATTGTGCGTGCGCGTACAGAAAGTCCGGCCCAGCGGTTTTCAGGATCACGCAGATGAGCGGGAACATTTTTTTCAAGAGTTTCCGATTTTACAGGTGCCAGCACACCTTCGTTTGCTGCATGCCAGAGGTTACCGGCATCAACAGTGATAAAAAGATCTGCGGGGGTGTTTGCACCTTCAGCCTTGATTCTTTCGAGCAGGGCTCCGGCTTTACCGGTGATGTATTTTACTTTGACTCCGGTTTCCGCAGTATAGGCGTCAAAGAGCGGTTTGATGAGATGTTCTTTACGTGCAGAGTATACAACTACTTCAGTTGCAAATGCTGCTGCGGACCATGCCGCGACCATAATTGCTGTGATAGCAAGGGTAATAAGTTTTTTCATTTTATTTTTCTCCCTAAATGGTTTGGTTGTGACTTTGAAATTGAATTTCAATAACAGATAATGACGGTATGGAATTATGTCAAGGGAGGCAAGTGAGTGACTGCTTTTAGTTTAATGTGCAATATTTTTGATTGTTTATGTGTTTTTTGCGCGGATGTTTTCGGCTAGATGCTGTAAAAAATATACCAAAATAGTATAGTTTTTAATTCATCTTTGAATAAGGCGCTAAAATCATGTGAAATTATATTTTAAAAAAATTAAAAAAAGCAGAACCCGCTCCAGATTCTACTTTTTGGAAATCTGGAGCGGGTTTATTGCTACTTGGCAGAACTGTGAGAATATCCGCCGTATTCAGCTCCGAGGGAGTTGGTTACCGGGTTCTTTTTAAAGTAATCCAGACATCTTTTCATGTCTTCGATAAGCAGCGAGCCGAGGTCGCGGCTGACACCGTGACGAACAAGAATGCGCATCAGCACCAAGTCTTCGCGGTGGGCGGGCATGGAATAGGCCGGAACCTGCCAGCCTCTGGAGCGCAGCTTGTCTGATAGGTCGTAGCAGTTGAATCCCGGGTTGCTGCCTTCTTTCAGGGACCATGAAACAGCAGGAATACCGCCTCTTCCATTGTAAACAATGTCGAATACTCCCAGCTTATCAATTTCATCGGCAATGTATGCGGCAGTGTCATAACAGGCCTGATGTATTTTGCGGTAGCCTTCTTTGCCCAGACGCAGGAAGTTGTAATACTGGGCCACAATCTGGCCTCCGGGTCTGGAAAAGTTCAGGGCGAATGAAGGCATATTGCCGCCCAGATAGTTGACCCAGAAAATAAGATCATCAGGAAGGTCTTCGCGGTCGCGCCAGATGATCCAGCCTACTCCGAGTGGGGAAAGGCCGAACTTATGGCCGGAAGTATTGATGGATTTCACCCGTTTGATCCTGAAATCCCACTCAAGGTCCGGGTCGCAGAACGGGGCGATAAAACCGCCGCTAGCACCGTCCACGTGGACAGGGATATCAAGTCCGGTTTCTTCCTGAAGCTTGTCCAAAGCTTCGCAGACTTCTTTGACCGGCTCGTAATCACAGGTGAATGTTACTCCAAGGGTAGGCACGACTCCTATGGTGTTTTCGTCGCAGCGTTTGATCACTTCTTCAGGACTCATTATCAAACGGTCCTTTTCCATGGGGATTTCGCGCAGTTCAACATCCCAGTATTTTGCGAATTTATGCCAGCAGATCTGGACCGGACCGCAGATCATATTCGGTTTGTCCACAGGTTTGCCTTGGGCTTTCATCTTTTCACGCCAGCGCCATTTCATAGCCATGCCGCCGAGCATGGCTGCCTCGGACGAACCTGTAGTGGAGCAGCCAAGGGTGTTTGCTGCATCAGGTGAGTTCCAGAGGTCGGCCAGCATGTGCACACAACGATTTTCCAGCTCAGCCGTCTGGGGATATTCATCCTTGTCGATCATGTTTTTGTCCACGCACTCATCCATGAGCTGGTGGATTTCAGGGTCTACCCATGTGGAACAGAAGGTAGCCAGATTCTGGCGGGAGTTACCATCAAGCATCAATTCATCATGAACTACCTGATACACATCTCTGGGAAGGTGTTCTTCTTCAGGGAATTTGTATTTGGGCATGGTCAGGGAGAGGTCCGATGAGGCGTAAATATCATCCAGCAGTTCTGCCCTTATCTTGTCCTTTTCGTGCAGCATGTCATGGCTCCTGATTTATTTGTTGATTTAGAAATGATGCCGGGGCCGATTAGCGGTCCCGTTTCCACTCTGGTTTTTTTAAGGCGTTTATTAATAAGGGCAGACCAATAAATACAACCATGCCTGCGGCCACAAGTGCGACATATAGTGCCGGATTACCTACTTTAAGGTTTGTGGGCGGGAAGAATCCGACGATCAGGGCAAAGCAGACTCCCAAGAGGCCGATTCCGGCAACAGCACATAGACCGACCAGTCCTCCCGGAACCTTATAGGTTCTTGGCAGATCGGGGCGGGTATAGCGCAGTTTGATGGCTGCAGCATACATCATGATGTACATAACCAGATACAGAGTAACGGTCATGGCTGAGATCATGAAAAAGGCCACGCTGACATTCTCCATGACGAAATACAGTCCGGCGAGCAGACTTACGATCACAGCCTGAATCATGAGGATATTGATGGGCATCCCGTTCTTGTTGGTTTTTGCGAGTATTGGGGGAAGCTCTCCCTGATCAGCAGTATGCAAAAGCCCGCGGCTGGGGCCGCTGATCCATGACATAACCCCGCCGATGGCACCGAAGGCTACCAGCAGCCCGATTACCGGAGTCATAAAACTAAGGTTGAATTTTGAGAGAAGCATTTTAAAGGCTTGCATGAGACCCGCTGTCAGGCTGATTTCATGAGCCGGAATTACTGCAGCCACGCAGAGTGAACCAAGAGTAAAAAGCAGGAAGATTATAGCAGCTGCCAGAAACATGGATTCCGGGAATTGCTTGCCCGGATCTTCAAGTTCGTTGGCATGAACCGCATGAACTTCCACACCGGCGAAAAGAAGGATGATACCGGCAAGGAAGGCTACACTTCCAAGTCCGTTTATGCTTGGAAAGAGCCTTGCGTGAGGAAGTTCGCCTGCTGCTTTTTCTGCAGCTTCAACTGCCGCTGATACCTGTAGGAATTCCAGGGGATTGCCCATATTGACCCACAGCAGTCCGAGCACAATGATCAGGATTCCCGGCAGCACAGTTCCCAGCAGGACTCCGTACTTGGTTACCTTGCTGACAATATCTGTTCCGGCAAGAGTAATGAAGGTTGCCCCCCAGTATGCGACCAGAATTACGGCACCGGTGTATGCGCCGCTGTTGGCTAGCTCCGGGTCCATAAATAAGTACGCCAGTGCTCCTGCGGCAAATCCAAGCACCGTTGGGTACCAGACAACATTCTGGATCCACTGTAACCAGATTGCCGTAAAACCCCATCTGGAACCGAAGGCTGCTTTTACCCATGTATAGACTCCTCCCGATTCTTTGGAGAAGGCTCCACCCAGTTCTGCTGCTACCAGTGAGGCTGGAATGAGGAAGATAAGAGTGGAAAACAGGATGTAGAAAATCATGGATAAGCCTTCTCGGGCCATCATAGGAAGACCACGCAGACTGCATACTGCCGCTACGGTCATCATTGAAAGGGTAAACACCGACAACTTTTTTTTCGCAGGACTTGGCATAAGCAGTATTCCTTATATATTCTAGTGGTATCCGTGATAAAACCTGTACAACCTTCTTCCAATGTTTCTTCAAGGGTTACAGTTAACTTAAATTTCTACGACACTGAGTGGAAAATATCAACCGAGATAATAAAAATGTGTGTTACTTTTGGTTTTTAGCAATGTTAATGGTTAAGCTTGTGCATAAATAAGTCTGCCCTTGTTACTTTTGTATTTTACTTAGATTGGAAATATACTCATAGGGTGTGATATATAGAGGGTTGTGGTTATAAGTGACATTTTTTGTTTTATGACGACAAAAGCGTCGTGCGGCTGTTTGGGCACTGATAACCGGGCGATTTGTCCGTTCTGAAGTAATTTGCGACACTATCGTCGCATGCGTCTGAGTATGTAAATTTGGCTATTGCGCCAACTTTCACAAGCGGCACGTGGGTTTTCGTGAGTCCTTACTGTTTTGGCCCGCTTATTGCTCAAAGGGAAGCGATGCGGCTGCAGACGCATTAGCATGTGTATCATGCGCCAAAGGGGTGATTGCCGGATGACCGGCAGTTGCAAAATAGCACAATCAACAAATGCTCTTTACTGAAAAGTAAGTTATATAAAAGAGTTGCAAGCGTACTGACTTAAGGGAGGAAGTATGGCTACAAATGGTAAAGGCGAAGGGGCGGACCTTCGACCTGATTTAAAAATCCTTGTCCCGGCTACGCTGGTGCTTCTTGGCATCATCGCTTGTTCTATTCTTTTCACCGAGACAAGTGAAAAAGTTCTCAAGGCGGCATATGGCGCTTTTGCTCATAATACCGGAACCATATATCTGTGGGTAACCGTTGGTATGATGCTCCTGTGCGCTTTTTTTATGTTTTCCAATTACGGTAACATCAAATTCGGCGCAGAAGATGAAGAACCAGAGTTTAACAACTTCTCATGGATTGCTATGATGTTCTGCTCCGGTGTTGCCGGTGCGGTTATGTTCTGGTCGATTGTTGAGCCTTTGTTCAACCTGGCTTACCCTCCTAAATTCGCTGAACCCCTGAGCAGGGAGTCTTTTGAGTGGGCAATGTCCTACGTCCTGCTGCACTGGGGGCCTGTAACCTGGCCTTGGTACATGGTTACCGCTCTGCCCATCTGCTACATGTTCTACAAACGCAAAAAGCCTGTTCTCCGTATCAGTGCAGCAGCAGAGCCTATTCTCGGTGAGAAAGTAAACGGCGGCATCGGCAAGGGAATCGAGATTTTCTTCATCATCGGTCTCATGTTTTCCAATGCCGCGGTTATGGGTGTTTCCGTACCCATCGTAAACCATGCGCTGGCTAAGACTCTCGGTACTGAGCCCAGCTTCACCATGGAAATGATCATCCTTGCAGTCAGTGCAGTTATCTTCACAGCCAGTGTTTCCATGGGCTTGAAGAAAGGTATTAAGATCCTTTCCGATACAAACGTTGTTATTGCTCTGTCCATGGTCTTTTTCTGCCTCGTGGCAGGTCCCACTGTTTTCATCATGGATAACTTCACCAACTCCTTCGGGAACATGGTGGGCAACTTCTGGGAAATGATCTTCTGGACCGATCCTTACACAGACGGAACCTTTCCTCAGGACTGGACTATCTTCTATGCTCTGTGGATGGCATCCTATGGTCCTTTCATGGGCCTGTTCATTGCCCGCATCTCTCGCGGACGTACTGTAAGAAACGTTGTCGGCATGGGTCTGGCTGGCGGTATTGCCGGTTCCTACATGATCCACGCTGTATTCGGTGGCTACACCATGTGGGCTCAGCTCAACGGTGTTGTTGATGCTGTAAGCGTTCTCAAAGCAAGCGGTGGTCCTGCTGCTCTTGTTTCTGTATTGAGCACCCTGCCTGCAGGCCACTTCGTACTCATCGGTTACTGCGTCTTTTCCACCATCTTCCTGGCAACCAGTGTAGACTCCTGCGCATACGTAATTTCTTGCTCAGCGACTACCAAGCTGGTTCCCGGACACGAACCCACCCGCGGTCACCGTTTTTACTGGGCTGCCGTTCAGGCCGGTCTGGCACTTGCGGCGATTACCCTAGGCGGTCTTGGACCGGTTAAGATCTTCGCGAACTTCGCCGGGGCTCTTATGCTTATCCCCATCGGATTTGCTGTAGCCGCATGGTTCAAGATGGTTAAGGAAGATAACGCGCTGCTAATGTGTTGCAAACCTAAGAAATAAACAACCTCGCGTAGCAAAGGGAAAGACCCTTGAGCCCTGACGGATAACCCTCTCAGGGGTCTGCCCTTGCGCAAGAGAAAAAACATAAGTAGTTGAAATAAAAGGAGAAATGAAATGGCAGCTAAAGCGAAAAGAGTAGCACTGCTCGGATTTGACTGCGCAATCCCCAAGAGACTCGAAGCTCTTATTGAAGAAGGCGCACTGCCCAACTTTAAAAAGTTCAAGGCCGAAGGCTCTTACATGACTGAAGGGTACAACATGCCCACAGTTACTCCGCCTTCCTGGGCTACCATCTGCACCGGTGCATTCCCCCGCACCCACGGCGTAGAGGACTACTACTATTACAACGAGGGTGAATCCCTTCACTTCTCCAAGTGCGTTCAGGCTTTCGGTTCCGAAATGCTCCAGGCTCAGACTATCTGGGACGCATGGGATAAGGCCGGTAAAAAGTCCATCGTAGTCAACTACCCCACCTCCTGGCCTTCCAAAATGGAAAACGGCATCATGGTTCAGGGTGAAGGTCTTTCCCCTGCTGAACACCGCTGGCAGATCGAAGGTTACGAACACAAGGAATGGCTTTGTGCTGAATCCTGCGTAGCTACCGATTTCTACCCCATCGGCGTTCAGGCTCGTTTCGAAGAAGCAGAAGGCTGGAAGAACATTCCCGAAGATGTTGAAGATCAGGAACCTCTCGAAATGGTTATTCCCATGGAATTCGGCCATGCTATGGATCCCCTCAAGCCCCAGACCTGGTACGGCCTGACTTGGGAATCCGATGATGACGGTTACGATGTCTTCGCTCTTTGTCCTGAAAAAGACTTTTCCAAAGCTTTCTTCACCATCAAGCTGCGTGAGTGGTCTGATGTTATTGAGCACCAGTTCCCCATCGAATCCGATGGACGCATTGAGCCCGGTTACTTCCGTTGTAAACTGATGGAACTTTCCGATGATGCAGATGAGTTCAAACTGTACATTTCCGGCATCAACGGAACTAAAGGTTACTGCGCTCCCGCTGACGCTCTGAAGAACGTAGATTTCAACAAGAACATTGTTGCAAACGACATGGGCTTCGTAGGTCATGCTAACGGAATTATTGATGATGAAACCATTCTTGAGCTGGCTCAGTTCCATTCCGAATGGCTGACCGAAGTTCTGACCACTCTCATGAAGGATAATCCTGATTGGGATCTGATTTACATGCACACCCACCTCATCGACTGGTTCTACCACGGTTTCCTCGACAAGATGGACAGCGATGATGAAGCTGTGCGTGAACATGCCTACAACCTTGAGCGTGCAATCTACCAGATCGAAGATAAATACCTTGGCAAGATGATGGAAATTATCCCTGATGATGCCCTGACCTGCCTGATCTCCGACCACGGTGCAACCCCCATCGGCCCGATCCTCAACACTGCAGAAGCACTGAAACAGGCTGGCCTGACTGCTTATGAAGCACGTGAAGGTGAAGGTAACTTCTTTGATGAGTCCGAAGGTTTCAACTACGAACTCATCCCCGAGAAATCCAAAGCTGTTCCCCAGCGTTACATGTTCGTCTACGTAAACCTCAAATCCAAGTACCCCGGCGGTATCGTTGAGGACGAAGATTACGAAAAAGTACGTAACGAAATCATCGATGCACTCTACGACTACAAACACCCCGAAACCGGTGAGCGTCCGGTAATGTGCGCAATCCCCAAAGAAGACGCAAAAGTCTTCGGTATGGGCGGCGATCAGGCCGGTGACGTTGTTTACGTTCTCAAGCCCGAATACATGGCTGAACACGGTTACGGTTTCCCCACCGGTGAGTCCGGATGCGGTTCTCTGAAAAACGTCATGATGTGGCGTGGACCCGGCGTAAAGCAGGGCTTTGTTTACGACCGTCCCCGTTGGCTGGCTGACGTTGTTCCTACCTTCTGCCACGCAACCGGCAACCCGGTTCCCGCAGATACCGAAGGTGCAATCTGCTACCAGATCTTCGAAGACGATAAGTAATTATATTTGACCCCCCATGGGTCATTTCACACCCGATTCCGCTTACGCGGTGTGGTTTCTCTCTCGTGAACCACACCGCAAGCGGGGCCCGGATTCAGCGGAACTTCGGCCCGTTCGTCCCGGACCCCGGAAAAGGGTGGGGCATTTTTGAAACAATCCCGCAACTCCAGTGAGGGGGGAGTGGGGAAAAGAAATGGAGAACACTTAATGCTCTTTTTCGTAAATAAGCCGGAAGAGAAAGTCCTTGAGCGTATTGCGCTTGTCGGCGGAGATGAGGACAAAGCTCTGCTTCTGGTTGGCGATGCCGCAGTACTAGGCACTGCCCACTGGGAAGAAAAACTCGAAGATATGGATGTGGAAGATATCTACGTGGCTAAAGATGCCGTGGATGCCCGCAACATTGAACTCAGCGACAACTGTGAAGTAGTGGACTACGCCCAAATGGTCGACCTGCTGCTGGGCAGCGATGAAAAAGTCGTTTCACTTTAAGGAGAATGTGAGATGTCCAAGACTCTGACCATCATGCTTATGTCCGGTTCCGCTGAGAACGAGGATGCACAGTTTGCAACCAACCTCGCAGAAGCGGCCCTTGAGAAAGGGCACAAAGTACAGATGTATCTTTTCGGCAATGCCGTAAATATTTCCAAGAAAGAAGAGCCCATTGAAGGCGATCTGCATATCGCTGCCAGACTTGTTGATCATATCGAGCCTACCAAGAACTTCGAACGCGTGGCCAGTCTGATTGAAAAAGGTGCTGATATTTCCACCTGCCACACCAACGAACATGCTCGCGGCATTGAATCCAAGGAATACGTTGAAGGCGTAAAATGGGGCGATGTCGGCGGTTCTTTCACTAAATATCTGATGACTTCGGACGTTCTTCTGTCCGTGGGCCACTAAGGAGGAATGTCATGATCAATTCCGCATGTCTGGTCGTATCCAAGCCTCTCGGTGTGGAGATTTCCGCTCTCGGTATCCGTACTGCATGGGCCTGTCACCAGAACGGCTTTGAATGCAAGCTGGTTTTCGCTGAAGAGGGTGTTTGGTGTCTGACTGATAAGCCCGGCTACCACAACTCCATGATCAAGGATTTCCTTGGCGAAGACGGTGAAGTCGTCTGCGTTCGCGAAGACCTTGAGAAGCGCGGCATTGATGAAGATGCGCTGGTGGATGGCGTTGAACTCATTGATGCTGATGAAGTGGCCGAAATTTGTGAAGATTTTGAAACTGTCAACTATTTCTAAATGAATTTGAGGGAAGGAAAATGTCCAGAGTAGAATTCGAACGTCTTGATGAAAACCGCGATTGTTTCAAAGTGGGTGCTAAAGCTGTTCCTGAAATCATCATGGATTTCTCCAGCATTACCCCTGAAGAACGCAATCAGGAGAGCATGGGTTCCCGCATGCTCGGTGTTGCCGCTCTTGCCTGTTACACCAACACCTTTGTCAATGCTCTCGAGCGTAACGGCGCTGAAGTAAAGTCCATGACCGGTTCTGCTGAAGCCAGCAAGGACAAAGACGAAGTCATGCGTACCCGTTACACCGAACTGGAAATTACTATCGAAGTAGGTCTTGACGAGAAGGACCGCGAAATTTTCGAAACAGTAAAAGACAATATGCTCAACGGTTCCCTGCTGACTTATTCCCTCGAGGAAGGCATGGAAGTTGACTACAACCTGTCCATGAAGGCCGTTTAATTTAAACGACTTAACCAATACATAAAAAAATAACTATTAGGGATTCCAAAGGCCTGCAGCCGTTAGGCAGAAGCGCATCAGATCCCGACATAATTCAAGGAGAAAATAAAATGGCAGATAAAAAAGTAATCCTCGTGGCTTGTGGTTCCGCAGCAGTTGACGCAGACGGCGCAGCTCTCAAAAAATTCATGAAAAAGACCGCTTCCGTAGCTTCTTTTGACAATGCAGACGTTGCAGCTGCAGCTTCTAAAATCGAAGGTGCTGCAGTTGTTGCTCCTGAAGGCATTGCTAAAGTTTTCGAAGAAGACGGTGCTTTCGCTGTTGTTGAACTCGGTGATGCTGACGGCGCTGCTCTCGAAGCTGCTGTTGCTCAGATTTCCGAAGCTGCTGACCGCCGCACTCTGATCGTTATTGCCTGCAACGAAGGTCTCTACTTCGCAGGTCTCGGTATCAACAAGAAAGCCGGCAAAGTTGAACGTTCCGCTAATGCTTCCGATATCATCGCAACCATCTGCTACATCGCTGACCTGCTCGTTCCCGCAGACTGCACCGGTGGCGTTCTCTATCAGGTTCTGAAAGATCCCAACATGAAGATCAAAGAAGTAACCAAGCTCAAAGAAGCTCTCGCACGTATGGAAGTTGCCCTGCAGCGTGACAACCGTGAGCCTTGGGACAAACACGACTGCGCATAGCATGTCCGTCTTATAGGATGATTTGTTTCTAAATGATCATAGGGGCCGGATTCTTCCGGCCCCGTGTAACCTGAATCGTTACAATGGGTAATCCAGGATCGAATGTATATTCGTATATATTTGAAGGCTGGATTTTTGAGTATTCGGTGCCGTCTGCTCCAGTCGGTACAGTATGAGGATTGAGCTTATGAACACTGGTGTTGCGGCAACTATGGAGGTCTTGAAGTTTAAACGCGATATTTCGTATGCAAAACGAGGCCTTTTCTGGGGATTGCTATCAGGCATAGCCTGGGGATTTGACGGTGTGGTTCTGGGATTGGCATTTGCAATTCCAGCCTTTGCTGATGAAAGTTTGTGGCTGCTGGCCCCGCTTACTGTGGCTGCCCTCCATGATGTGTTCTGTGGAGTATGGTTGTTGCTCTACAATTGGCTAACCGGCCGCAGCAAAGAGTTGTGGAGAACATTTAAAAGCAAACCAGCACGAATGGTTGCTTTTGGTGCTGTCTTCGGCGGTCCTATCGCAATGTCCAGCTATTTTATTGGAGTTAAATTTGCCGGAGCGGCATATGTGATGCCTATCACCGCCTTATACCCAGCGGTAGCATCAATCTTTGCTGCAATTTTTCTTAAGGAGAAGATTTGCTTAAGGGCATGGTTCGGTCTTGCCTTATGTGTCTGCGGCGGGATCATAATTGGCTATACCCCCCCTGAGGGAGCAATCGGAACTGAATTTTATATCGGGATCATATTCGCATTGCTGGCTACTTTAGGGTGGGGTGTTGAAGGTGTTCTGGCCACTTCCGGAATGGATTTTCTTGATCCTGTTGTCGTTATGAATGTCCGGCAGATTACTTCTTCTGTTGTTTTTATGTTTATCGTACTTCCTCTTGCCGGGGGCTGGTACCTGATTGGTCCGGCACTGACCAGTGAAGTGGGTTGGGTTTTTCTTGCTGCATCCCTCTCTGGTGCGATCACCTACCTGTATTGGTATCTTTCCATGAATATGACCGGGGTGAGCCGGGCAATGGCATTGAATATTACATATTCCCTGTGGGGAATTCTGTTCAGCGCTATTTTTACTGAAGTTGAAATCACCTCTTCCCTGCTTTTCGGAGCGGCAGTGATCACTATTGGCATGGTTATGGTTGTTGGAAATCCAAAAGAAATGATTAACCTGCGTAATGTAGCGTAAAGGTGAACAAAATGAATATGCCCGCAAATAAACCCTTGAAGCTTATGGTTGCTGAAATGTTCGGAAACGGTGAACCTCTTGATGCCAAAGGTGTTCATGAGTTGGTGGCTTCTCACTATCCTGATGAAAGTTACTGTTCTCCACAGATGATTCAAGAGCTTTTGCTGTCCTTGAGGGCTGTTGGAATCCTTCATGAAGAAGGTTCTTATGTGGATGACAAAGGGGAGCTTGTTTCCGTCTATCGTATTTCAGAATACGGATTGGATAAACTCCACAAGGCTCAATAGCGACTTTCGGCTGGCTCATGAACTGGGTCAGCCGTTTTTTTAAAGGATATATTACATGCATAATTGTATGCTTTTTTTGCTTGCACTAAATTAAATTGAGACATAAGTGTCGCGACATTAGTGTCGTACGCGTTTGAAGGAGGGGTGAGCATGAATAAACCTACATATGATGAGCTGTTTGAAAAATGTTCTAGTTTCGAAGAGCAGATTAAAGCTTTTAAGGTAACTGAGAAGGAACTTCAGGAAAGTAAACTTCAGTTGACCCGGCTTTTTAACAATCTTCCGGGTATGGTTTACCGCTGTTCTCTTGACGATAATATGCACCCTACACTCGATTTCGTCAGTAAGGGGTGCAGCGATCTTTTTGGAGTTGTTCCAGAGTTTTTTACAGATCAGCACACCAACGTAATGGAAACTCTGGCTCATCCGGATGATCTGTCTTCCATGCGCACGGAGCAGAATGCCGCAATTCTGAATCGTCGTCCCTACAAGCTGCTTTATCGCGTCTGCCTCGATTCCGACCGTCGTAAATGGATTTGGGATCAGGGTGAATGCCTTTATGATGAAGATGGTAAGGCTACCTATCTTGAAGGGATCATGATTGATATCAGTGCCCAGAAGCTGCGTGAATACGAACTCCTGCAGGAAAACCAGAATTTACGCGGAACTCTGGAAGATCGTTTCAGGTTCGGGGCCATCATCGGTAAGAGTAACGGCATGCGTGAAGTCTTCAAGCTTATTATGAAGGCTGCCAAGCGCGATTCCAATGTGATCATTTTTGGTGAAACCGGAACAGGTAAGGACCTGGTAGCCCAGACTATCCACGAACAGAGCGGGTCTGAGGGGGCCTATGTTCCTGTTAACTGTGGGGCTATTCCTTCCAACCTAATGGAAAGTGAATTCTTCGGTCACAAAAAAGGGGCTTTCTCCGGCGCGACATCAGACCGTCAGGGATATCTTGCGGCCGCTGATGGCGGAACCCTGTTTCTGGATGAAGTAGGGGAGATTGATCTGGCTTTGCAGGTAAAGCTGCTGCGTGCCCTTGAGAGCAGGTTGTATACTCCTGTGGGCGGAACCGAACCTCAGTCATCAAATTTCAGGCTGATTGCCGCTACCAACCGGGATCTGAGCGAATTGGTCCGGCAGGGGCTGATGCGCTCTGACTTTTTCTTCCGTCTCCACGTTCTGCCGATCCATGTTCCTCCTTTGCGGGAGAGGGTCGAAGACCTGCCGTTGCTAATTAATGAATTTATGGCCCGTTATCTTGGGCGCACTGATTCCTTACCGCGGATTCCCGGTAAAATCAGGGCAGCTATGGATCATCATCATTGGCCCGGAAACGTCCGTGAATTACAGAATGTGCTTGAACGATATCTCACTTTTGGTGAAATGGTTTTCAGTGATCTGGGTATCCATACTCCTGAGGCCGGTCCCGATGTTGGTGAAGCAGTGAAATTGTTCGAATCCGGTTCAACTTTTTCTGAAGCTGTGGAATCTTTTGAAAGGCATGTTCTTCTTAAAGCATTAGAGCGTAATCACTGGAAAAAAGGGGCTACTGCAGAAGAGCTCGGCTTGAATATGCGCACTATGCAGCGGAAATTAAAAAAATACGGACTTTAGTTATAAGTCGAATATGACATTTGTAGCGCGTTGCGACACTTTTGTCGCTACGCGCAAAATGATATGAATTAGGGCATTTTACATTGTTTTATCATGAAAGGGCGACACTTGTGTCGCCCTTTTTTCGTTTTGTGTTATGTGGTGTTGATAAATTTCAAATAAATCAATGTGTTATAAAGGTGGCACAACATATGCTCTAGGGCTGGATGATTGTGCTACCGGTATTTTTCGAAACAAGACATAAGCCTTGATCGAGTTAAGCTCTTGGAAAGCATTCGGGCACATTAAAGGTGAAGGCCGTAGGACCCGCGGTCTTAATGCTTCGGGATTTTGCAGAATATTTATCTCTTTGGCTGCAGCATCCTCCTCTCCGGAATTCTATACGCAATGAACTCCGGTTTCCGCCAGAAGCGTCACCTGCCCACTTTCCAAGAGCTTGTCCGGTAACGAGATATTTGAACCGACATCCTTGAAGTATGGAAATTTCCCATCGGCATATTTCCCGACAAAGAGGTTTAGGCCTGTCCGCTGCATAGCGGGCGGGCCATTATAATATTTTAGGAGCTGGACAATGAAGTGGAGTGAATTCAAAAAAACAGAGAAAGCCGGATATATATTTATTGTTCTTGGTATTCTTAACTGGAGCGGTAACTTTGTTGCTGCACGTGGACTGGCTGGAACGATTGATCCCGCAACTCTCAACCTGCTGCGCTGGGTGTTGGCCACGCTTATTTTCCTTCCCTTTGGAATCAAAGCTTTTATGAAAGAGCGTCATCTTGTTGCCCGCTATTGGAAAGAGCTTTCCGTCATCGCTCTTTGCGGCATCTCCCTTTATGACACTCTTGTTTTTATTGCCGGAGCAACTTCCGAAGCGTTGAATATGTCCCTTATTTCAACCATGTCACCGCTTCTCACCGCTTTAATTGCTCAATTTTTTTTGAAGGAAAAGCTCAAGCCGAGCATGTATGCGGGGATTGCCGTCAGTACTTTCGGAGTTGCCCTGTTAGTGACTGACGGTAGTCTCGAAGCATTACTGCATATGCGTCTTGCCAAGGGAGATCTTCTTATCCTGTGTACAGCAATGATGTCAGCTATTTACAACACTGTTGTGAACAAAGTAGCCGGAAAGATCAGCCAGACAACCTTGCTCATGTCCTGCTGCCTGTTCGGAACCCTGTACATTATTCCGCTGTATTTCTGGGAAACCGGTGGTCAGATCGTGATGCCCGAGTTTACCTACAACCTTGTGGTGTCTCTGATTTATCTCTCTGTGTTCGCTTCAATCCTCTGCTATCTGTTCTGGAATATGGCAGTTGAGGCCATAGGAGCTTCTAAAGCGGCCTTGTTTTATTATACTTTGCCTCCGGCCAGTGCGGTGGTGGCCTGGTTTGTTATTCATGAACCGGTGAACATGAATCAGGTTTTCAGCGGCATGATAATTCTTGCCGGAATCATCTTTGCTTTATATGGTGGCTCACTAAATTTTATGAGGCGAAAGGCACATAACTATGGATAATAAAATCAGGCAGATCAGTGACTCCCTGGCTTGGAATATTTTCCTGATGGGAGTAGGGGCATTTGTCTTTATCGTAGGTTACAACGGCATCGCGGCACATCATAATTTTGTGCCCGGAGCTCTTTACGGGTTCGCAGTTGTAATGCAGAAAATATCACCGGAACTTTCTTTGTCCCGGTGGTATTTGCTTCTGAATATCCCGCTGTTCATTCTGGCGTGGAAAGGAGTCAGCCGCAGGTTCTTTTTTCTTAACCTGCTGACCATGAGTCTGGTTACGTTTATGACTTCCTATGTGCATCTTGATCTCGGTATCCATAACGAGATGTATGCGGCTATAGCTTCCGGTGCCATCATGGGGGCGGGATGTGGGATCATCCTGAGAACCTATGGTGGTGGAGGCGGACTTGATGTTGTGGCGGTTATTCTTAATCAGCGTTACGGGATCAGATTCGGAGCATTCTATTTTGCTGTCAATGCAGTTGTTATGGGCTTTGCATTGAGCAGATATACTCCGGACAAAGTCATTGCCTCGCTGGTAATGATCTTTATCAGTTCGGTTCTGACCGAATACGTACTCTCTCTTTTAAACCAGCGTAAGGCTGTGCGCATTATTTCACGCAAGTCGGACCTCATTGTTCATGAGCTGACCCGGAATAAAAAGATGCATGCAACCATAATTCCCGGCAAGGGAGGCTATTCCGGTGAACGCATCGATATGGTCTACTCCATTACCGATAACCTGCGTTTGCGTTCCCTTGAGCAGGTGGTTTTTGACATCGATCCTGAAGCTATTTTTGTTGTTGAGAATACTTTCAGTGTCATCGGTCAGAATATCAACAGGCGCAAGGCTTATTAATATTTCCATCTCCACATCCACATGAAGGGGGCTGCGGCGTTTTGCTGCAGCCCCCTTTTTGTTTTAACGCATAAAATTGTGTCTCCGCCATTGATCACGAAAGAATAAAATAATTTCGGTCATGTATTGTTCGTGTTTCTTCGCTTAAATGTATTTTAAATATAGGTTATATGAAAAATAAAGCATGAACAGTCAACTCCTTAAAAATCTTAAATGATGTTGCTGTGAGGAGAATATGATTCGAAAGACAAACTTTTTATATTTAGTATTGATTGTAGCGGTAGTGTTAATCTGGGCCCCTAATTCTTATGCCGAACATGGCCCCGGATCGGTTCAGGAAATGGTGGATGTTAATAATGACTCGGATACTGTTCAGAGCATTCCGGTAAAGATGTCATTGGAGCAGGTAAACTATATTCTTTTCGGAATGGCAAATGACAGGGACCGCAAGAATCCCAGTGCGGAGATGCGAAAAGAAGCAGCCGAGACAACCCCTAAGGTGCTCCAGTATTCCGGTCTCTCTGCCCTGAGCAAGGCATTCAGATCCGGGATGGCTCATACATATGAGCGTTTTTCTACGTTCTTTTCCGTGGCTGCAGTTGCGCAGGTTGAAGTTCCTAAGGTCTTTCAGGATATTCTGGGTAGCAACCTGAATATGACTCCGGGTGAACATGGCTTGGCCTTGGTTCTGCTGACTTTTGTCTGGGGCGGAGGCATGTTTGGCTATAGGAAAATGACTGCCGGGTTGCAGGCCAAAATTTCGCAGATTCCGCAATACGCACTCTGGCATACAAAAGTTGGACGTCTGCTTTTCCGGTCCTGCATTGATCTTGTGGGGCTGGTCTTTATCTCATTTGCTGTCAGTGCAATTTATCTGCTTATTTTTCATGACGGCAGTTCCGGGAGGCCGGTGCTGGTGTCATGGTGGCTTTCCATGGCAACCCTTGAAATTATTAGTCTTGTTTCCAGCTTTTTGCTGGCCCCTGCTGCACCTTCACTGCGTATTTTCAATCTGAATACAGATACCGCACGTTATGTTCATCGGTGGAATTTCCGCATAGCTGTTGTGATTTCTGTCAGTGTTCTTATGGGCAGTCTTCTCCGGCTGGATCATAAAAGTGAGACAATTTATCTGCTGGTAAGTTCGTTTGCGGGATTTGTCGTAATCGCAATCATTTCAACACTACTTTTCATTAACAGGGTTAACATCATGGCATTCATGCTTGCCCGCACCCGCGCTGAAAGTATGGGCAGGCAGCTTGCCGGATTCTGGCATGTAGGTGTTCAGATATATTTCTGGAGTTTTTGGATTTTCTGGGAGCTGACTCTTGTCGTACTGGGAGATGATGCCATGCTTCCCGGATTCATGACTCTGCTGGCCTTACCATTCTATTTTATTGCCGATATGGGCATCCGCAAACTGGTAGCATTTGTAGCTGAAATAGTTGTTTCTTCAGATGAAGCAGATGAAATGGATGCTAATTATATCAGCCGATTCCAATCGTTCTTGATATCCAGTTTTCGTGTTCTTTTGTTTTGTGGAACCGTTTTTTCTCTTATTGATGTCTGGGGATTTCACTTTGACCTCGGTGAAAGGGTCGTTGGCGCTGCTTTCGAATCGATTTCCGCTCTAATCATGGCTTATGTTAGCTGGGTTTTTGTCAGCCGCTTTTTTGAACGTAAGATTGCCGAAAAAAGGAAAGATGACGAGCACAGCTATGAAGGAGACCGTTTCAGTACATTATTGCAACTGGTTAAGACGTTTCTTTTCGCTACTATTTTTATAGTGACGATATTGATCGTTCTCGCGGCTCTTGGTGTTAATATCGGTTCGCTAATTGCCGGGGCCAGTGTTTTCGGCATTGCCATCGGTTTTGGTTCCCAGACTTTAGTTAAGGATATCATTTCCGGTATTTTCTTTCTTATGGACGATGCTTTTCGTGTTGGTGATTACATTGAGACTGCCGGGGCAAAAGGAACGGTTGAGGCGATTTCAGTCCGTTCCATCAAGCTGCGGCACCATCGCGGTTTTTTATATACCATTCCCTTCGGAGCTATGGAGGTGGTTAGAAATAATACCCGCGACTGGGCGATCATGAAACTGCAATATTTAGTGCCCTTTGACACTAACGTGAAAGAGATCAAGAAGATAATCAAACAGATTAATAAGTCCATTCGTGCTGACGAGGAGTTCAATGAAATGCTCCTTGACGACATCAAGTGTCAGGGTGTCATGGCTATGGAAGAGTACGGCATGCGCATGCGCCTTAAATTTATGACCCGTCCGGGCAGCCAGTTCACCATTCGCAAGCATGTGCTGGCTATGCTGCGCGAGAAATTTGCTGAGGCTGGAATTGAATTTGCCCGGCCCCGCGTTTCAGTACAGATTCCAGACGGCGGGGAGCTATCGGATGAGGAGCGTACAGCCATTTCTGCCGCAGCCTTAAATGACGCGGATAAACGTATGAAAGAAAAAACGGCTGTTGCGGCTGTTCCTGCTGTTCCATAACAGAATCAGGCCGGCTCTATTGGGAGCCGGCTTGATTCTTTGTAGTTGGTGGAGGAGTTGAATCAGGATCGTAAAGCATCAATGGGGCTTAAGGCCGAAGCCTGCCGCGCCGGGTAGTAACCGAAGAAGATACCAACCGCCGCAGATACTCCCACCCCGAGCATGACTGCTTCTTCGGAAACAAAAAAACTCCAGTTCGCAAAATTGCATATGATAGCCGTGGCCCCGACACCCAAAGCCGTTCCCAGCATTCCACCGATGAAGGAGAGAATGATGGATTCCACCAGAAACTGGAACTGAATGTCCTTGCGTTTGGCACCGATGGCGCGGCGGATGCCGATTTCTTTTTTGCGTTCTGAAACCGAAACGAGCATGACGTTCATTACTCCCACTCCGCCGACAATAAGAGATATGGAACCGATGGCTCCCAGCAGGGCGGTGAACATGCGCATCTGCTTTTTCATTTGAGCCACCAGTTCTTCCGCGCTGGTTACTCTGATTTCAGTTTTAGATGTGATTTTGAAATAGTTCTTAAGCTGTTCGGTTGCTTGCTCGCTGATGCCGCTTTCTATCATGCGGGTTCCGAAAGTATTTATCTTCGGGCGCTCATGACTGCGCATGGCGGTTTTAATGGGAACCATGATTCCTTCGTTGATTTCGTAAGGAGTGAATGTGCCCATCGGTACGCTCTCGGCAATGCCGATTATGGTGTAGATGCGTTCGTTAAAGATTACCTGCTTTCCTACGGGATCGCTCTCCCCCTGTTCCTGCAACCATTTAGCTTTACTGGACCCAAGGACGCAGAAGGCTGAATGTCCGTCCAGATCGGAGATAAACCTGCCCGCACTGATATGAATTTTATAGAGCCTCGCAAATTCTTCAGTAACGCCCAGCGCGGGGCTGGATGTTCTTTTGCCGGAAAATTTAAGGTCACTGTAGAATGATACATAGGGCGCAACCGTGCGAATGGTCGAGCAGGCTTGCGGTATTTTCAGTACATTCTGGAGATTAAAGCCTGAATTTTTGCTGCCACTTCCGTATTCCTGCTGCACGGAGCAGACATCAGTACCCATTTCCTTGAATTGGCGGATGACTTCATTCTCGACAATCTGACCAACGGTGACCATGGCGATTACCGAACCGATGCCGATTACAATCCCGATGAGGGCAAGCAAAGAGCGTTGCTTGGCGCCCATGAGTGAACGGAAGGATTCCCTTATGTTCTCACCCAGGATCATACGCCCTCCAGTCTGCCATCCCGCATGCGTATGGAACGTTTACAACGCTTTGCAAGACCGGGATCATGAGTGATGATGACAACGGTTATGCCTTCTTCTTCATTCAGGCTTAAGAAAAGGTCCATGATGTCTTTGCCTGTTGCTGTATCAAGAGCTCCGGTTGGTTCGTCAGCTAGAATAAGTGAAGGTTCCCCGCACAGGGCTCGGGCAATGGCGACCCGTTGTTGCTGGCCGCCGGAAAGTTCATTGGGGCGGTGGTCTCCGCGTTCGCCCATGCCGACTTTCGTCAGCATTTCTTCGGCCAGTGCTTCACGTTCCTTTTTGGGGACCCCGCGGTAAAGCAGCGGCAGGCAGACATTATCAAGGGCGGTAAGCTTGGGCAGCAGGTGAAATTGCTGGAACACAAAGCCTATTTCATGGTTACGAATGTCGGAAAGTTCATCATCACTCATTTTATCGGCCAGCTTACCGTTGAAGCGGTAAGTGCCGGAACTGGGCTGATCAAGGAATCCCAATATGTTCATAAGAGTTGATTTGCCGCAGCCGGATGAGCCGAGGATGGCTAGCAACTCGCCATCGTCAACATTGAGGTTTACCCCTTTGAGTACCTCAACTTCAACCGTGCCCAGCAGGTAGGATTTATGAACGTCCTCGATGTTAAGCATTAAAACGCTTCCTGTTTGAGCAGGATGGTTGTGCCCGGTTCTATACCGGAGAGGATTTCCACTTCATTGATGGTGGTGTATCCGGTTTCAACATCTACTTCGCGAACGGTGCCGTCCTTTTCTCTAACTCTCAGAAAAACCTTACTCCCGTCTCTATTAATGGCTGAGAAAGGAACCATGATTGCGTTTTCGTTGGAGTATGTCTCCACCTGCATATTGGCAGTCATGCCGATGCGTACATTTTTGCTTACATCCTTGGGCAGGTGGGGCAGGCGGATTGTGGTTTCAAAGGTGGGGACCTTGCCTTCTCCCCCGGCCTGTGAGGAAATCATAGCGATTTCACCTTTCAGTTTATGATCCGGGAAAGCGTCTCCGGTAACTGTGACCGGTTGGCCCAGTTGCAGACTGTTGATGTTCAGTTCGTCTACCTTTGCAGAAATGGACAAACCCTCAAGACTGGCAATGGAAAGCAGCGGCTGTCCTTCTGTCACGCTCATGCCGCTGGTGATTTCCTTAGCATCCCCGCTTTTTGAATTGGGACGCAGTGCAACCCCTGAGACTGGGGCAGTCACCGTTGACCGGGACATCTTCTCTTTCAAGGTGTTGTAGTTTGTTTCTGCATTGGCAAGTTCCATGCGGGCTATTTCAACATATTCATGGTCGCCTTTATTGAGCACATCGCGGTAGGTTTCCTGAGAGGACACGAGTCGTGATTCATTGTTTTTCAGTTCCTGAAATGATGTATCGTACTGGTTTCGGGGGATGATGCCTTTTTCAAACAGCATCTTGTCTTCCTCGGTTTTGGCTTTAGAACTGTTCAGGGTCCGTCTGGCTTGTTCCAGCTCCCGTCTTGCTTTGAGTACTTCGGAAGTATTTTTCCAGTTGGTCAGCTCATAATATTTTTTGCGGGATTTAATGTACTCAGTAAAAGCCGAGCGCATCTTGCTGGCAATTTCAGATGTATCCAGAGTTATGATGGTCTGGTTTCGGGGGATTCTTTCACCGTAAAAAAAGTCGGTTTTGGTGATGATCCCGTTAAAGGGAGCAACGAGAGTAAGTTCCTCCAGCGGTGCTACAACCCCTGCAAGAGAGATGGAACGCGAGAAAGGGCGGGGGGTGACTACCATACTCTGGTATTCCGTTTTAGCGCTCGAAGCTGCCGCAGGCTTGAATGTGTCGGGTATTTCCATGAAAGCCGGATTGAACCAGAAGAATGCTCCGACTGCGCAGAAGAAGCAGAACACAGCTGCGATTAGTATGAAACGGACTTTTTTCCCTTGGGTGAGCGAAATTTGAAGGGCCTTGTTGGATTCATCAGCATCGCGCATGGCCTTAGTCAGGTCTTGATTAAGCTGTTTTTCGTCCTGCCGCATTTTTTCAATTTCAGTCACATCGCGCAGGACCAAAACAGCTCCGCAAGGTTGTCCGTCATTGCCTTTAAGCCTCGAAACGCTGACTGAGAGGTAAATCTTTTCCCCGTCTTCTTTGTAGTATGGAGTCGCCCGGTTGCTGATGGTGCAGTCTTTGTAAATAGTGTCCAGCAGGGCCTGCATGAATTCATCATTCTCTTCAACCGGAGGAACAACAGCCATAAGCGGCATGCCTTCCAGCTCGTTTCCGGAAATACCCAGCACCTTGGCAAGAGCAGGATTGGCACCGGTAACGATCCCTTTATTGTTCAGAATCATGACTCCATCATTCATGACTTGAAGAACTGTTTCCCGAAAGGGGGGGGTAAGCAGATTGTCCATGACTCTTCCTACCACCATGTCCAGACCAGGGGGCGGATTTTGTTATTGAGGTCTTCTTCCAGTTGCTTGTCATTATGTTTGAATTCAACATGCCATGTTTCCATGGTTGTGCCTAGGAGCTGGTCGAGAATTAGCAGGGCTTGAACATAAGAAATTTGTTTGGAGGTCTCCGCGAGCTGAGCCTGCACAAGTTGGTTTTGATATGAAACCACCTCGAAGTTTGTTGTCCGGCCTACCATCAGTTTGGTGTTTTCATTTTCCAGCTGCAGGGCTTTAAGCTCGGTGTTCTTTTGAGCAAGCCTAATCATTTTCCAGCGCATTCTTACGTCACGCACGGCATTGGCAACTTCGGTCTGCAAATTGGTTTTGGCCCGTTTCAGCTCAAGCTTGGCCTTGCGTTTGTTTACCTCGGCAGTAAGCAGCTTTTTCTTTCTCTCCAACTGGTCATCTCCCCAGAGATTAATGGGGGCCGAAAGTTCAACTCCTGCCGAGAGTTCATCATCACTGGTGGAGGCGGAGTAAGAATTCTTCTGAGTTTGTGTCTCTTCGTAGCCGCCCTTGAGATCAAGTTGCCATTCCCGTTCATTCTCAGCCATCATGGCGTTGATGTTTGATTCTGTGACCGCGAAAACCTTGTCCATGTATGTCTGGTTGTTTTTCAGTGCCACCTGCATGCATTGTTCGTAGTCAGGTTCAACGTCACGTATTTCGTCATCGATCGGTTCAATCTCAAGATTGGGATCCATCTCAAGGTGGTTGAGCAGATCGCGGCGTGCTTTATCGAGGCTGTTACGTGCTTCTTCAAGGGAAAGCCGTCCTGAAGCCACATCTGCTTCGGCCTGAACCACGTCACTGGCGGACATGCGCCCCATACTCTGTTTGAATTGGTTTACCTCCAGCAGCCGTTCCGAGCGTTCAAGGGCCTGTTGCTGGATTTCCAGATTCTCTTTGGCCTGTTTGAAAGTAAAATAGTAGTTGAGGCCCGAATTTATTAGCTGGCTGAGATTGTCACGCAAGCTGAGAATATTGCGTTTGTCGGTAATGCGGGCCAACCGGATGGAGGCCATATTGTAATCGATTCCAGCACCTTTTAGCAGGGGTTGAGTCAGCTCGATGCGCCATTTGGAGGATGCTTCACGGGTGTAGGTCTTTGAGCGTGAAACAGCAGAGTCTCCGTCATAGCTCAGTGTTCCGTCACTGTTCTCGGAATAGTTGTTATCCCAGACAAATGAGAGGGTACCGCCAGTGGGGATTTTTTGGGTAATGGAAGCCTTGGCTCCGGCATCCCATTTTGAAGCCGGGGTCTGCGTTCCATTATCGGAAATGCGCATATTGCGTTGAAATGCTTCAGCATTAAAGGAGCCGTCAATGTTGATGACCGGCTCGAATTTGGCTTCCGCTTTTTCAAGGTCGAATTTTTCTGTAACGCGCTGCAGGTATTTGGTCGCAACATTGGAGTTGTTACGAATCGTCAAACGTACCACTTCATCCATAGACAGGGTCAGGGTGCCGTTGTTTACCTGCGCCTCTGTTTCGTTTTCCGCATAGGCGGGTAGGAGAAGAGAAAAGACACAAATAAATGTAAGCAATAGAACCGTATTGATTTCTAGCAGTCGCTTGGCATTCAGATTCATTGGAGTGATAGGTTCAAATATATTGTTGTTAGGTTGTCCGATGCTAAAAGTGCTGACCTAACTTAGTACTAAAGCTTCTTTTCGTAAAGGAGGGATCGGGAATTGAGGTGTAATTATGTCTTTGGCCGAGCCTAATTAGATTAGGGACCTTTTGGCTGTTATGCTAGATTTTTACCTCCTATCTTTGAATAAAAAACGGACCTGCAAGGGAGGTCGCAGGTCCGTTAAATCGCGAAAGGAGTTTTCGCTTAGGGGTATATGGTTCTGTCAAGGAGTTATGCGCTGAGTGCTGTCAGTACTACTTCCTTGTTCTCGCTGAAAGAGAGGGAAAAGTCTTTTCCGTATTTGGTGAGGAAGTCTTCTTCGGCGATAAAGGGAACATCGCTGACTTCAATCTGTACGTCATCATCTTCATCCGCTTCGTCAATGCCCAGACCGAGCACGATTTTAGCGTGTCAGCCGCCGCCTACTTTGTATTCTCTCAGGCGAACGCAGCTTTCTTCATCTTCGTCTTCAAGCATATCCCGGAGCTTTTCGAGCATCTCTTCGGGAACAGTTACATTAAACATATTCTCTCTCCATTAATGTTTTGATTATATCAAAGCGGTTTGACCCGCTGTTGAGTCTTTCATGAACGGTGTGGAGTCGCATTCTTCATTCTGAACCACTGCTTCCGGGGTAAGGAGCAAATGGGTGCAGATGGATGCTGCGGACTCTACATAATCAAGGCATACGCCTTTGGTTTCTGCTTCATGGTCGCGGTCCCGGCTTAAGATACGGCAGCAGACTGATCCGTGTTCAGCCATAAAGCGGTCGTGCAGTTCTTTGGAAAGGGAACGAACCTGATCCTCGCCAGCGGGGAGTGGACCTTTGCCGAGGATCAGGGATAACCCCATAACCGCGCCGGACAGGGCTCCGCAGATACAGCCTGCGTCACCGATACCGCCGCAGAAACCTTTGCTCAGCGCAATTGCTGTTTCTTTGCTCAGACCTCCGCCGAATTCATGATTGATGGTCCAGAACACAGCTTCGGAACAGCACATAGCATCGCTACCGTAAAGCTCCTTGGCATTGCGCCCGGTGGATTCGCAGATCAGCTTTTCAGTCATTGAACAGTTCATTTCTTTGCGCCGTAAAAAAAACTAGATGATCTCGGTTTTCAAGCCGTGATCGGCAAAGCGTTTGAAAACCACATCCAATTGTTCCGGGGTGTATTCCCGGTCCATTTTATATTTCCAGCCCAATGCAGCGTACTTATTGCGGCCGAATGCGTGGCAGGGCATTACTTCCACCTTGTCCCGTCCGTATCCTTTCAGGAATTCAGCCATGGCTGCTATGTTTTCTTCGGAGTCGTTCATCTCCGGCATAAGCGGCATGCGGATGCGCACTTCCTTGCCTGAGGAAAGTGCCGCACCCATGTTGCGGAGGATGATTGCGTTATCCACCCCGGTCAGTTTCTTGTGCTCTTCCGGATTCATGTGCTTGCAGTCAAACAGGAAGAGATCTGCCAGTTTAATGGTCTTATCGAAACGTTCTTCGGGACAGTAACCGCAGGTATCTACGGTCACGTGGTAGCCTTCATTTACCGCTGCTTCGACCATATCAAGGAAGAATTGTCCGCCGGAGGTCGGTTCGCCTCCGCCGAAAGTCACCCCGCCACCGGAGTTGTCGTAGAAAAGTGCGTCTTTGCGGACAACATCCATAACTTCTTCAACGGTCATGATCTTGCCGGACATTTCACGGGCCTTGCCCGCGCAGTTCTCAGTACATGCCCCGCAGTTGGTGCACTTTTCAGTGTCGCGCCCGAACCTGCCTTCAATCTCAATGACGGCATCGTTGGGACAGACTTCAGCGCATTTTCCACATCCGGTGCACAGGTCGGTAAAGCACATCATCTGCGCTTTTACCTGCTGTGATTCGGGGTTGCTGCACCATAAGCAGGTCAGCGGACAGCCTTTCAGGAAAACGGTGGTGCGCAGTCCCGGTCCGTCATGAAGTGACATACGCTGAATATTGTAGATCATTCCTTGTGACATAGTAGCATCCTTGCCTTCGGCGACCCTGCCGGGAGCCTTAAACCCTTTTTGTGAAAAGGGTTTAAGAATCCCAAAAACTTTTATTAGGGCTTCGCCTTGTTGTAAGGTCGATTCTGCTATGATCCAGTCCGGCCTTATGTGGGAAAACGGTTTTAAAAATTATGTTTGATTAATCGCCCCCGGCGGCAAAGCCCTAATCGGGATTCCAAAGGGTCGCGGACCCTTTGGCCGCCGGAGGCGAAATCTTCTATCAAAAGCGCGTTAGCGCATCATATCTAGCAACGACCTGCGTCGTATTCAGTACGTTTGATGATTTCGTTCTGTACGCCGCAGTCCAGTCTGGTGAAGTAGGCACTGAAGCCTGCAACACGGACGATGAGGTCGGAGTAGTCCTGCGGGTTTTGCTGCGCATCTTTCAGGGTATCGGAGCTTACGCAGTTGAACTGGATGTGGGAGCCGCCGAAGTCGCAGTAGGTCTTGATCAGGGAGATCAGAGTCTTAGCACCCTGAGGACCTTCCAGCACGGAGGGGGAGAACTTCACGTTGAAGTGGTTCGCGCCGTAGCGGACTGTGTCGATTGCTTCAGCACCGGACTTGATCAGTGCGGTGATACCTTCCTTGTCAGTACCGGGCATTGCGGAAACACTGCCGTCGGTAAGAGCCACGCCTGCTTTACGGCCGTTGGGCAGTGCGCCCATCATGCCGCCGAAGTAGTTGTGGTAGGACAGGGAGTAAGCATCGAGCGGGGTGCGCTGTCCGAAGCAGTCCGGTCCCTGAGCATGGTGAATTGCGTCAACATCGCGGTAGAAACGCTGTACGAATGCCTGTACGTCTTCGTAGTCGTTACCGTGTTTGGGAGCATCGAAGCACATCTGGCGCAGTTCTTCGTAACCTTCGAAGTTGGCTTTAAGTGCCTGAATCAGCTCTTCCATGGTTACAGCCTTGGTGTCGTATACAAGGTGCTTGATGGCGAGGATGGAGTTGGCAGCGTCAACACCTGCGGTCATGATGGGGTTAACCTGCGGGTAGCGGGTTCCGCCTGCTTCTTCGCACATACCTTTCTCAATGCAGCCATCGTACATAGCGGAGCGGAATACGCTCGGTACAACCTGCAGGCGTGCCATCTGGCTGAGATCGGAGTGAGCACGGGAGATGCGGAACAGGTTGTCCAGCTGTCCTTTTACTCCTTCGTAGAGGTCTTCAAAAGTTTCGAAGGTAGTGGGATCACCGGTTTCTGCGCCGACCATTTTCTTGGTCACGGGGCATTTTCCGTTGTTGAGCACCAGTTCGACTACTTTTGCGAGGCAGGGCTGATCTTCCTGAGTGATGAAGCTGCCTTTGCCGCAAACGCCGGTGGATACGCAGCCGTAGTTACCGCAGTTACGTGCATCTTCAAGGGTGATACCGTCAGGGTACTGTGCGAAACGGGCAAGGGTACGCTGGATAACTACGTTGTTGTTCAGGATCTGGGGCTGGCCGGAACCGCCGCGGATGCACTCAACAACTTTCTGCATGTAGGATTCTTTGAGTTTCGGATGGTAAAGCAGGGTCAGGGTAGGCTGAATGCTCTTCATCTGAATCTGGGTTTCGAGCATGAGCTCTTCCAGTTCGGTGGAAGCATCGTTGCCGTCTTTGTCTACGCCGCCGATGGTCATGGACTGTCCGGTGTGACCGGAAAGGGTCAGTGCGTAGGAGTTACCCTGATATTCGCCCAGTTCGAGGTGACGAATCCACTGGAACTTGAGCATGGTCAGAACCTGTTCACGGGTCAGATTGCCTTCATCAATGTCTTTCTTGAAGAAGGGGTACATGTACTGACCGTAACGACCGGGGGAAACAGCGCAAGCCATCTGCTCGGTTGCCACGCAGAGGTGGGTGAACCAGAAGGACTGGATAGCTTCACGGAAGTTGCGGGCCGGGTGTTCGGGAACGCGGCGGCAGATTTCTGCGATTTCGAGCAGTTCTGCTTTTACTTTAGGATCGGACTCATCTGCTGCGGTCTGTTCTGCGAGATCAGCGTAGCGGTGGGAGTGTTTGATTACCGCGTCAAAGGTGATCAGCATGGAACGGTAGAGATCGATTTTGTCCCTGTTTGCAAGGATGTTCGGGGTCTCGGTGAGACGGGTACGAACTTCTTCGATGAGATGGCGGATACCTTTGTTCAGTACCAGACCGTAGTCGGCAATACCGGAACCGGAAGCAACGGAAACGTTTTCGTAGTACATGCCTGCTTTGGCGTACTTCTTAGCGCTTTCGCCGTATTTTTCCTTGTACATGGTGTTGTTCTGGTCGATGCAGGTGCGGCCTTTCCAGAGCTTGTAGGTCTTTTCGAGCAGTTCCTGAGTCTCTGCGGGAATTTTCATTTCGCCGAGAGAGGCCATTTTGGCCATCTGCATTTCTTCTTTGATCCAGGAGACGTTCCATTCAGGGTATGCGTATACACCTGCGCGGACACCTGTAAGGGTACCTACGATGGGGTTGCCGTCGAGAAATATTTTTTTGTGGGTCAGTACGCGTTCGAAAACTTTGGCGCGGATATATACTACAGGTTCACCCTGATGTTTTTCATATACTTCGTTCAGGAACTTGAGACGCTCGGGATCCATGATCTGGGGAGCGTTCATGAGAAAATCTTTAAGTTCTTTGACGCGGTCTTCAGCTGTATCCCAATTGATGCCGTAACCTGCGGCAGTCTGGGGTTCTTCTTTTGCAGACAGAGTAGTATTCATTTCCATCTCCTGTGATTGTGCTATTGTTTTTGGTCTTTTAGGTAGATTGAAAGTGCGATTCGCTCGCTTGTTAATTTCGTCACTAGCACGGGCTGTGCCAGAGATGTTTTTTGAGATGAAAAATGTATACAACACACTGCAATTATAGTGTTTAATTGCTCACAATCAAGAAAGTAAATATGGAGTGTCAGAAAACACGAAAAGAAAGAAATTTTTCTTTTTTAAAAGAAATTTTGGTTTGCTAAAAAATATTTTTTTATTTATCGACCCAATCAGCAGCCGGAGATTCAAGCAAAGTCCGGCTTTACCGGGTAAAGAGAGAGGTTGTGAAAAATGTATTTTAGCAAGGACAAGTTTTTTAATGTCAGCCGCCGGAGTATGCTCACTCCTGAGATGACGGCCATCTGGGATGATCTGGGGCTTGGCGTGGCGGTTGTGAATGCAGAAGGTTACTGCGAGTATATGAATCCCATCCAGCGCAGGGCGGACGGATTTAATCGAATCCATGTGGAAGGGCAGCATATTACCAAGCTTTACGTGCCCCATGAATTGGATTGCATTCCAACTGTGGAATGTCTGCGCAAGAGTGAACCCATCCTGCGCAAAAGCTATCTCTACAAGACCACCAATAATTACCTTGCCGGTACTGTTTCCGATTTCTTTCCTCTCTATGATCAGGGGCGCAAGGACGGGGTTATTACCTTTACTCTTTGGACCGGTTCCGTACCTTTGGGCGGTAGCAATAAAAGATCTCGCAAGGCTGCATCCCGCGATAAAGATTACACCTATTATACCTTTGACTCCCTTGTCGGTGAGGATGATTCCCTGCGTGAAGTACTGGCCGAGGCCCGCACTGCTGCCAAGTCTTCTTCTCATGTCATGATCTGGGGTGAGAGCGGCACCGGTAAGGAAGTTTTTGCACAGGCCATCCACATGGAGAGTGATCGCCGCGAGAAGCCTTTCATTGCCGAGAACTGCGCAGCCATCCCTGAAAACCTGCTCGAAGCAATCCTTTTCGGTACCTCAAAAGGTGCTTACACCGATGCCCCTGACAAACCCGGTCTGTTTGAGGAAGCCAACGGCGGGACTTTGCTGCTTGATGAGCTTAATTCCATGCCTCTGGGCTTACAGGCCAAGCTTTTGCGTGTCTTGCAGGAAAAGCGTGTGCGCAGGCTCGGTTCGCAAAAGGAAATCCCCGTGGATGTGCGGGTAATCAGCATTCTTAACGAAGCACCTCTCAATGCTGTAAGTGAAGGCATTCTGCGCAGTGACCTTTTTTATCGTCTGGCTGTGGTTGGTCTTGCTATTCCTCCATTGCGGGAGCGCAAGGAAGATCTGGCTGTGCTTATCCGCTCTTTCATTGCCCGTTCGGAGCAGACAATTTCCCCCGGTTTGATCGGGGTAGAGCCGGACGTGGTGCAGATGTTTCTTGATTATGATTGGCCCGGTAACGTGCGTGAATTATTGCATGTTATTGAGGGTAGTCTGGCTTTGCTGGGCAGTCGCACTTCCATTGGCGTGGATAATCTGCCCCGTCATTTTCGTGAAGCTTGCGCGAAATCATTCATGCCAACTGCTCCGCATTCTGAAGTGGCGGCTCCGCAGCAGGTTAATGATTCTATGCTTGGAAAGAATTTTTTTGATTACAATATGATCAAGCGCAACAGCGTGGTGCCGCTCAAAAGCTGTGTGCAGCAGTATGAGACCGAGTGCATCAGGAATGTGCTTAAAGTAACGGGCGGTAATGTTGCCAAGGCCGCCCGGATTATGCAGATAACCGGAGCCGGTTTGCGCTACAAGATTCAGCAGCTTGGAATCGAGGACGATTATTAGGATGCCTCCGGCGGCCCTTCGGGGACCAAAGAACCCTTTTGGAAAAGGGTTCTCTGGACTCTCCTAAAAATTTTATTAGGGCTTCGCCGGGGTAATTTACAGAAAGGATCTGATTAAACAAACTACACCCGCTAAAGCGATTACGGTCATGAGCACTTTGCGGAACAGGTCCTGATTGATGTGCTTGATTACCGGAAAGGACAGCATGGTTCCGATGAGCGTAGCCGGTGCTCCGTAGATGGCGTAATCGATTACCGTGGGTGTGATCAGTCCGGCCCCGGCTTGGAGTACGCAGGTAAAGGTGGCCCTGATTACGAAGAATACGCCGAGGGTGCCGAGGAAAACGCGCGGCTGCCAGCCAACGTAGAGTCCGTAGGCTCCGATGGGCGGCCCGTCAAAGGATATGGCGGTGCCGAGCAGACTGGCCCCGAATCCGGCGGCACTGCCTCGCGACCATGATTCCGGGTGAGTTTTCTCGACCTTGAAGGTCAGCTGCCAGTACACATAGTAGATGAGCAGCGCACCAACGGCTCCTTGCAGGATGGAGCTGGAAACGAAGGTCAGGATATACAGTCCGGCAAAGGCTCCGGGAACGGACCCGACCAAAAGCGGTTTGAGTGCAGGCCAACGGCAATGACGGAAATGCATGGCAGCGATGGATCCGTCCATGATTACGTTCAGCAGGCAGGCAAGAGGCACCAGCTCCTGCATGGGAATGAACATGGCCGCTGCCGGAACAGCGACCATGGCCCCGCCGATACCGCTGACCCCGGATACAAATCCGCCGATCAGCCAGAGCAGGAATACAAGGGTGTGGGGTGAATCAAACATGAAAATTTACTTTACGGGCTTGGCTATGGATTCTTCACAATGGGTCAGGGATTCGTAACCCAGCATTCTCATAAGTATTTCGTATCTTTCGCGCACGAGGTTACCGTGTTTTTCCTGCACGGACTGGGCGTAGGCAAGATATATATCCAAGGTTTTGGGGGAATAGGTCTGCAGTTCGCTGCCGAGATATAGGCAGAATGACTGGTGACCGTCAGGATGCACTGAACGAGGGAACTGGGCGGCAACTTCTTTGCGCCACTCACTTTCCATAGATACGATTTCGGTAATTGCCGGGGAGTTGTTCTGTTTCGGGATGAGACCTTCCATGAGCGCATATTTCTCGGTCATGAGATTGCGTTTGTCGATTACGGCTTGCTCAAGGTCCGCAAGATAGGATTCAAGGTACTCATACGGGAGGACCGAGTGGGTCATATTGCGCATTATGCGAAATGATTCCGGACGTTCCTGACAAAGTGAGGTGCCGCCACGGTTGTTAACGGCAAGGAACATATCCAGTTCCAGCTTAATAATCTGTTCGATGAGTTGGGTACGTTTATCTTTGGCCATGGGGGACTCCTTAATGAAAAAAATAACGATCTTTTGGACTGCAAAGGGAGTGCCTTTTCAGCCATTTTGGATGATGAAATTGGATGTTTTCGGGTATCGTCCTGATTTGATTGATTAAGTCAATGATTCCCTCTGCGCGGGTGAGTAATCGGCTGCTTTTGAAAGTGGATTAGGAGAATTAAAGAAATTTATAAGAAAGGAAAAAAAACTTTCGAAAAATAAAAAAATATTAAATCGGTGCTATTGGTAATAATGATGATTCTAAAAAAATAACCAGTTATTTCTGAATATTAAATCGATGGTGAAGAATTTCACGAATTGGCACCCTGTTTGCTAAAATGGTGAAGCGGCTTTTGGTAGGGCTGCTGAATCAGGTTGATTGAAAGTGTACAGATATCGTTCGCTCTTTGCAAAGGAGAGGAGGGCCATGCTGCTTTAGCAGAATCATGGCGGAATGTGTCCGGTTTATGGGCTGATGGAGCAACCATCATTCGCAGACCGGAACGCGGCAGCAGGCAGTTGCCGGACAATGTTCGAGGAGGAACAACTGCCGGGGTTGGACACCTTGAATTTCAGGGGAAGTCTGCCGTGAACTCATAAAACAAAGAGATAATCTGATGTCACAAGAAAAACTGGAATTAGAAAAATCAATGTCGCCCGCTCAGGTATGGGCACTGGCACTGGGGTCAATCGTAGGTTGGGGGTGTTTTGTTCTCCCCGGTGATATGTTCCTTCCGCAGGCCGGTATTCTGGGTACCCTGATCGGCTTTGGTGTCGGCGCATTCCTTATTTGTTTCGTAGCAATCAGCTATAGCTATATGATTAAGTATGCCCCTGTTGCCGGCGGTGCTTTTGCATATGCTTATGTCGGCTTTGGACCGTCTGCGGCTTTTGTCTGCGGGTGGGCACTTGTGCTCGGGTATATAGCCATCATCGGCATTGACGTTGCCGCGCTTGCTCTAATTTTCCGTTTCCTTTTTCCAGGGGTCTTTGAGTTTGGGGCCTTGTATTCCATCGCCGGGTGGCAGGTATACACAGGCGAAGTAATTCTTATGACTTTCGCAACTTTACTTTTCGGTTGGATGAACTACCGTGGTAACAGCTTTGCGGGTAAGTTTCAGGTTATGCTGACTTTCCTGCTTACTCTCGGTATTGTTTCCCTTTTCACAGGTTCCGCTTCCCTTGAAACTGCAGAAGTCGGCAACCTGCTCCCGCTTTTTGCCGAGCACCGTTCCATGATTTCATGTGTGCTGATCATTTTTGCAATTTCCCCCTTTCTTTTTGCTGGATTTGATACTGTTCCGCAGGCTGCTGAAGAATTCACCTTCGAGCCTTCCTACGCACGTAATATCATGATCATTGCGATTCTGTGCGGTTTCGTTCTTTATGCTCTGGTTACCCTTGCTGTAGGTGTTGCCATTCCTGTTCCTGAAATGCTGGCTAAGATGGATGCCATGCGCGCTGCCGGAGGTACTGCATGGGCCACAGGTGAAGTTGCGGCTATGGCTTTCGGTAAGCTTGGTGCTGTAGTTCTGGCCTGTGCGGTTATGGGCGCGGTTTGTACCGGGATTAACGGTTTCTACATCGCTACCTCCCGTCTGTTGCTGAGTATGTCTCGCGCAGGCATCATGCCTTCCTGGTTTGGCGATATCCATCCCAAGTACCGCACACCCTACAAAGCAATCCTGTTCACCATCGCCATCGTACTGCTCACTCCTTTTGCCGGACGTTCCGTTATTGTCTGGATTGTTGATATGAGTTCCGTTGGTACCGGTATCGGTTACCTGTTCTCCTGCCTTGCTGCACGCCGCGTAATCCTCGGTTCTACCGGTGTTGACCAGCGTTCTTTGAAGCTGTTCTGCTGCGGCATGGGAACCCTTGCTTCCGTACTCTGCATCGTTTTGCTGCTTATCCCCGGATCCCCGGCTTATATCAGTGAAGCTTCCCGTTGGTGCATGGTTGTATGGGTAGCAATGGGTGTGTTCTTCTACTTCTCCAACAGAAGTGCTTGGGCTGAACTTCCCGAAGTCCAGATGCGTAGAAACGTTTTGGGTAGCGATGATATCCCTGTGTTCTACAAAGGCGCAGCTCAGGGACAGCCTCAGACTGTTTCTGAATAATTAAAATCCGGGCAGGTTTTCTGCCTTACTCAATATATAGGAACCCCGTCGGCGATGCCGGTGGGGTTTTATTATTAGCGGAGTTATAGTTTCCCTGAATGCATGTTGGATTAATATATTTCTAATTCCGATTGGAAGTATTTGAAATGGTGATGTATTTGTAACTCCTTTAAAGGAATGGTCAATCTTAATCAGGAATGGAGTTGTTGTATGGAGCCATTGGCGATCAGATTCAAGCCGGGGCAGGATATCCTGCTTGAACTGGAACGTATTGCGCAGGAACGGGAAATTGAAGCCGCATGTGTGCTGACCTGTGTGGGCAGTCTGACCAATGCCGTCCTGCGTTTTGCTAATCAGGGAGAAAGCACGGAACTCAACGGGCATTTTGAGATAGTATCCCTGACCGGGGTGCTTTCCCGGCATGGCTCCCATTTTCATATCGCCATATCCGACGGGGAAGGCAAAACCATCGGTGCGCATCTGATGGAGGGAAGCAGAGTCTACACCACCGCTGAAATAGTGCTGGCACTCTTTCCGGAATATTCCTTTCTGAGAAGTTTCGACCCCCAGACCGGTTATCCGGAACTGGAAATCAAATCACAAACCAGCAAGTAAGGAGTGAGTGGGATGGGTGTTAGCGAGCAGATTAAAAAGGATTTTACAACATTTACTTGGGTTCTGATTGCAGTTGCAATCGTCATCAACATTGCTGTAGGTCAGCTTGTCTCTTTGCTTAAGCTGCCGATTTTTCTTGATTCCATCGGGACCGTTATGGTGGGTGTGCTCGCCGGACCATGGGCAGGCGGACTTGCCGGACTTATCACCAACCTGATCTGGGGTGTTATTTCTTCCCCCGTGGCCGCCGCTTTTGCCCCGGTAGCAATGGTTATCGGTATCGCTGCCGGTGTCTGCGCCCGTATGGGTATGTTTAAAACATGGTGGACCGCCATTATCGCCGGTCTGATCATTACTGTTTTCAACTCTGTTGTTGCCGTGCCCATTCGCCTCTACATGTTCGGCGGTATTACCGGAAGCGGTGCTGATTTTGCCATGGCTTACCTGCTTGCATTGGGCCGTGATCTGTTCGGTTCTGTTGTTGTGACCGTGTTCACTACCAATGTTATCGACAAGGTTGCCACTGCCGTGCTGGTCTGGGGAATTGTGAAGAGCCTTCCCGCAAGAACAGCTGCACGTTTTCCTGCGCTGGCAAAGGCATAAGGGAAAAGTCTTTGTCGAATGAAAGTACTTCCCTTTTCAATGAGGGAGAATCCTATATCCATTCCGTCCACCCCCTGAGCAAGCTTGCATTTGTGCTGCTCACGGGGGGGGCGGTTTATTGTGCTCCGGGCGGTCCTTGGCCTGATGCGGTGTTGCTGCTTTTGAATGTGGTACTGTCATTTATGGCCGGAGTCGCGGGTCGGGTCTGGAAATTTGTCTGGCGTACCCTGCTGCCCATAGCCCTGTTTATGATTCCGATTCATGGGCTGCTTTATCCCGGTAACAGCAGTGTCTTGGTTTCATATCACGGAATTTCTGTTTACTCCGAAGGGTTGGCCTTCGCTGCAACTATCCTGCTGCAATTGGCTACAGTTCTAACCGCCTCGTTAATTTTTGTTTTCAATACTGATCCGGCGGATTTGATCACTTCTTTGATTCAGTCCGGTTTGCCGTCATCACTTGCCTATGTCTGCGGTAGCCCTTTGCTCATGCTCCCGGCTATGCGGGCACGGGTGAAGACTATTCAAGATGCGCAAAGGGCGCGCGGTCTTGATTCTGAAGGGAGTTTTCTAAACAGGGCGCGTTCTATTGCACCATTGATTTCCCCCCTGATTCTTGGTGCTTTTGCCGAGATTGAACAACGGGCCATTGCCCTTGAATTGCGTGGATTCAGCGCAAAGGGAGCGCGAACCTCCATACGGGTGGTAGCTGATTCCTCGGCGCAACGGATTGTCAGACGTTTGATGTTGCTGCTCTGCGTGTTGCTCCTGATCTATAAAACAGTGCTTTATCGTTATGTCGCATATTGAGATTAAAAATTTTACTTACAGCTACGCTTCATCGGCTTCTCCTGTCTTGCATGATCTGAATCTGAAAATCGGCTCAGGGGAGTTCGTAGCCTTGATCGGAGCCAACAACAGCGGCAAATCAACGCTTTGCACCGCCCTGTGCGGAGCCGTCCCTCAGCTTTATCATGGTAAGTTTGAAGGCAATGTGCGTGTTTGCGATAAAGATACTTCTGACACTCCCTTGGCAGAATTGTCCCAATTCGTGGCCTTAGTCATGCAGCATCCCGAACGGCAGCTTTCGGGTATTCGCTTTACTGTTGCCGAGGAAGTCGGTTTCAGCCTTGAAAATCGGGGTGTGGATCGTGATGAGATTATAGAGCGCGTTGATAAAGCATTGGGTTTGACGGGGCTTTCAAATCTTGCCGAACGTTCTCCGCATCATCTTTCCGGAGGACAATTGCAGAAAGTCGCTCTTGCTTCAGCTCTCGCCTGCGATACACCTGTTCTTGTTCTTGATGAACCGACCACCTTTCTTGATCCCTTGGCTGCGCGACAGGTCTTTGAGATTTTGGACGGCTTGCGCAGTAAGGGGAAAACCATAGTCCTCGCCGAGCAGCGTTTGGAAAGTATCGCTGTTTATGCCGATCGGGTTATAGCCATGCACGAGGGTAGGGTCGTTCTGGACGGGCCGCCTGCCGAGGTTCTTGTTTCTCCGTTGCTCAAGGGAATCGGTTTAGAATGGACCCGTTTCAGCAAGGTTTCTGAACTGGCCCGGAAGCGTTCATGTTGGGCAGAAGGGCGGGCGCTGGCAACGACCTTCGCTGAAGTTGTTGAAGGTCTGGAGGTTCGTGATGACAATTGAGGTAACGAATCTTTCTTTCAGTTACGAGTCCGGTGTTGAGGCCCTTAAAGATATTTCGCTAACTCTGAATCAGGGCGAAACCGTAGCATTGCTTGGTCATAACGGCTCCGGTAAAAGCACACTGGTGCGTCATTTCAATGGACTTCTGCATCCAACCAGCGGCAGTGTAAAAGTGAATGGCATTTTAACAGTTGATGAGAAAGTTTCCCGGCTGGCGGGAATGGTCGCCATGCTTTTCCAGAATCCCGATGATCAGATCTGCAAGCCAACAGTATGGGACGAAATCACTTTCGGGCCGAAATACTTAGGTTATGAGACTGAGCGTATTAAAGAACTGGGCGATAAATTTTTGTCTTCACTGGGGCTACAGGAATTGAAGGATTGTAATCCGCATGATCTTGGTTTCAGTGAACGAAAACGTCTGGTCATGGGCTCGGTTCTGGCAATGGATACGGAAATAGTGGTTTTTGATGAACCCACTGCCGGACTTGATCCGCGTGAAATTTCGATGCTTGAGAGCGAAATACGAAGGCTCAGGGAGTCAGGACGGACAGTAGTGATCATCAGTCATGATATGGATTTTGTGGTTGAAAATTGTTCAAGGGCCATTTGCCTTGAGAATGGAAGGAAACAGTTCGACGGCAAGGTTGCAGACCTGTTTATGAATAATGATTTGCTTGATCGTTGCGGGCTGTTACCTCCACAGGTTGTGCAGTTGAGTAACCATTATGGTTTGCAATTGGATGAAATCTCCCCGCAGGGTTTCATGGACAAAATGCTGGTCTAAGCTGTCTTGCCAAGCCTTACCCTCCTTGTGTAGAAAGCCCCCTATGACACCTGCAATTAATATAGCTAAGAAAAATAAAATAAAGTTTAAAGTCCACGAATATGAACATGATCCTTCTGCCGAGGCTTACGGCAAGGAAGCAGCGGAAAAGCTGGGCGTTGATCCTGAACGGGTTTTCAAGACGCTGGTAGCCGGAAGTGGGAAAGATCTTTTTGTCGCAGTAGTTCCGGTTATGAAAATGCTCGATCTGAAATCGCTCGCAAAGGCCGTGAAGGTTAAGAAAATAGCTATGGCTGACGTAAAGCTGGTTGAACGGACTACCGGATATGTGGTTGGCGGGGTAAGTCCGCTGGGTCAGAAAAAGCTTTTGCCCACCGTAATTGATTCATCAGCAGAAGGCTTTGAAACCATCTACGTCAGTGGTGGCAAGCGCGGCTTGGATATCGAGCTTAGCCCGCATGATCTTGCTGGTTTACTGCGCGGTTCATTTGCCGAGTTAGCAAGGTAGCTTTTTAATGCTAAAAATAGTGCTTACAAGCCCGTCCGGTTAAATTCGGACGGGCCTTTTTTTTGTGGGGTTTTTATTTCGACGGACAAATAGTTTGACAATCAAATTAAGTTGGAGATAAGTAGCTTGAAACGAGTTTAATTTGATCATCAAACTATATGGAGTTCAAAGTGGATTTTGATTCAATTTTTCTAGTTGCCATGCAGTCCAGTCTGTTTTTGGGCCTCATTCACGGGATCAACCCTTGCGGTCATTCATGGCTGGTGCTGGCTCCTTTTGTTTACGGAGAGAAGAATGGCAAGCGGGTCTTCTCATTGACCAGTGCGTTTATTTTGGGGACGACTCTCGCCTGTCTCGGTATCGGGCTTACTCTGGGGTCTATATCCTTGACCATCCCTGACTCGCTGACATACATCGTGGACATCATAACCGTGGTGATTCTGGTGATTCTGGGGGCAATCCTGATTATCAAGCCGGAACTGCTGCATAGCCATGACCATGACCACGATCATGATCACGGGGAACATGGCCATCATGACCACCATGACCATGACCATCACCACGACCATGATCACAGTCATTCCCATCACAGTTGCGGATGTTCATGCAGTCACGGAAAAACAGCCTTAAGAAGCGTTACCTTTTGGGGACTTTTTTCCATCGGGTTTGTGAATATGATTGTGCCGTGCCCTACTGTAGCAATCATGTATAAGTACGCCCTTGATTCCGGCAGTGTTTTTAAGGGAACTGCGGTGTTCGCCAGCTATGCCGTGGGAACAGGCATTGCGCTTGCGGCAGTGATCTATGCCATTTACCGGGCGGCATCATTTGTACGCACACTTGAACAGGATTGGGTGGAGCCGCTGGTAATGAGAACAGCCGGGGTGATGACCATAGCGTTCGCGGTTTACAGTTATACAACTATTTAAGATATGAGGTGGATGTGCTCGATAAGCTCAACCATGCGGTGATTGAATTTTACGAAAAGCTTTCTTCGTGGGAGCATGATGTAGTCCGTGAAAAAGGACTGACCCTGCCCCAGATGCATACTCTTGAGGTGCTTGGCATTCATAAGGCTATGCGTATGAAGGAACTGGCCCAGCGTATGGGTATAACCACCGGGACTTTGACTGTGCTGGTTGATCGCCTTGAGGATAAAGAGTTTGTCTGCCGCAAGCCGCACCAGACCGATCGCCGCTCCATCATTGTTGAACTTACCGGGAGTGGACAGGAAATGTTCAAAGAGCATGACCGCCTTCACTTACGGCTCATTGAAGAGTTAACTTCTGAATTTTCTGAAGAGGAAAAAGTGATTCTGCTCGGCTGCATTGAGAAGATGAATGGAGCTTTTTAGGAGTCGTATTTAGGTTTACGAACATTTTATGAACAATTGTGGAAAACTTTTGTGCGTAATTATGAATCCCGCAATCTTCGAGATTGCGGGATTTTTTTATCAGGACTGCTCGTATTTTGATTTTAATAACCGATTTTAGTTGAAAAGCGTTCTCATTTTCATTACTGCTGCTGAAATTGTTTTGAGTCATGTCAATTATATTCACACAATGAAAATGAGAGTCGTTTTCTATATAGAAGGGGCGGGGAATGAAATATACATTTAAATTATCGCATAAAATAGTAGCAGGAATGATGGTTTTCCTGTTTTGCGCTTTGTGTCTGGGTGGTGTTTCCATTTATACTTTGCAGGAATTGACTGAAAAAATGGAAGATCGCAATAATCTGGATGAGATAATAAGCATTGGGATGGAGGCGCAGTCTGAAGCTCTTGACTGGTTAACCCACCGTGAAGAGCTGTCCATGAAAGAAAAGGGCGCAGAGCCGGAAGTTCTACAGAATTACAGAAAGATGAGCCGGAGCATGAATGAAAGACTGGATGCTGTTGCAAGCTCTGGTGTGGATGCGCAGATGGTAGCATCTATCGCGGCTCTGAAAAGTTCGTTTAATAGCTTTGACCGTGGCTTTCAAAAGTTTCAAGGCCAGTTTAATGATGGAGTAGGGCATGTAAAAAGATTGCGTGAAATCTCCGTCGAAATTTTGGGGCAGGCCATTTCCTTGCAGAAAAGCATTGCCCGTACAGCACGGAAGCAGGATAAAAATATTACCATTTTACGAGAGCAGGTTCTTTCTCAGTATGGAGGGCAGGACTACGAGCAGCTAGCCCGTTCTCTTGCAGATTCCATGGACGGGTTGAATGAACTTACTGCTAAACAACAGGCTGCAGCCATCCTGCTTAACAAGCCTCTCGGTTTTCAGGAAATGGCGAAAGATTTCATTCTTTATAAAGATGCAGCAAGCGGATCCGGCTTGATCGTTGATATCGAAAAAGTAATGGGTATTGACCCTGATTCAAGCATGGGCGCTTCATATCCTCAATTTGCTCCTTTATTCAACAGTGGGCGCGAGGCTCGACTATTTAAATCAATTGTCTCTTTGACCGGAGAATACCTGGATATTTTCAAAGCCTACTACAACACCAGCCTTGAGATGAAGAAGTCCATGCAGTCCATGGAAGACGCAAGGGAAAAGCTCACGGAGTTGGAATCGTCCATCCGTACGGAACAGGCTGAAAGTTACAATCTGCTTCAGCAGAAGGCAGTCTATGTGGTCTCTGTTCTGGGCGGGGTTGTGGCGTTGATCGGTCTGCTGCTTATTTTGCTTAGCCGGGTGATGATTATAAAACCGCTGCGTAGGATTATCGGTGAAATTTCTATGACCAGCCGAAATCTTGAAGCTGGGAAAGGCGATCTTACTCATCGTATAGAGCAAAACGGAAACGGCGAACTGGGCGATCTTGCCGGAGCGTATAACGGGCTCATGCATGTTATTGAGGAAGATAAGAAGAAAGTTGAAGAAGCTACTGCCGTTGCAGAGCGTGAGGCTCAGTCTGCACATGAGGCTCTTGCTGGTTTGAGTGAGGCTCAGAAGGAAGCTGAAGATGCACGCAGGCAGGGAGTGCTCGATGTAGTCCGCAATCTTGAGCAGATAGTCAGCGGTCTTTCAAATGCATCAGAAGAGATCAGCACTAATGTTGAGGAGTCCAGTCAACGAGCCCGTGAACAGCAGAGCAGTCTGTCTGAATCAACCTCCGCTCTCGACCAGATGACTCACTCTATACAGGATGTGGCCCGCAGTTGTTCCGATGCTGTTGTCGGTGCCGGAGAAGCTATGGATACCGCCACTAAAGGTGCGGCAATGACCGGCAAAGCCATTAACTCCATATTCAGTGTCAGGGAACAGAGTGAGCAGCTTAAGGAAAATCTCAATGATATGAATGTACGGGTTGAGGATATCGGGCGGATTATGTCTGTAGTCAGCGATATCGCCGATCAGACCAACCTGTTGGCGCTTAATGCTGCTATTGAAGCTGCTCGCGCCGGGGATGCCGGTCGCGGTTTTGCTGTGGTGGCTGATGAAGTGCGCAAGCTTGCCGAGAAGACTATGGACGCAACCCGTGATGTTACCCTTGTGGTTGAGGCCATTCAGGAGAGTTCGCGTACCAATGTTCAATCAATGGAAGAGGCTGCGCAGTCTGTGTTGGATAGCACTCATCTTGCGGAGCAGGCTGGGGACGCGCTTGAGGAAATTGTTTCTCTTGTGGGCGGAGTGACCGGACAGGTTCGCAACATATCCGCAGCAGCGGAAGAACAGTCCGTTTCTTCCGACCAGATTAACTCATCTTCCAAGAGTATTAACCAAATGGCGCAGATGACAACCAAATCAATGGATAAAACTCGTAAGTCTGCTGAAGACCTTTCAGGTCTGGCTGCGGAGCTACGGTCACTTATTGATGGTTTGCGTGAAGAGTGCCGTACGCCTTAATTATTAAATCAGAAGAAAGCTGCTGTTGTTTTCAGGTGAAAAAATATTTCAGCCGGACAATTTTGTCCGGCTGAAATTGTGTGAAAATCAGCAGAAGATTTTGTCTCTAAATCAAGGTCTTAGATGGTTATGAACAGCGAATGAACAACTGTGGAAAACTGCTGTTCCACACGAGTTAACCCATATGGCTCTAAGGCTGGAATGGTGTTGAGTAAGAAAAAGTCTAGAGAGTCTTGACCGAATTCATCAGTCTGGTAGACTGCTTCAAGTCGTCAGCACTTCAGGAATCCGTTTCTGCTTTCTGAGCACATTGAAACTGATTAGTCGGGAACCCGGTTTGAATCCGGGGCGGTACTGCCGCTGTCAGGGAAACATTCTGTGTTACCCCGAGCCAGCACCCCGGCCTGAAGTATGCCTGCCCGGTGCTCCCGGCAAATTTATAGGTATGAATTTGTTATGTGGATGTCACTTTAGATTGGCAGGTCGTTTCAAACTGACCGGAATTTTATGTTTCTGACTTTTTTCCGGTTCCAAAAGTCCTGCAGGACGCGCCTACCGGGTCGCCTGCGTCAAAATGCACACCACCATAAGACACGGTTCAGCCGTGTGCTTGCAATCTGGGGAGGTTGCTTCCTTTTCTGCGTTCTTTTTCCGGCGCAGGCGGTGATATGTGCGGACAAATTTTACAGGTAATTAAATGCCCAAACAAATTCTCAAACGTGACGGTTGTCTCGAATCCTGGTCCACTGAGCGAATCTCAGAAGCAATTTTTAAAGCTTTGAAAGCCAGCGGAATCAAAGATCCTCTGTTGAGCAAGCGCCTTGGCCGTAAGGTTGAGGAGAAGCTCGCTGATGTTGATGTTCCTGAACAGGAAATGGTTCAGGACATGGTTCAGCTCGTTCTCATGGAGAACCGTCTTTACTCTGTAGCCGAACGCTACATCATATATCGCGAAAAACGTCGCGAACTGCGCCGTCAGGATGAAACCTACCTCGATATCGCCGGAACCATTGAAAGTTACCTTGACCGTTCCGACTGGCGTGTAAACGAAAACTCCAACATGGGCCATTCCTTTCAGGGATTGATGCTGCACATGTCCGGAGCTGTTCAGGCCCGTTACTGCCTTGAAAAGTATCCCGAGGAAATCAGACTTGCTCACGAGCATGGCTATTTCCACATTCATGATCTTTCTTTCGGTCTTGCCGGATACTGCGCGGGTTGGTCCCTGCGTGATCTGCTGCTGGACGGCTTCGGTCTCAAGGGACGTTGTTCTTCCGGTCCGGCCCGCCATTTTGATTCTATCACCGGACAGATGGTCAACTTCCTCGGTACCCTCCAGAACGAGTGGGCCGGTGCGCAGGCTTTCAACAACGTTGATACCTACCTTGCTCCCTTTGTTCGTCATGACGGTCTGGATTATGACCGTGTGAAGCAGATGGTACAGAAGCTGATTTTCAACCTGAATACCACCTCCCGTTGGGGCGGCCAGAGCCCGTTCACCAACTTTACCTTTGATATGGTTCCGCCCAAGCACATTGCTAATGAGCCGGTCATCATCGGTGGTGAATTCCAGGATACCACTTACGGTGAGTACCAAGAGGAAATGGAGATGATCAACCGTGCGTTCGTTGAAGTCATGCTTGAGGGTGACTCCGATGGCCGTATCTTCTCTTTCCCCATTCCCACCTACAACGTTACCCCGGATTTTCCGTGGGAAAGCGAAGTGGGCGAGCTGCTGCTGCAGATGACCGCCAAGTACGGCGCACCTTATTTCCAGAACTTCATCAATTCCGACCTCAACCCCGAGGACGTACGTTCCATGTGCTGCCGTCTGCAGATGGACCTGCGTGAAATCCGCAAGAAAACCGGTGGCCTGTTTGGTGCCGGAGACCTTACCGGTTCCATCGGTGTTGTTACCCTGAACCTGCCCAAGCTGGCTTACCTCGCACAGGGTGAGGAAGATTTCCTCGACCTGATCACCGAGTACGCCACTCAGGCCAAGGATTCTCTGGAGTACAAGCGCAAACTGGTTACTGCCAATTTTGAAAACGGCATGTTCCCCTTCTCTCAGCGTTACCTGAAGAACGGTTTCAAAGGCCATTTCTCCACCATCGGTCTGATCGGCGGTAACGAAGCCTGCCACAACCTGCTGGGTAAAGGCATCGATACTCCCTCCGGTTCCCGTCTGATGCAGAGGGTTCTGCATCATCTGCGCGACCTGACTGTACAGTTCCAGGAAGAAACAGGTAACCTCTTCAACCTTGAAGCTACTCCGGGTGAAGGTACCTGTTACCGTCTGGCCAAGATCGATAAGAATCTCTATGCCGATATCTACACTTCCGGTGGCGATACCCCGTATTACACCAACTCCACCCTGCTGCCTGTAGGCGCTACCGAGGATGTTGTGTACGCTCTTGAGCACCAGAACGATCTGCAGACTCTGTACAACGGGGGAACAGTGTTCCATTCCTTCCTCGGTGAAGCTGTGCCGGATACCACCGCACTGAAGAACTTCATCATCAAGGCTATGACCAATACCAAGATTCCTTACATTTCGGTAACCCCGACCTTCTCTGTTTGTGAAGATCACGGCTACCTTTACGGTGAGCATTTCGAGTGCCCTGAATGCGGTAAAGATGCCGAGGTTTACACTCGTATCGTCGGTTACTACCGTCCGGTTAACCGTTGGAACAAGGGTAAGCAGGAAGAATATCGCGACAGAACTGAGTACAGCTACAGTTCATGCTCTTGTGGCTAGTTTAGCTCCGGTGCACAGACTGATAATTTTAAAGTCCGGAAAAGTAATTTTCCGGACTTTTTTCTTATGAGCCTTTATATTGTTTTATAATTGCTTGCGTTGAAAGTTGTCAGAATGTAATTTGTGTACTGACCTGAACCATTAACCGCTTATACGTTATGATATTATCAGCCAGCCAGTTACGCGCTCTGCGCCAGAGAAATGATGAGGAGCTTCGCAAAGGTAGTTATGCCAAGCACGGCTATCCTGCCAACACAATTCAGGACCTTTTACATACCATTGAGGCTTTGAAGAGTGAAAAAAAGAAGTGGAAGAAAGTAGCGCAGGAACGTGGTGAACTTCTCAATAAGATGAATGGGTTGTTGGAAGATTATAATAAGTCAAAATAAAGACGCCTGATACTATAAGGGCCCCGGACTGTTTGTGCAGTACGGGGTCTTTTTTTTGATAATTATACTGATATAATAGTTGTTTTTGCCAGTAAGTACTTACGTATTTGACTTTATTTTCTTTAAGTGTATGGGGGTTATTTGTAAATTAAAACGCTTTGGAGAATAGTTATGATTAAGTTGAATAGTATAAATAGTAGAATCTCTGTGTTGATATCCATTGTTGTGTTCGTAGCTATTGTATCTTTGGTCCTTGTGGTCAATACAATGACTAAAAATGCGGTTTACAATATACAAAAACAGAATATGGAGGTTCTAAACAATGAGCTCGGGCAGCAGATAGAAACTTTTGTTTCCGGAGCAATTGTCAACTTGAAAACTCTTTCCAAAAACAAGGAATACTACCGTGCGTTTGTAGACTCATACGCTTTGAGCAGCGCCAGCAAATCCCTTAAAGAAGCATTGGAGCAGCATGAAGGAGCCAATGCCATCGGTGTAATCGATCGCAATGGGAAGGTGGTCTACGGGTGGACCAACTCCGGGGAGAATCTTAAGGGTATGAACCTTAAAAATCGCCCCTATCTTCAAGAAATACTTGGCGGCAAGGACTATTCTGTTTCGGATTTATTTAAATATGATGGGGCAAAGGGCTATAACCTGGCATTTGCGGCCCCAATTAAAGATATGACCGGAAGAGCTTTCGGTGGAGTCTTTATAGTATATAATTGGGAAGAATATATTGATAAATTGATCGGTGATATCAGTATAGGAAAGCAGGGGTATGCTTTTATGCTGGATAGGGAAGGTCATTTTATCGCTCATAAAGATCACAGTCTTATTATGGAAGATGTTTCTTCCTACGACTTTGTGAGGAAAAGCCTGTCTGTGGATAACGGTTTTTTTGCTTACGCGTGGGAAGGGGAACAAAAAGTGCTTTCCTTTAGCAGGGTCCCTATTACCGATTGGGTTGTCTGCCTGTCTGCTTATGAATCCGACCTGACCGAGGCAGCTACCCAGCAGCGTAATATTCTTATTGGGCTGGGGCTGCTGTTGATCGTTATACTTGTTGGGCTGATTGTTTTTGTTATCCGCATGCAGGTGACCAAGCCTATGGAAAGTATCAGGGATTTTACCGGAGAGATCGCTGCCGGAAATCTGAAAGCGGAATTGAACGGGAAATTTGTTTGTGAGCTCAAGGATCTTTCCCTCAATGTTGAGCATATGGTTGATGAATTGAAACATAAGCTTGGTTTTTCAGAGGGAGTTCTTAATGGCCTTGTCCTTCCATGCTGCATTGTTGCTCCGGATGGAAAGATAGCTTGGCTTAACTCTAAGATCTGCGAACTGATTGAAAGCAGGATCAGAGTTGAAGATGCGGTTGGGATGATTGCGGGTGAGTTCTTTTTTGGTGACAGGAGCCGGAAGACTCTTTCCCAGCAGGCAATAGCTGAAGAATGCCAGATTCAGCAGGAAGCAGAATATACTACTTTTTCCGGTACTCATAAGAATATCATGGTTTCGACTACCCCGTTTTACGACATGGACGGGCAGATGCTTGGTTCTGTGGCTATCTGGTTTGATATGACGGAGATTCGCACCCAACAGCGCATGATTGAGGAAAACAATATAATGATTTCCGAAGCGGCAGCAAGTGCCACTGAGGTTTCCAATCAGGTTTCCAGTTTTGCAGAAGCTCTCGCGGCTCAGGTTGAACAGTCCAGCCGTGGTGCTGAAGAGCAGTCGGTGATGGCGAGTGAAGCTGCCACTGCCATGGATGAAATGAACTCCACTGTTCTGGAAGTTGCGCGTAATGCTTCCTCCGCAGCAGACCTTGCGCTTGAGTCTCAGAAAAAAGCCGGTGAAGGCGAACGGATGGTTGCCAATGCTGTATCGACTATTACTAAGGTGCGTGCACAGTCAGAACAATTGCAGGAAGACATGTCTGACCTTGGCAAGCAGGCCGAGGGGATCGGTAACATCATGGGAGTTATCAGCGATATTGCCGATCAGACCAACCTGCTGGCATTAAATGCTGCCATTGAAGCAGCCCGGGCCGGTGATGCCGGTCGCGGTTTTGCCGTAGTTGCTGATGAAGTTCGCAAGCTTGCAGAGAAAACCATGACAGCGACTCTTGAGGTGGGGGACTATATCTCCAACATCCAAGCCAGTGCCCGCAAAAACATTGAAAATACGGAAAAATCAACTGAAGCCATCATGGATGTTACCGACCTGATCAACCAGTCCGGTGAAGTTTTGAAGGATATCGTAGATAAGGTTTCCGAGACCAATGATCAGGTTCGCTCCATTGCAACAGCATCGGAAGAGCAGTCCGCAGCCAGTGAACAGATCAGCCGTTCAACCGGAGAGATTAATTCTATTGCGGGTGAAACTGCGCAGGCCATGAATGAGTCAGCTGAAGCGGTCAGCCGGATGTCCGGTTTGGCTAGGGAATTGGATGCTATTATCGGGCGTATGCAGAATTGATATTAGAAATACGATTACAACTGTAACATTCGTTAACCCCCATGCTGTAAATCAGTGTGGGGGTTTTTTTTTGAGACAAGAATGTTCCGCGAGCGAACTTAAGATCAATTATAAATTTATGTAACACAGACGAAAATAATATGATTTTAACATGAGAATATTAATGGTCATACCTAATTATTAATAGCGTGTGTTAATAGACAATCTTAAGGGGTTCAATAATGAAGTTTAAGAGTATCAATAGCGCTCTTGCAGTGTTGATTACTGTGATAGTGTCGATTTCCGTTATTTCGTTGGTGGTAGTAGTCAGTTCCATGACCAATTCAGCTGTTCTGGAAATTCAGGAACAGAATATGGGAGTTCTTAACAATAAAATTGTTAACGAAGTGGAGCAGTTTTTGGAACTGTCCAAAAGTGATCTTGCTGACTATGCCAGCAATGTTGAGCTGCAGGATGCTTTTACAGATGAAAGTGTCCGGGAAGGAATAATGACTCATCTTCGGCAGAAGATTGAGAACAACAGCAAGCTTGCCTCTCTCGGTGCTTTTGGTCTTGATGGAAAGATTCTTTTCGGGATCAAGGAAAACGGTCAGTCCGCTGCCGGAGCTGATTTGCGCTCCCGTAAATATGTGCAGGAAGTCTTAAACGGTAAAGCCTTCGCTATTTCCGAAATATTGAAGTCCAAGCTGGATGATCGCTTCATTGTGGTCATGGCCGTTCCGGTTCGTGACAGGCAGGGGCAGCTTCTGGGTGGTTTTTTCTCTTCAGTGGACTGGCAGGAATATGCGCAGAGTATGATCGGGGACATTTCTATTGGTGAAGACGGCTACGCATACATCCTGGATGGTGACGGGAGAATGATCGCACACAAGGTGAATCAGGATATTCTCCTTAAAGATTTTACCAGTTATCAGTTTGTGAGGGATAGCCTTGCAACTCCTAAGGGCAAGACCGAATATGAATGGGAAGGTCGGGCTAAGGTTCAGATGTTTCAGGTTGTGCCTTCCACTGGCTGGGTGGTCTGCATGTCTGCTTATGTTTCCGACTTGAGTCGTGCCGCTATCGAGGAACGCAATATCCTCATTGCCATGGGCGCTGTGATGATCTTGCTTCTTGTCGGTGTGATTGTTTTTACTATTCGTAAACTGGTAACCGGACCCATGGCTATTATTCGCGATTTTACCAGCGAGATTGCTCACGGCAATTTCAAGGCTGAATTGACCGGTAAATATGTCTGCGAACTCAAGGATCTTTCCGAGAACATTGACCACATGGTCGGGGAATTGAAAAATAAGCTCGGATTTTCCGAAGGCGTATTGAACGGTATATCCATTCCCTGCATTGTTGCTGATGCTGACGAAAAAGCCCTTTTCTTGAATCAGGACATGTTGGATCTGGTAGGTAAGAGGGGTAAACCTCAGGATTATCTGGGCCTGACTGTCGGAGATATTGTGTATAGCGAATCCAGCAGGCCCACTACTGCCGGTCAGGTTATGGCTGACAATGCTGCGCGGAGAAATATTGAAGCTGAACTCCCTGTTGAGGGCGGCGGAACTAGTAATGTGCTGGTGAACGCTTCTCCTCTTTTTGATCTGGACGGGAAGATGCTCGGTGCTTTTATCATGATTACCGATATGACTGAGATCAAGCAGCAGCAGAAGCGTATCGAAGAGAACAATATTATGATTTCAGAGGCCGCAGCCAATGCGACTGAAGTCTCCAATCAGGTTTCCAGCTTTTCCGAAGCTCTGGCTGCACAGGTTGAGCAATCCAGCCGAGGTGCTGAGGAACAGTCGGTCATGGCCAGCGAAGCCGCGACAGCTATGGATGAGATGAATTCTACTGTTTTTGAAGTTGCGCGCAATGCTTCCACTGCCGCAGAGCTTGCTGATGCATCTCAGAAGAAGGCCGGTGAAGGTGAGCAAAAAGTTGTGCAGGCGGTCGAGACCATCTCTCTTGTTCGGGCTCAGTCCGATCAGATGCAGAAAGATATGGCTGATCTTGGGCAGCAGGCAGACGGTATCGGTAATATTATGGGTGTGATTAGTGACATTGCTGATCAGACCAACCTGTTGGCGCTTAATGCTGCTATTGAGGCTGCCCGTGCCGGGGATGCCGGACGCGGGTTTGCCGTGGTTGCCGATGAGGTCCGCAAGCTTGCTGAGAGCACCATGAATGCCACCAGCGAAGTTGGAGAATATATCGGTCGAATTCAGGAAAGTGCTAAAACCAACATTGCCAATACTGAAAAGTCTACTCAGGCTATCGGCGAAGTCACTGAATTGGTGAACCAGTCAGGTGAAATCCTTAAGGAGATAGTTGAGAAGGTTTCCGAGACCGCCGATCAGGTTCGTTCCATTGCAACTGCTTCGGAAGAGCAGTCTGCTGCGAGTGAGCAGATCAGTCGCTCTACCGGACAGATCAATACTATTGCCGGAGAAACTGCACAGGCCATGAATGAATCAGCTGAAGCTGTAAGCCGCATGTCCGAGCTGGCAAGGGAACTGGATGGAATTATTGCCCGTATGCAGCAGTAAACAGCATACAACTTAAGAAATGAAAAAGCCCCTGCCGAGCAATCGGCAGGGGCTTTAATTTTGTGCTGTGTAAGAGCAGTTCCTACAGGAAGTACCAGGTCGCGGCGAGGCCGGTAATGGACATGGTAATAGTGTAGGGGAATGCCATCTTAACCATCTGGCCGTATGAGAGCCTGATGAGCGGAGCAATGGCGGAAGTCAGCAGGAACAGGAAAGCTGCCTGTCCGTTAGGAGTTGCAACACTGGGGATGTTAGTACCGGTGTTGATTGCAACTGCGAGCAGGTCGAACTGTTCACGGCCGATAACGCCGTTCTGGAATGCTTTCAGGGTTTCAGACACATATACTGTTGCAACAAATACGTTGTCTGAAATCATGGAGAGTACGCCGTTAGCGATGTAGTAGGCAGCAAGCTGAACTTTACCTTCAAGGCCGAGCACGTAATGAATGATCGGGGCAAAGAGGTGCTGTTCGTGAATAACACCTACAACAGCGAAGAAAACAACCAGCAGTGCGGTAAAGGGCAGAGCCTCTTCAAAAGCGTGTCCGATCTGGTGTTCTTCAGTGATACCGTTAAGTGCGGTAAGCACAACAATAACGGTCAGACCGATAAGACCTACTTCCGCAATGTGGAATGCCAGAGCGAGAACGAGGAATATAGCCGCGCAAGCCTGAGTGAACAGAGCTGCTTTTTTCTTGAGGCTCATTTCTTCGTCGTTCTTGCGGTCTTCCTCTTCGAGGATTTCACGCACGTTCTGGGGCAGCTGGTAGCCGTATCCGAAGATACCGGTTACTTCCAGCATGATACAGGTCACAAGGCCTACAGCAAGTACAGGCATGGAGACAGGAGCTACTCTAAAGAAGAACTCCATGAATTCCCAACCCATGGTCTTACCGATGAGCAGGTTCTGAGGTTCTCCTACGATGGTACAAACACCACCGAGAGCGGTACCGACTGCACCGTGCATCATCAGGTTTCTGAGGAAGCCACGGAATTCACTGAGATTGTTTACGCATTCTCCGCGAAGCATGGAGTCGTCTGTCAGGGAGCATTTACCTGTGGATGCAAAGCGGTGGTAGATTCCGTAGAATCCATAAGCAACAGCGATAATTACAGCAGTAACGGTAAGTGCATCAAGGAATGCGGACAGGACGGCACCTGAAAGGGAGAAGAGCAGTGAAATCACGATCTTCGATTTAACGCGGGTAATGATTTTAGTGAAAGCATACTGGAGCATGTCTTTCATAAAATGGATACCTGCAACCATGAACATCAGCAGCAGAATTACCGGGAAGTTCAGTACTGTCTCATTATAGACTGTTTCGGGTGAAGCCAGCCCGAGAGCGATAGCTTCAACCGCAAGCAGACCACCTGCAGGGAGGGGGTAACACTTGAGAGCCATGGCCAGAGTAAAAATGAACTGTCCGATCAGCACCCAACCGGTGATGAACGGGCCGGCTACAGCCATGAGAATCGGGTTTAAAATTAAAAATCCGATAATAGTGAGTTTGTACCAGTCGGGCGAATTACCTAGCAGGTTCTTCTGCAACGCCTGTGACATTGTTTTGGGCACGGGTTACTCCTTTTGCCTTTTGTGTGGAACCTAGTGATCTATGGTTTCTTTAAAGATCACTGGGGACCAGCGGGTCGATTGTCAGTTCCGGATAGAGTCCCTGCAATTCTCCTTCAGGATAAGGCTGAAGGATATTGAAGGAGATATCTTGAGTTTGCTGGGAATGGCCCGCGGTTTCTTCGGTACCATCCCAGAACGCACCGTTAGCTTCGAGAATATGTTCGATACGGTGCCGGAATCCATCAACAAATTTAGCTCCGATGCCTTCAAAGGTCATGTTTCCGAGACGGAACTGTCCTTTGAGTGCAGCGAAGTCAGAAAGAGGAATCGAGTGCATTTCGAGATCTTCTTGTTTGCTGATATAGCCCCAAACGAGATAGTTGTCAGGTATTTTAATGGGTTCTTCCGCATCTATAATTGTGTGCGGCATTAATATGGTTCCTGCTCCTACTTCGATTCTAGCATCCTCTTTTCCATTGAGGAAAGAGTTAAAGCCTACGAAGGAACGCTTACCCATACGGGTATATATTACCTTACCGCCATGCGGGGTAACAACTTCGCCATCGTAAACAGAATTGATAATGTAGCAGTTTTCCTGAGCGTTGGCTCCGGGGCCGAGAGTTGAGTTCTCAATGTATGACCGCTGGGCTACGAGAACATTTTTGTCTACTTTGCAGTCGCCTTTCAGTACTGCGTATGGGCTTACTGATGCTCCTTCAGGAACGTCAATGGTAAGCTCAGGCTTAACCGAAGAGTAGATAGGAACAAAGTCTTCTTTGCGGTCATCAAAGAAGTCCATGAGAATCCCTTTCGGCCTGTTGTTCTCCATACGGATGTACTTGGAGAGGATCTCTTCGGGGTATTGGTAGTTGAATTCAAATGCGCCGTCCGCCTTGACCCATACACGCCCGGCTTTAATGCGTTTGTGGGAAAGTTCTCCGGCCTGAACGTAGGAGTATGCTCCTACTGCGCAGTCGTGGCAGATTGAAAGGTCAACTGAGGAGAAAGGCTCAAGGAAACAGCCTTCCACGGAAGTACCGTGAATATTTGCGTAATGCAGAGACACGGTGTTTGAAATTTTGAAACACTCAAGGTTTTCAGGGTCGTGGGAGTTGTTGTGCACGAGAGTTTTCATCAGAAAACTGTCGCGGATCTTAATGACTTCGTCATCACGGAGCTTGATCTTCTGACCGTTGACTTCTACCTCGCTACCTTTTCTCTTCAGCTCATCACCACGGATATCACTCTTATAGAGGATGGAGTGGTTAACTTTACATTTGCCGAGGAAGTAGGTCCCGCCGATGCTGGAGTGGCGGAAGTTGAACATAAGCGGGTGGTTGTTGGTCAGAGAGTAAAAAGCGTAGTAAAGCGCGAAGCTGTCTTCGGGGATAAGGCCTTTGATGTAGGGCCCCACATCCACAAGCGGCTCGCGCAGGTTAACGTTTACTCGGTTGACAATATGGTCAATAAGCTTATTCAGCTGTTTCATAAATCCTTCTCGCTTTTTGTTGAGCACCGGAAGTCGTAGGCGGAAACCGGCAACAGGGTTTGCACAAGTCGGACGGTTCCGGCACGCCTTGCCAGAACCGTCCTGCCCTATGTTTAATAGTCCCTTATAACTCTATATTGCTAACCCGGCAAGGTCACGGGCATGCCCATGATGGGCCAGATGAACTTGACGAAGATGCCGGTTACAATCATGAGCAGAATACTTGCGGGGATACCGTACATGAAGAATTCCCCGGTGGTGAACTGCTTGGAGTCGTATGCGATTGCGTTGGGAGCCGCACCTACCAGCAGGAGGAAAGGCATACCGGCAACAACCAATGCTGCGAAGAGAATAACTTCCGGTGCTACGCCGAGGTAAGGCGCGATAACGAGTGCTACCGGGAGCGAGATCGCGATTGCCGCCACGTTCATGATGAAGTTGGTCATCATCATTACGAAGAAAGCGATGGACATGATGAAAACAAATCCGCTTGAATCCTGGAAGAGTACCAGCCAGTTAACCGCCATCCACTTAGCAGCGCCGGTATCCCAGAGGCAGAAACCGATGGACATTGCACCCGCGAAGAGAAGGATGATGTTCCAGGGAATGTCTTCAAGGTCGTTGATGTCCAGAATTTTGAAGACAAAGAAGGATATGGACGAGAGCAAGATGATGGAGGTCTTGTCGATAGCCTTCAGTTCAGGAATAAAGGAGCGCAGGCTCATTACCAGGATTACACCACCGACAAGAACAGCAGCCAGCTTTTCATCACGGGAAAGCGGACCCATCTGCTTGTTGAGTTCTCTGGCTTTTTCACGAAGACCGGGAATAACGTCTTTTTCAGGCTTCAGGAAGATCATGAAGAAGCCCCAAAGCAGGAAGACCATAGCCCAGCCGATGGGAGCCATGTAGTAAGTCAGCTCGAAGAAAGTGATGTCTTTACCAAGAATCTGGTTGTAGAAACCGATGGCAACAGCACCGCGAGCCGCACCCAGCAGGGTTACGATAGAACCGGCGCCGGCAACAAAAGCCATACCTATGAACAGACCCTTACCGAACTTAGTGGGCTTATCCCCTTCGCCGTAAAGGGAGTAGATTGCCAGCAGCAGCGGGTAGACAGTCGCAGCAACAGCGGTGTGAGCCATGATATGGGTCAGCAAGGCAGTTACAACGAATACGCCTAGGTAGATGCGGCTGGTCTTTTCACCGACGACCATGAGCATCTTGTAGGCCAGACGCTTGGTCAGTCCGGTTTTGGTGAATACAAGTCCGATCATGATGGAAGCAAAGATAAACAGGACGGAGGGGTCCATGAAATCTTTGAATGCCACCTTGGGAGGACGAATGAAGAACATTGCCTGGAGTACGCCGATAGCCAGAGAGGTTACGCCGATGGGGACAACTTCAAATACCCACCATGTGCCTGCCAGCAGGAAAACGCCGATAGCGCCTTTAGCTTCTTTACTTAAAACAAAATGCTGCCCGCCGGGGTCAACTGCATCGGGCCATGCCGGGCAGTAATAGACAATAGCGAACAGGGCAATGCCCAGCAGCATAAAAAACAGCCTCTTGAAATCAAATCCGGGCTTGGTTGCAACTTCAGCAGTCATTATCTCAGCTCCTTACAATTAGGCTGTTTCAATCTCGCAGGCGAGAATTGCTTTTCTGATGTTTTCAAAGATGTCCCCAAGGCGCAGAACCCCGGTTACATTGCCGTCTTTTTGTACCAAGATAGGCTGATGAAGGCCGAGTACAAATGAATGCAGAGCTTTATCTATGCTGTCATCTTCGTTGATCATCTCACTCAGATGCGGGGTGTGCATCAGGTCTGCCACTTTAAGTGCTGCACATTTCTGGCAAAGAGTGCTCATCGGTTCAGACCAGAGGTTGAAGTCGGTATAAACTTTTTGAACATACTCTTTGCTCAAGGCACCTTGATGCCCATTGTTTTCCATCTTGAAGTAGCTTGGCTCCATAGATTTAAAAATGTCGAGCATAGTTACTTTTCCGATAATTTTACCATTTTCGTCTTCGACCAGCAGGTCGCGATGCGGATGTGAAAGGCCTTTTTCTTCGCTTTGTATGACCAGTTGTGCCATCGCTTCGTGAAGAGTGGTGTCCTTTTTCACCCGGCAGTATTCATCTGCTGGAATCATCAGGTCTTTTGCTTTGAAATTTTTCACGTTTTCCCCCTATTTAGGTTGCCCGGACAGAGTTTGAGCGCTTAGTTCTCAGGTGCGCAGAATCTGCGCAAAGTCTTGATTAGCGCGGCAATATCCACCGGAACTGAAATTTCAGCACATGCCCCCAGATTCATTGCTTCAATGGAAAGCGGAATCTTATTGTGCCGATTGATTAAAACAACTTTCAAATCAGGAACAATCGAAGAAATGTCCTCCATGAATTTCAAAGAACTACGTCCGAATTCAGACAGGCCCAGCACGATGCCGTCCAGTTTGTTCTCGCGGATGAATTCTTTTGCCTCGTCCAGGTTACCGGATTCTGCGACATTCAGGCCTTCACTCCTGAGTCGCAGTACAAGGTGTTCACGAAATTCCGAGTCCTTCTCAACAATCATTATTTTCATGTTTTAGAATGTTGTCTTTGCTACTGACCGGGAATTCGGTCTTTGCAGCACCCAGCATTCTAAAGCACTCGTTATGCCAGATAAAATAATTCCATGTATAACAGAGTTTTAAGCTTGTAGAAAGAATTTTTGTTTCTTTTTGTTGAAACAAAATGAATTATTGTGAAAACTTTCTCAAGAAACAAAATGAAACAAATAGAAACAAAACAGGAAAGTATGATAAAATGAAGGAAGGTTTATAGGGGGTTAAGGAGGGGCTATTTACGGTAAAAATTATCGCCGCAGGACAGCTTCCCGTCTTTGTAAGCTTGAAGGACGTGTTTTACAGGACCGATGACATCGTCGAGAACTTCAATCCCTTTCCATTTGAGGTACTGGTAATGCTCGTCATCAATTCCGCCGCATACCACCGCATCTGTGTTGTCGGAGGTTGCAAGGGCACAGAGGTCATCTGCGGAAGCCTGTGGTAAAACAATAATACGTTCGCTGAGTTCTCCGCCGGATTTGACTTTGACCAGCAGTACATCAGTGGCAAGATCGAAGCGGGGAGCGACCTCGTCGTTATGTAAAGGGATCATGATCTTGTGTGACATAATTTATCCGGTGATGGAGTGTTTCTTCATCTTGCGCCAGAGGGTGGCGCGGGACCAGCCAAGCCGTGAGGCGGCCTCGCCTTTACGTCCTCCGCATTTGAGCAGAGTGTCCATGATCATTTGCTTTTCAGCATCATCCCAGTTCTGGGCAGATGAGTATTCCAAAGGAGCGGTTCGTTCCTGCGCTGCATGGGCGGACTCAGTGACAGGCCGCAGTATATCCTGCTCGGTCAGATAGGCGGGCAGGTGTGCAGATCCGATTAAGTCCCGGTCGCAGAAGTTAACAGCGTATTCCACGATATTGCTAAGTTCGCGCACGTTACCGGGGTATCTGTAAGCAGATAAAATTTTGGCTGATTTTTTGGAAAAACCTTTAATCTTCTTGTTGAATTTGTTGCAGTATTCCATCAGGAAATGGTTCTTGAGCAACAAAATATCGTCGCCGCGTTCCCGCAGGGGCGGCAGATGCAGATGGACTACATTTAGCCTGAAGAGCAGGTCGGCACGGAATGTCTTTTCATGAACCATCTTTTTGAGGTCCCGGTGGGTGGCGACAATTACCCGTACATCAGCATTAAAGCCACGAGAGCTTCCAAGCGGGTGGATGACCTTATCATCCAGAAAAGAAAGCAGTTTTACCTGCAAAGGTAGGGGCAGGTCGCCTATCTCCGTCAAAAAGAATGAACCGTTATGGGCCAGTTTGATGCGTCCGGGGCGGTCTTCATTTGCTCCGGTGTAAGCTCCTTTAACGTGCCCGAATAATTCAGATTCGAGCAGGGTTTCGGGCAGAGCGCCACAGTTTACTTTAATAAACGGAGCACCTGCACGATCCGAGGCATTGTGGATGGCTTCGGCAAGTACGTCTTTACCTGTCCCGGTCTCCCCGGTGATCAATACTGATGAGTCCGTGGCAGCAATGGATGGAACCATGCTGAAAATTTTCACCATTTCCGGGCTGGTGCCGATCAATCCGCCAAGTGAGTAGGCTTTACTGGCTGTGCTGCTAAGTTCTGCAACCTGCCTGATATCCTGAATGGTTTCTATGTATCCGGAAATGACATTGTCGCTGTTAACGATAGGTGAAATATTGAGTCGGATGGGTACCTTGGTCCTTGTGCGATCAATGATATCCGCATCCACTGATACTGTTTGGAAATCTGCTTTGTCGGCCATAACCGGGCAGCCTTTGAAACAGTAGTCGCAACGAAGTCCAAGGTAGCATTTCAAACCCTGCATGGCGTCAGGATCAGCCCCGGTGATGGTCTGCCATGCGCGGTTGACCAGTTTGACCCTGCCCTCGATATCCAGCACGGCAATACCGATAGGAACCTCGTTTAAAAGGTCCGGGAGCTTGAATTGCTGACCCATCAGGCCGCTGATTATATATTGAGCTTCGTTTGACACGTGAATTTAATAACATGAATGGTTTTGATGCGCTATGCGCTTTTTTATGCCTTCCCCAAACCCCGCCTCTCTCTTTCAAAGACGTTTGAATAGGGCTTTGCTCCTTTGGTTAGGATAGTTGTTGTTTGGTTGGATCAGTTGTATGTTCCGTCCAAGGAAACAAAATTATGAAAACATATATATTCATACCTCCGGTTCGTAAGCCTACCGGTGGAATCACCGTTTTTTGCCAGATTGCTTCAATCCTCGCCCGCCACGGTAAGGATGTTCAGCTTGTTATGCGTGAGAAAGGAAGCTGGATGCCGCAGATTGCAGAAGGGTATCCTGACCCTGTTCATTGGGATGAAGTCAAACTTACTACAGATGATCTCTGGCTGGTGCCTGAGGGGTGGGTGAACAGTCTCGCTCCGGGATTGAACGCCGGGGCTCGCTGTGTGGTTTACTGTCAGAACTGGGCGTATCTGTTTTCATCTTTGCCGGAGGGCGTTTCGTGGACTAATCTGCCTGTTTCATTTCTGGCGGTCTCCCATCCAGTTGAATGGTTCATGCAGCAGACCGTGGGCAAAGTTTCGCCAATCTTGAGGCCGGGTATTGATACAAATCTTTTTTATCCTCCAGAAAAGAAGTCCGGTGGGAAAATTAAAATCGCGTACATGCCGCGTAAGAATAAGGCTCTTGTGAGCCAGATTAAATCTATTTTTGAATCCCGCAATCCCGGGGCTGAAGTTCGTTGGGTGGAGATTGCCGGAATGGATGCACAGGGGGTGGCTGATGCTTTGCGTTCCTGTCATATTTTTCTTGTTTCCGGTTTTCCGGAAGGTTGTCCGCTTCCCCCTCTGGAGTCTTTAGCATCCGGTTGTATTCCCGTTGGATTTTCCGGTTTCGGCGGCTGGGATTACATGCGCCAGATAGAAGGTGCGACTTTCAAACCTTGGTGGCCGCTGCGCGAAGTGCCGTGGTCCGGCAACGGATTCTGGTCAGCTGATGCGGACGTGCTTGATGCAGCTTTCAACCTTGAAAAAGCTATTATCCTCTGGCGCGAGGGCGGCTCTATCCTTGACAGTGCTCTTGAAGCAGGGCAACAGACCATCCGTTCATACACCATGGAAGAGCAGGAAAAGACCGTTCTGGATATCTGGGACAATTTTTAAGAATTTTTTATTCGTGTAATCTGTGATTTGTTCCTCTCAGGTACATCCTTTCGCGAAAATTCAAATCCCCTACTAAAAGGTTTTGAAGAGTTCAGAGAAACTTTTGCAAAAGTTTCTCTGGCCGCCGGAGGCGAAATCTTTTCAAAAAAGCGCCTAGCGCATCAGATAATAAAATGGCTAAGAAAAAAAAGAAAAACAGAGCATTGCCCCAGAGCGTGGGTATAAATATTCCGGGCGTGGAAACCCATGCCCATCTGGATCAGGACGATTATCGTGAAGACCTGCCGGAAGTTATGGCCCGGGCCAAAGAAAGCGGTGTCGGCAAAATCGGCAATGTCTTTTTGGGACCGCAGGCTTACCATGATAACAAAGGACTTTTTGCGGATTACCCGGAAGTGTTCTTTTTGCTGGGTGTACACCCGAATGACTCCGGCAAGTTTGTGGAAGAAGATATTGATGCCATGCGTGAGGCTTTCAAGGCTGATCCGCGTTTGAAGGCAGTCGGTGAGATCGGGCTTGATTTTTACTGGGACCGAGTGCCTTACGATGTACAGGAAGATGTGTTTCGCAAGCAGCTTCAGCTGGCTGAAGAGCTGGATTTTCCGGTGGTTATCCATAGCCGGGATGCTCATGAGCGGACCCTTGAGGTTCTGGAAGATTTCGGTTGGTCCGGCAAACCGTTGCTCTGGCATTGCTTCGGCGGTGAAGCGGAAACCGCAAAGCGCATTATTGATCACGGCTGGTACATTTCCATCCCCGGTCCTGTTACCTACAAAAAGAATGAGATTGCGCAGGAAGCGGTTAGGTCTATCCCCGTAGAACGTATGGTGCTGGAAACTGATTGCCCGTATCTGACTCCTGAACCTTGGCGCGGTAAGCGTAACGAGCCTGCATTTGTTGTCTTCACTGCTGCCAAGGTAGCGGAATTGAAGGGTATGGAAGTGAACGAGCTTTGGAAGATTTGTTCAGATAACGCGCACGAATTCTTCGGCTTAGAGGAATAGGATGATCAGAAAGGCTTTGCCCGAAGAGTATGGTCTTTTAAGCAGTTTGTGGCTTGAAGCATCAATCAAGGCTCATTATTTCGTTCCCGCTGAGTTCTGGGAAAGCAATGTAGATGCCATGCGCAATGAATACCTGCCTGCCGCAGAGACATTGGTAATTGAAAAAGATGGCGATATTGCGGGCTTTATCAGCCTTATTGGTGAAACCGTTGCCGCCCTTTTTATTTCTGTAGATAAACAGGGTGCGGGACTTGGCTCTCAGCTTCTGCAACATGCAAAAGATGAGCATGAAAACCTTAATCTTTGCGTCTATAAAGAGAACGGACCGTCTGTTTCGTTCTACACAAAACATGGCTTCACGATAGTTGAAGATCGTGTTGACGAGCATACCGGACGAGTAGAAATTTTAATGGACTGGCAGCGTTAAGCTGTCAGTCTTTTATCTTGCCACTACCCGGTTACGTCCGGATTCCTTGGCGCAGTAGAGCCTTTTATCCGCAATATTCAGTAATGCATCGGCTGACGGTTCCTGACATTCTTCAACAGAAGCAATACCGCAGCTGGCAGTGATCTTTATTTTTCCTTCCGGCGCGGAAATCGTTGCATCTTCACAGGCTGCCCTGATCCTTTCCGCTACAATTTCAGCTTCTCTTTTTTCTGAACCGGGCATGAGAATAACAAATTCCTCTCCGCCGTAGCGACAGGGGATATCCACTCCCTGACGGCTGTTTTCGTGCAGGATATGTCCCACGGAACGTAGAACTGCATCTCCGGTTGCATGTCCGTATGTATCGTTAACGTTCTTGAAATTGTCCACATCGATCATGATTACGGAAAGCGGACCGCCACGGCGTTTAAAGCGTTGGATTTCCTCGCGCATCCTGATGAAAAGATAGCGGCGCATATACAGTCCGGTAAGGCTGTCTTCTATGGTCTGGCGAAAAAGCCTTGAATTTTCGATGGAGATTGCAGCTACTGTTGAAATGATTCCCAACTGAAAGAGTTCGGAAATATCCCATTGCTGCTCCTTGGCGCGGTAAAGAGTCACAAAGCCTCTTATGCGGTCACGGGAACCTACCAGCGGTACGCAGAGGCATGTTTTGTCTGTGTCGCAGCATTCTGAAGGCAGGGGGTAGATTGAGTCATCGCAGACCGGCCGGACTACAGGCTTCAAAGATTGAGCAGCCTCTTCCATTGCTTTTGTCAGAGGAATTTCTTCATCGATTATGAATCTGCGCCTTTGCAGTGAAGCGGCGATTCCTTTGAGTTGATCGTACTCATCATACATCATCAGGGTTGCGTCCTGACAGTTGCCCAGATCACAGAAAGCTTCCAGAACACGGTCTACAAGTATATCCGGATCAACTTCCATCGCTAGAAGGCGGGTTGCGAAATTTACAGTCAGCAAGGTCGAATCAAAATCGAATTTATCAATGGACATATTTGGCGAGGTGTTAGTGTTGGTAGGTAACCCAAAGCATACAACGGGTGCGGACAAAAATACAGTGCTAGGTTTTAGTGAAATTTTGCGCAAATCGGTTTTGCTTAAAAGTAAGATTGACAAAAAAATTATCATGAGTACAAAAAATTCTGGAGCTGATAAAAAATTATTATGAGGGAGAGTCTTTTGCCAGCCAAATCTAAAGCTAAATCAAGAAAGATTGATAACTATGTTCCTTTTGTTGAATTTTTGGGAACATTTCTGGGCGAGAATTGCGAGGTAGTCCTGCATGATACTACCAGCAAGGAAAAGTCTGTCCTTGCCATTGCCAATGAACATATTTCCGGGCGCGGTGTTGGCGCACCTCTGACCGATCTGGCCCTAAAGTTTATGGTGAATGAGGTCTACCGTGAAAAAGACTGGATGATGGGCTATACCACTGAGGGCAGAAACGGTCATATCCTCCATTCTGCGACATATTTTATTAAGGATTCCGAAGGGGAGCTGCTCGGCATGCTCTGCCTGAACATGGATACCTCCGACATGCTGGCCGCCCGTGACCTTACTAATAAAGTTATTCACAGTGCGGGATTTGATCGCAGCGTACGTAAAGAAGATTACTCCGCGTCAGCAAAAGAGGAAGAACACAGTGAGACTTTTCCGAAATCTATGGAAGACCTGACAGAATCACTGATTGTAAGGGTTATCTCTGATACAAATATCCTTCCTGAGCGTATGACTTCTGAAGAAAAAATGGATGTGGTTTCTACTCTTAATGATCGTGGTGTGTTTATGTTAAAAGGGGCTATCAAGGATGTAGCCAAGCATTTGGTCGTGTCCGAAGCCACTGTTTATAGATATTTGCAGAAAGTAAACGATAAGTAGTTCTTGCAAGCTTGACGCTTGACATTGTGCTTAAAACCGGATCGAACTCGAGTTGAGTTTGGTCCGGTTTTTTGTTTTGTGTACAAAAAAAGGTGATTGATCACTTATTTCGAATTTTTAGGCTCAAAAAATTAATATTTAATAAAATTTATCAAAATATAAGATTTTTTTTGTTTGTCATTAATAATTTTTTCTCGTTAGAATAAATTCTTATTGACGTGTGATTTTCTTATCGCTATATGTTTTTCAGTAACAACATGAAGGTTGTTTTTTTGAACTCAAAGAAAAGTATTCATACAGGAGATAGTAATGAAGAAAGTTGTTGTAAGTGAGAAAGCCCCGGCAGCAGTAGGCTGCTACTCTCACGCAATTGAGACAGATAATATGGTTTTCACCTCCGGTCAGCTGCCTATTGATGCAGAAACCGGAAAAATGCCTGAAGGACCTGCTGCTCAGGCAAAGCAGGCTCTCGATAACCTTAAGTACGTTCTTGAAGCAGCCGGAGCCACTATGGATGACGTGGTCAAGACCACCGTGCTGATTCAGAACATCGAAGACTTCGCTGCCATCAACGAAGTTTACGCGACTTATTTCTCTGAACCGTTTCCCGCACGCAGCTGCTTTGAAGTAGCTAACCTCCCTCTCGGTGCTCTCGTAGAGATTGAGGCTGTTGCGGCTAAATAGTTAATCCGGCTGTGGTGCTGCCGGGTGAAATTTCAGAGCTGCTTGCGGCTCTTACAAAGGAGTGGAAAAATGTCTAAGGAATCAAAATTCAAAGAGTTCGGGCTGATTATCAAACTGCTCATCGGTATTGCGGCCGGTGTTGTAATCGGTCTTTTTGCCAACCATGCGGTAATGGAAGTTGTGGTTACTGCTAAATATGTAATGGGTCAGTTTATTTTTTATACTGTTCCCCTCGTTATTCTGGCTTTTATCGCTCCTGCGATTACCAGACTGGGCCAGAACGCTTCCAAGATGCTGGGTGTGGGCGTCAGCCTCGCTTACCTTTCAGCAGCAGGTGCTGCCACAATGGCTGCTGTTGCCGGATATGCCCTTATCCCCCATCTTTCCATTGCCACACAGGTTGAAGGTCTTCGCGAGCTTCCCGAAGTTGTTTTCCAGCTGTCCATTCCGCCGATCATGTCTGTAATGACCGCGCTGGTAACCGCAGTTGTACTCGGTATCGCAACCATCTGGGTAAAGCCAAGACCTTTGAAAACATGCTCGGCGAATTTGAAAAAATTATGATGCAGGTTGTAAGCCGTATCATTATTCCTGTCCTTCCTTTCTTCATCGCAACCACCTTTGCAGGTCTTGCTTACGAAGGCAGTCTCACCAAGCAGCTCCCGGTTTTCCTTGAAGTTATTGTAATCGTCCTCATCGGGCATTTTATCTGGCTGGCTTTCCTGTACACCCTTGCCGGAATCATTTCCAAAAGAAATCCCCTTGAAGTTTTCAGACATTATCCTCCCGCATACCTCACTGCGGTAGGAACCATGTCCAGTGCCGCAACCCTGCCTGTTTCCCTTGAATGCGCAGGTAAGTCCAAGGCTCTGTGCAAGGATACCGTTGAATTCATGGTTCCCCTCGGAGCAACCATCCACCTTTGCGGTTCCGTTCTGACTGAAACCTTCTTTGCCATGACCATCTCCATGATGCTCTACGGCACTCTTCCTTCCGTAGGCACAATGGCTCTGTTCATCCTGCTCTTCGGTATCTTTGCTATCGGCGCTCCCGGTGTTCCCGGCGGAACCGTTATGGCTTCCCTCGGTATTGTTGTAGGCGTACTCGGCTTCGACCCCGCAGGTGTAGCACTGCTTCTGGCAGTATTCGCTCTGCAGGACAGCTTCGGTACTGCCTGTAACGTAACCGGTGACGGTGCCCTTGCTCTGATGATGGAAGGTATCTTCAACCGCAACGGTGAACTCGATAAAGCCCGCGCATCCTAAGCCCGGTCTTCCATTACCCTGCGGAGCCATGTGGCTCCGCAGGGATTTCAGAACAAAGTATATTTAATTTTCATAGCGGCAGCCCTACAAGAAGAACTTGAAATTATTAATCCCGTAGGGCGGTCGGAGGCATCATAATATGATCAATAAAAAATGGTCTGAATTCGCAAAAATTCTCAAACGTGAAGTTGTTCCTGCTCTGGGTTGTACAGAGCCCGTTGCAATCGCTCTTGCTGCTGCCAAGGCTGCTGAAACCCTCGGTAAAGAGGCTGAAAAGGTAGTTGTGAAAGTCAGCGGTAACCTGCTTAAGAACGGCATGGGCGTTGGTGTTCCCGGCACCGGAATGACCGGTCTGGATATTGCCGCTGCTGTAGGTGTTACCGGCGGTAAATCAGAACTCGCACTTGAAGTTCTGCGTGACCTTGATGCTACGCAGCTCGCAGAAGGCAAGAAATTGATTGCTGACGGGCGTCTTCATGTTGAACTGGCTGATACTGAAGAACTTCTCTATGTGGAAGCTATCGTTGAAGCCGGAGAAGATTCCGCTCGCTGTGTGATTGCTCGCGCGCATGCAGCCATCGTGCTGGTGGAAAAGAATGGTGAAGAGGTTTTCTCTGCTCCGTGGCTTAGTGAAGATAAAGATGAGTCCGGATGCACCATGACCATGAAAGAAATTTATGAATACGCAACTGAAGCTCCGCTGGAAGACCTGCGTTTCATTCTTGAAGCTGTGGAGCTTAACGAAAAGGTTGCCGCTGAAGGCCTTGCTTCCGATTGGGGCCTCAAAGTAGGTAAATCCATTGCCAAGGATATTGAAGACGGTATCCGTTCAGATGATATTGTCTCCTACGCTATCAAGATGACTGCAGCAGCTTCCGATGCACGCATGGAAGGCATTCAGATGCCGGTAATGAGCAACTCCGGCAGTGGTAACCAGGGCCTGACTGCAACTCTGCCTGTTTTGGCTTTTGCCAGACGCCGTGATGCAAGTGAAGAATTGCTGATCAGAGCATTGATCCTCAGCCACCTTTCCGCAGTGCATATGAAGAGCCATCTCGGTAAGCTTTCCGCACTCTGCGGGGCCAGCCTTGCAGCGACAGCTTCCGGTTGCGGAATTGTGCTTATCCTCGGCGGCGGACTTCAAGAAGTGGAAAGCACCATCAAAAACACTCTCGGTGATATTGCCGGAATGATTTGTGACGGCGCAAAGACCTCCTGCGCCCTGAAGGTTTCTTCCGCAGTTGAAGCTGCCATCAACTCCGCACTGCTGGCAATGAAAGGTATCTCCATTCCCGGTAAAGACGGTATTCTTGATGACGACATTGAGACCTGCATCCATAACGTGGGCCAGCTTGGTTCCGTGGGCATGGCTCAGACCGATAAAGTTATTCTCAAGATTATGACCGGAAAGCACACCACTGCCCCCGCAGCATAGTTTTTTAAGAACTACACCTCCCCCTTAAGATCCGACCTCCCTCGGGTTGAACAAAAAGCCCCCGGTTTTACCACAAACCGGGGGCTTTACTTTGCTTGAGTGGAGGAGGTTGTTAATTACTCAAGCATAGTTCTGCTGATGATTTCGTCCTGAACTTCTTTGCAGAGCTCGACAAAGAAAGCACAGTATCCGGCCACGCGAACAATTAGGCCTCGGTAATCATCAGGGTTCTGCTGGGCTTTGAGCAGGGTATCGTTATCAACGTAATTGAACTGCATCTGGCCGTTGCCGAGCACGGAGGCAGTGCGCAGCAGGGCGATGAGCCCGTTTTCACCTTCCGGTGAATCAAGGGAACCGGGCATGAGCTTGAAGTTGTGGGCCATCCCAAGACTCATGGATTCCACATTTAGTTTGCCTACGGATTTAATCACAGCGGTAGGGCCTTTTTTATCGGCTCCCTGAGTGGGACTCATGCCATCGGAGAGGGGCATTCCGTTCATGCGTCCGTCAGGGGTGGCCCCGATCATCTCTCCCAGCGGGGTGTTGAATGACTGAGAGAGGGTTCCGTGGATCATGCGGGCGTATAATGATTTGTGACCGTTCATGGTCTTTTCGGTGTAGTCGATGATGTCGGAGGTAATCAGGTCAACGTAGTCATCATCATTACCGAACTTGGGAGCAGCAAGGCAGTCTTTTTGCATTTCTTCGTACCCTTCCCAGTTGGAGTCAAGAGCATGCTTCAACTGGGTGAGGGTGTACTTCTTGTCATCGAAGACCAGCTTTTTAATGGCAGCCATGGAATCGGCATAGGTATTCAGTCCGGCGAAGATGGTTCCCGGACCTTCGTACAGACAGGCTCCACCGGCGGTGACGTCCTTACCGCTCTGCATGCAGCCGTCCACAAAGAGGGACATGTACGGGGTGGGGGCCAGATCACGGACCAGCTTCTGATTAATAAGCGTTCCCTGCGCTGTGATTCCCATGATGTAATCGAGCTGCTTTTTGACTGCTGCATCGAATTCTTCATAGCTGGTAAACTGCTCAAGAGGGCCTGTGTCGAGACCTTGTCTGTTTTCACCGTAGGATTTGAGAACACCACGGTTGAAGACAAACTCAATGGCGATGGGCCACTGGGTGAATCCCCCTGCGGTCCATTGGTGGATGCGGCCTGATTTTTGGGGCTCAACGCAACCCATGAGACAGTAATCGCGGGCATCTTCAAAATCGAAGCCCTTGTGGAGCATCATCTTGATGTGGGCATCGTCAAAATGGCAGGCGGGCATGCCGATGCCGGATTTAACAACTTCCACAATTTTCTGCAGATATTCGCGGGGTGACTGGTTGTGGATACGGCAGGCCAGAGATGGCTGGTAAACACCGACTTTGGCAACAGCATCCATGATCAGGTAGGTAAGATCATTGGTGCCGTCGCCACCTTCGCGTTTGATACCACCAACACACATGTTGATGAAGGGCATGTATCAGGCGAAGTATTTTGCGGTCCCTTCCGGTGTGTACCAAATCATCTCGGAACATTTGAGTATGAAGCAACTCATCAGTTCAAAGGCTTGCTGTTGATTAAGTTCACCGGATTTGATGCTGGCTTCGTAGCAGGGCAGCAGGTACTGGTCGAAACGGCCAAGGGAGGTACTGCACTGGTTTTCTTCCAGCAGGAACAGGGATTGAATAGTCCATACAGCCTGCAGGGCTTCATGGAAAGTCTTGGGCGGATTGGCCGGGACACGTTCGTTGATCTCGGCTATGAGCTCAAGTTCAACTTTGCGTACCGGATGTTCTTCTTTTGCAGCCAGCTCTTTTGCATAAGCAGCAACACGCTTGGCGTAGAGCAGGATTCCTTCACAGGTAATGATGGAAGCCTTGTAGAAATTTATTCTTTCGTGATCAGGATCAGCTGATTTTTCGAGTTCAGCAAGATGTGCTTCAGCTTCAGCTTTTACGCCGGATATACCTTTTTTGAAAAGGATGATGTCATAACCGGGGCTGGTGTCACCTCCGCCGCTGGACATGTGGTAGGTAAGGTCGCTGACACAGGATTCAGCACCGAATTCCCAGATCCCGGCTTTGCGGAATTCCGCTTCACAGGCTTCGGCAATGGATTTGTCTTTCCAGAAGGGAAATATTTCATCCTGCAAGGTCTTCTTGTCTTCGTCGCTGATCTGGTAGGGGTCCTGAGAGCGGGTTCCGATGGTGTCCAGTTCGTTGCTGATTAACTGCCAGTCGGTATCAGGGGAAAAAGATCCGGTGCGCGGTTTGCCGCAGGGGTGTCCGACAATGAGTTCGCCTTCCTGAATGTACATGGGGGCAATCTCACAGGCGCGTTTGAAACCCATAGCTCTACGGATGTTGACAGGCTGGTCGGGATTGTTGCGGGTAACCTCTGTAAAAGCCTGAGCGCGGACAATTGAAATGCTCGGCTTAACCTTAAGGTATTCAGCTTTAAGTTTATTAATTCTGTCAGTAATAAAATTCTCTGTGTAATCTGTCTTCATTGTAGAACCCCATTCCCGTAGAAAACATTATCAACAGCAGAAGCATAAAGCGTAATGCAATTTCTCCTGATCCCTTCCTATTGTCTGCGTTTATAAGAAAATTAGAACAGGGCAAACCCCTTCCAGCTAGGGGGAACGTTAAATTTTTTGCATAAAAAAAGACGAAGCAGAAAAAAATCTGCTTCGTCTTTCAGTTTTTCAAAGCACTTTTAGATAAGCTAGTACAAAACTAAACTACTAAAAGTTTTTGGGATTCTTATATTAGCTCTTAGGCGAGCGGTCTTCCGCGAGTCTTAGAGATAACGACAGTGGAACAAACCCTTTTGCAAAAGGATTTAAGGCTCCCGGCAGGGTCGCCGAAGGCTTCTTATACTCCCAATTTCTCCGCGATTGTCTTAGCCGCGCGGCGACCTGCGCCCATGGCTGAGATTACTGTTGCGGACCCGCCTGCGATATCACCGCCAGCGTATACATTAGGGATAGAAGTCTCGCCTGTTTCAGCATCGGTTACGATGTAACCCCACTTGTTAAGGTCAAGGCCGGGGGTTGCTTCGAGCAGTACCGGGTTGGCTCCGGTTCCCACAGCGAGGACAACCATGTCGACTTCCAGTTCCTTGGTCTTTCCTTCCACTGCAACGGGACGGCGGCGACCGGAATCATCAGGTTCGCCAAGCTCCATCACTTGAAGGGTCATGGACTTAACGTGCGAGTTCTCGTCACCGTTGATGGCAATGGGGGAGGTAAGCAGCTCAAGCTGTACACCTTCCTCGATTGCATGGTGCAGTTCTTCAAGGCGGGCAGGCATTTCGTCCTGCGTACGGCGATAAGTGATGTACACGTTTTCAGCGCCGAGACGCAGAGCGGTGCGGGCAGCATCCATAGCCACGTTACCGCCGCCGATTACAGCCACGTTCTTGGCTTTGGGGGCGGGGGTGTCGTGGTTGGGGAAATCGTAGGCCCGACCGAGGTTGATACGGGTCAGGTATTCATTGGCGGAATATACGCCGACAAGGTTCTCGCCGGGGATGTTCAGGAACCACGGGAGTCCTGCGCCAACACCGATGAATACGGCATCAAAACCGTCTTCGAAGAGATCTTCAACAGTTACGGTCTTACCGCCCACGTAGTTGGGCTGGAAGGTAACGCCTTTAGACCAGAGCGCACCCACTTCGCGGGCTACGATGGACTTGGGCAGACGAAATTCAGGGATACCGTAAATCAGTACGCCGCCGACTTCGTGCAGAGCTTCGTATACAGTTACGGGTACTCCGCGTGCGGCAAGGTATCCGGCTACGGTCAGGCTGGAAGGCCCGGAACCGATGCAGGCGACCTTGAACTGGTCATTGGGCAGCGAACAAGCTGTGTGTCCGGTGATCATTTCACAGGCGGAGTCACTGTCAAAGCTGTCAGCAACAAACCTTTCAAGGCGGCCGATAGCAACAGGTTCATATTTTTTGCCTAGGATACAGGACCCTTCACACTGGGATTCCTGCGGACAGACACGACCACAGACAGCGGGCAGGGCGTTGGTTTCCTTGATAACGCGGTAAGCGGAAGGAATGTCGCCGTCAGCCAGATGCTTGATGAAACTTTTGATGTCGATTTCAACAGGGCAACCTTTCTGGCAGAGCGGCTTTTTACACTGCAGGCAGCGGGCAGCTTCAGCCATGGCTTCTTCTTTGGAGTAACCGAGGGCTACTTCGCTGAAGTTCTTGTTGCGGACGTCAGCCGGCTGCTCCGGCATGGGGGTACGGGTGGGGGTAAAATTCTGTTTATTCACCATGGCAGTTACAACTCCTGAACATTTGCATTGAAAGGTCTTCCTGCTCCTTATACTGGGTAAGGCGCATTTTCAGTTCATTGAAATCAACTTCATGACCGTCGAATTCAGGGCCGTCTACACAGGCGAATTTGGTTTCTCCGCCAACACTGCAACGGCAGGCTCCGCACATGCCCACGCCGTCAACCATGATGGAGTTCAGGCTGACTGTGGTTTTAACGCCGAAAGGCTCGGTTACTTTGGCAACTGCTTCCATCATTGGAACGGGCCCGATGGCAACGACTTCTGCAACGTCTTTGTCCTGCTCAAGGCGTTCGCGCAGGAGATCGGTGACAAAGCCTTTGTGTCCGCTGGAACCGTCATCTGTGGCGATGAGAAGTTCGGGGCAGAAGAAGCCCAGCTCGGTACAGAAAAGGAGCATATTTTTGCTGCGGGCACCGACAATGGCGACAACGTGGTTGCCTGCAAGGTGGTGTCCCTTGGCAATGTGGTGCATGGCTGCGATTCCGGTACCACCGCCCACACAGATAACAGTTCCGGATTTTTCGATATGGGTGGGTTTACCCAAGGGACCGCAAACATCAAGGATGGTGTCCCCTTCATTTAATGTTTCAAGCAGGGCTGAACTTTTGCCGACTACGAGGTATACGATAGTAATTGTTCCAGCTTCTTTGTCAGTGTCAGCAATGGTCAGCGGAATGCGTTCGCCTTTTTCATGGATGCGTAGAATTACAAAATTTCCCGGTTTAGCCTTTTTGGCAATTTGAGGACAGTCAAGGACCAGCATGGATGTCTGGCCTGGGATAAGTGCTTTTTTAGTCAGAATTTTGTTGCTCATAATCTCCTACACTGCTTAAGTTTCAGGGGAAGTTAAGGCTTTCCCCACCGGATTGCAAGTTTCAGACTGATTATAAGGTGTTGGCTTTTCCCTTTCTGTGAAAAAACTGAAATATGCGCTTCCCTCGCTAAGTTTTTTTCAGTCTTTTAAATTTTTTCCCGCTTTTGTCGGTCAAAGCCTTACCATCAGTTTGATTACATGGCTCGCCCCTCTTGCCAATTCTGCACTGACGTATTATATATTAATACAACTTAGCAGAAGTTTATTTTCATCAGCTTCCACGGACGGAAGCCGGAAATACCGCGTATCCTTCATGGATGATTGCGAATAATCGCAGATACGGCGGATTGCCATTAATGGCAGTCGGCCTTTTTTTGTGTACGCGGAACGGTTTTTTCTGGTGGAGTAAGTAGTGAGAATAGCAGCGCAGGGCATCAGCCAATATGCTGATAATGCGAAAAAGTGGTCCAGAGACACTGCAGCTGAAGTGGAACAGGTGAAGGCACGCGTGGTCACGCGTAAATTCGGCTTTAATATCGGCAAGCTCGGTATTAACTTCACTGCAAAGGACCTCGAATTTGAACCGGACGAAGCAGCAAAGGCTTCGCGCGAATTCCGATCAAAAACCTACCCCCGTACTCAAAGCGAAGAACGGCACGTGCAAAATGTGCATCAGCAGCTCGCTCTTACCCAAACGGCTTTTTCCGAGGATTCCGCCATGTTCAATCCCGGGAGCACCGGTTACATGAGGACCAGGGCAATCAATGCCTATTCCCGACAGTCCGGCGCTCTTGAATATACGCTTCCGGGCAGCGCTCTCGGCAAAGTCTGATTCCAGTAGTATCCATAATCCACAGTCTGAAGCAGTTTTCCTGCACGGTGTAATTTCCCATTCCCTTTAACCCTGAGAAATAATTAACACCTGACTACGGAATGCAATGCAGTAGCAGTATCAATTTTTATAGACCTGATAATCTCTTTAATATAAATTGATGGGTCAATCAATTGATTTTGTGAAAATTTCGCAACATTTCTTTATGAATGTAATAAAGTTGTCAGGTTAATTCTGATTTCTATTCAAAGACGACCAGTTATTGCTTGCCGCAACCGTAATTACATATTAGACAGCGGCTCACAAATACCGTAATAAGGAATCCCCTTAACCTCTGCTCCAAAACGGGGCAGGGTATATTAAAAGAAGATAACATAAGGCGACGACCCCTGGAGGCCGCCGACTTTTCCCATATGGCTAAATTAGATAAAATAAGAAATTTCAGCATCATTGCGCACATTGACCACGGCAAGTCCACTCTTGCGGACCGTATCCTTGAAATCACCGGAATGGTTTCCGAACGTGAGAAAAAGGACCAGTACCTCGATAAAATGGAACTGGAACAGGAACGTGGAATTACCATTAAGGCCCAGACTGTGCGTATTCCGTACAAGGCCAATGACGGTGAGGAGTATATTCTCAACCTGATTGATACTCCCGGTCATGTGGACTTCAGCTATGAGGTTTCCCGAAGCCTTGCCGCTTCCGAAGGCGCGCTGCTGGTTGTCGATTCCACTCAGGGTGTGGAAGCGCAGACCCTTGCAAACGTATTTCTGGCACTGGACCACGACCTTGAAATCGTGCCCGTGCTTAATAAGGTGGACCTGCCCAGCTCCGATTGTGAACGTGTTGCGCAGGAAATCGAGGAAGTCATCGGGCTAGATTGTTCCGAGCCGCTCATGATCAGCGCCAAAACCGGCCTGAACGTGGAAGATGTGCTTGAGTCCATCGTGAAGGATTTGCCCGCACCGCAAGGCGATCCTGATGCTCCGCTCAAGGCCCTGATCTTCGACTCCTGGTATGATTCATATCAGGGAGTTGTGGTGCTGTTCAGAATTCTGGACGGTACCATCAAGAAGGGTGACAAGATTCAGATTCACTCCACCGGACGCACTTTCGATGTGACCACACTTGGTGTTTATACCCCTGAACCGCAGAAGGCCAAAGAGCTGGCTGCCGGTGAGGTCGGTTTCCTTTGCGCCAGCATGAAGGAGCTTAATGATGCGCCCGTGGGCGATACCATTACCCTCGCTGCCGATCCGGTCGAAGATCCCTTCCCCGGTTTTCAGGAAGTTAAGCCCATGGTTTTCTGTGGACTCTATCCGGTTGAACCCGCCGAGTATGAGCCGCTCAAGGCCGCGCTGGAAAAATTGCAGCTCAACGACACCGCGTTCTCTTTTGAACCGGAAACATCCACAGCTCTCGGCTTCGGTTTTCGCTGCGGTTTCCTCGGTCTGCTGCATATGGAAATTATTCAGGAACGTCTGGAACGTGAGTTTCAGGCCAAGCTTATCGCTACTGCGCCTTCCGTTGTCTATCAGGCAAGGTTGAACAATGGCGAAGTGCTTGAAATTGATAACCCCAGCAAGATGCCTGACGGCGGAGATCTCGAATCTCTGGCCGAGCCTTTCTGCCGTCTTGAAATCCACGTGCCGAACGATTATGTTGGCGCGGTACTCAAGCTCTGTGAAGAGAAGCGTGGAATCCAGAAGGATATGCGTTACCTGACATCTTCAAGGGTTATCATTACTTACGAAGTTCCCTTTGCGGAAATTATGTACGACTTCTTTGACAAGCTGAAGTCACATACCAAGGGATATGCATCCCTTGATTATGAAATTATTGATTACCGCGAATCGAATCTGGTAAAGCTCGACATCCTGATCAACACTGATCCGGTGGATGCCTTCTCAGCCATTGTCCATAAGGATTCAGCATATCCTTTCGGACGTTCACTTGCCCTTAAGCTGAAAAGAGCAATCCCGCGCCAGATGTTTGAAATTGTTATTCAGGCCGCGATCGGTCGTAAGATCATCGCCAAGGAACGAGTGGCCCCGTTCAGGAAAAACGTTACCGCCAAGTGTTACGGCGGGGATATTACCCGTAAGCGCAAGCTTCTGGAAAAACAGAAGGAAGGTAAGAAGCGCATGAAGAAGATGGGTAATGTTGAGATCCCGCAGGAAGCGTTCATGGCAGTACTTAAAGCCGGAGAGGATTAATCTCAGGTCCGGCTTGAACGTTTCAAGAAAACGACTCGCCCTGCGTTAAGAGCAGGAAACTATAAGGATATTAATTATGAATCCCAGATGGCAGAGCACTGTGAAGGAATATGTTGAAGCTCTTTTTATCGCACTCATATTGGCTCTTTTTATCCGAACCTTTATCGTGCAGGCCTTCAAGATTCCGTCCGGTTCCATGTTGCAGACTCTCCAGATCGGAGACCATCTGCTGGTAAGCAAATTTTCCTACGGCGTGAAAGTTCCCTTTACCGGGAAGGTTGTCGTGCCGGTGGGCGATCCCGAGTATCAGGACATCATTGTCTTCAAATACCCCGGGGACCCCAGCAAGGATTACATTAAAAGGGTTATCGGCGTACCCGGTGATACTGTGGAGATCAAGAACAAGAAGGTCTTCGTTAACGGTAAGGAGCTTGTTGAGCCTTACGTGCAGTACACCGATACCACCCACGTTTCAACACTGCGCGACAATATGCCGCCCCGGGTAATTCCCGAAAACGAATACTTCGTAATGGGCGACAACCGCGATGGATCCAACGATTCCAGATTCTGGGGCAACGTTCCCAGAGAGAACATCTTAGGAAAGGCGTGGATTATCTACTGGTCTTGGGGCGGTCCCAAGACCGTTCGCTGGGATCGCATTGGTGACATCCTGCACTAAGCGCACACAGTTGAAATCTGGATACATGAAAGCCCCGGTACATTTGTTCCGGGGCTTTAGTTTTTTTGGGATTCTGGATTGTTGGAGTCTACTCTATTTTATTTGTGGTTTCGTTTAGTCTTTTTAGAATATTATCAAGTGTTTTAGAAAAATCTTTTAAATGAATATGAGCTATTTTACCTCTACATTTAGTCGCTTTCGTTTTTATCTTGTTGTTAAGTTTGGTAAGCCATGTTGTTTCAGTATATAGTTCTGTGACGTTTTCTACGTTGTAACGGGTGTAGAATGCTTTTACAATCTGTGGTTTTTCAATGTTTTTTAATTTACAAAATTTATTTATAAAGTCGTCAATGTTGACGTGCTGTAGTGTTTTGTCTCTTTGCATTGAAATTGCAACATCATCACATGCTATTTGCCTACAGAAAAGAGCTCTATCTCTTGAGAGGGTCCTTAGTAAGTGCTCTGCTTTTTTATCATAGAAACTGTCTATGTTCTCTTGTCTTAAATCGCTGATAAGATGAGTTAATTTTTTGAACTTTGGGTCGTCGTGATTTTGGAATGCGTAATTGTCATATTCTTCGAATTCTTTGATGAATTGGTAACTGTCAAAGATGCTAGTAGGAGTGGGTAAGACATATTCCGCAGCGATTTTTTGAATGTATTCTTTTGACAATTTGAATAGTTCATCCTCGCCGATCTGTGTGAAGCCTATTCGTGTTAAGTTTAAAAATATTCCGAAGGTATGTAGAAGTTCTTGGTGGTTTTCAAAGTCTTTAGCCTTAAATTTTACTTCACCCATCTTTAGCAGCTTGGCAAACTCCTCTTCTTCTAAGGTGTGGTATAAATATATTTTTTTCCATAAAGGGGTTTTGGCTCCATCAAAGTATGAAGAAGTTAAGCAATTTTTAATTATCTCATCGTTGCTAAGGTAATCTTCTGAAAGGAGAAGGTGTCTCCAAACACCAAATGGGACGCAGGGATCTATTGCATTGATTGATGAATATTTATGAAGTTTAATTTTAGTCTCCTCATTCCAATATTCATGTTTCATATCAGCAAACATTGGACCCATGTTGTCAATTTTAAAATTTTCATTTCTATTTTCAAGACTATATATAATGAATAAGGCAAGTATATGTGATTGAAATTCAGTGTTGTGTTTAATTCTTTCGTTTTTGCATAGAGTGTTCATTAAACGGGTGTATCCCCACAGGCTTCGCTTTATGTCTCTAAGATTTTTATGCTCTGATTCGCAAAAAATTTTCTCTATTACTCTTATATTGTTTTCACAGATTACTTTACTTTGTGAATCTTCAATTTCATTGATGAAATATTTAATGGCTTCAGAATGAGAGGAGATGATATAAAATGTAGTGCCGATTAATTTTTCTATAATTTCTTGGTATTTGTACGTTGAATTGGGGTTTTCATCTTTATCAAATTTAGTTCTTAATGCTTCTTCATTGCATAATAGCACCGCTTTATAATTTTGAATCTCAACAAAGTTATTAATATACCCCAGCAATTCAATCGTATTAATCGATGTCCGTTCCACATCATCAAATATCAAAATAAGATTATCTAAACTTAGATCTTTGCTGCTGAATGCTCCTTCCATTTCTTTCAAATCAAATTGCAAATCATTTTGTTTATCACCATCCAAATCAATTTTCAGAAAACCTCGTATAAATCCCTTGGCAACGGCCTTACCAATAACCATGGGCTTGGAAGACAAAACAGGAAAAGCTTGCCGAAAAATTTCGTTATCTATGTCTTCTGTTGTCTTCAGGCCGTACAGACTGACGTGAACGAATTTGATTTCGTCTTCCGGCTGTTCGTAGTTATCTACATAGTCTTTGATAAACCACGTTTTCCCTGAACCCCACGCTCCATTAATCATGACTGCATGTTCGGGATTTTTCGATTGTATGTAGTAGTCCAAATATTCTTTGATATGTTGGTTCGGCATGCTAGACCTCCGTCTTTATATTTATTTTGCATTTCAGGTAACATACGGAGACTCTATTCTTCAAGGAAGTGTGTGCGCACACAGTTGAAATCTGGATACATGAAAGCCCCGGTACGTTTGTACCGGGGCTTTAGTTTTTTTGGAAAGACCGTTTGCATTTGGGGAGGGTAAAAAGGATGGCATATTATGTTATAGTTGAAATAGTCGACTGAAGGGTGATAGGATTTCTTTTGGAGGGTTCATGTTGTTTCTATTTCGCTTAATCTTAGCGGCCATTTGCGGTGCTGCAGTCTTATGTCTGCTTTCCGCTACCCATAAGTATTTAATGGGTTGGCCTTTAGTACCGCAGTCCTTTTTGGTTCCATTGATTTTTGGAGCTATGACGGGGTGTGCTTTCTATTCTTATACTTTGTTTCTTCATAAGCAGCGAAAGGTAAAGGAAATTCTAGAAGCACGTGATGTTCAGCTGCAAACCGTTTTGTCTGCAGCCCCCATAGGGATAGGGGTCGTTGTTGATCGTATTTTTCAGGAAGTGAATGACTTCTTATGCGAAATGACAGGTTATTCCAGAGAAGAATTGATCGGGAAATCCTCACGTGTTGTTTATCCCAGCGATGCTGATTTTGATTTAGTCAGTAAATATAAATATGCCCAGATAAGAGAGAAAGGGATCGGTTCAGTTGAGACTAGATTCCAACGAAAAGACGGTAAAATCATACATGTCATTTTGAGTTCAAAACCTCTGGACTGCAATGACTGGTCAAAAGGAGTCTCTTTTACCGTACTTAATATTACTAAAAGGAAAGAAGCTGAAAATTTACTTTCCAGACGTATCGTTTTTGAAAATCTGGTCAGTAATGTTGCCTCTGATTTTCTAAATTTATCTGTGGGAGATATCGATAGAGGGCTCACAGAGGCTTTAAAAAAGATATGCCTTTTTACCGGAGTGGGTAGAGCCTATATATTTCTTATGCGGGGCAACAGTTCTATTTGCGATAATACCCATGAGTGGTGCGCAGAAAACATAGAACCGCAAATTCAGGAATTACAGAATATAGATTTAGTAGAGTCCGGTTCCCTTCTTTGGGAAACTCTTTGTAAAAGAGAATCTTATTACATCCCCGATGTATCAGCGCTCCCTGATGACTTACCGGATAAAGCTATCCTCCAAGTTCAAGATATATGGTCTGTGCTTATTGAACCCATCTATTTCTATGATCAGCTTGTCGGGTTTGTCGGCTTTGATTCAGTGCTTGAGCATCGGAAGTGGTCCGAAGAGGATATTGATATCCTTTCTTTGTTCAGTAAAAACGTTGCCTTGGTTCTGGAACGTAAAAAATCAGAGGAAAGACTCATTGCAGCCAAGCTGGAAGCTGAATCAGCAAATATTGCAAAGTCGGAGTTTCTGGCAAATATGTCTCATGAAATCCGAACTCCCTTAAATGGAATTATGGGCATGCTGCAATTGATGCGCATGGGCGAAATGAATCAGAAGCAGGAAGAGCAATGCGGATTCGCAATGGAATCTTGTAAGCGCTTAAATAAACTTTTGGGCGACATACTTGATATTACAAGAATTGAATCCGGGCATTTGCAAATAGTTGATGCTGAATTTGATCTACATAATGCTTTGAATTCTGTTCAGGCACTTTTTAAGCCGGCAGCCATCCAGAAAAATATTGATCTGCGTGTTGAGATTGCAGGGAATGTTCCGAAAACAATGATTGGCGATATTAATCGTCTGCATCAGATATTTAATAATTTGATTGGTAATGCTTTGAAGTTCACCGATTCAGGGTTCGTTTTAGTGGAAGCATATCTTCTGGATCGTAATCAGAATGGTAGTTATCACATTTTGTTTTCTGTTTCGGATTCAGGAATCGGGATTGAGGACAGTAAGCTCGATTCAATTTTTAATTCATTTACTCAGATAGAGACCAGCAGAACTCGAAATTATGAGGGAGCAGGTTTAGGCCTTGCTATTGTAAAGCAGCTTTTGGAATTGATGGGTGGAACTCTTTCCATAAGCAGTGAGATTAATGTTGGAACATCGATTTGTTTTTCTTTGGATTTTGAAGCTGCTGAGCAACGTTCCGTTGCAGATGAAAAACTTCCTCTTTGGGATAAAAATTCTATTAAGGAATTTGAGGTTCTTGTTGCCGAAGATGAAAAGGTAAACCTGCTTACGCTTAAGAGTTTTCTGGAGCAATATGGATGTAATGTCTCTGTTGCTAGTGACGGCTGTGAAGTTATAAATATTCTGGGTGCTGGGGAAATAAAGTTTGATTTGATTTTTCTGGATATCCAGATGCCGAAAATGGGTGGGCTTGAAGCCGCTCACCGGATCCGTGGCGGAGAGGGTGGAGAGGCTGCTAAAGAGATTCCAATCATAGCATGCACCGCATACGCCATGGCAGGGGATAAAGAAGATTTTCTTGCTTCGGGTATAAATGACTATTTGTCCAAACCCACACAGATTGGTGATGTTGAGAAGCTTCTGATTAAATATTCAAGATAAAGATAAGATGGTTTTATCCAACTCCCATTGACTACCTTCCCTGCTCTGGTATTATTTAAGGTAATAAATAATCCCGCGCCGCAGGAGGGTGGCAATATGAAACTATTCACTGACAGAAAATTGATACTTGCCTTGTGCCTTGCAGTAATGGGAATTCTCTGTGCCGGCGTAATGAATGTATTTGCTTCCGCAGCAGCAGATTCAGACAAATGGTGGGAGGCTATTACTCCGGAAGGCAAGCTTATAATTATTGCTTTTGCTGTTGCAGGCATTGCTGTGGTTATCGTGTATTTTTCTGTCTTGAAGCCCAAGATGCCCGGTAGCGGTAAGTCCGATTTTACTCTTAAAAAATACGAAGAAGACCTGCGTGATAAGGTGGCGGAATTAAAAGTTGATTTGCAGTTGCTTCGTGATGCCGATTCACCGGAATCCCGTAAAATATCCGCAGCTCTTAAAGAAGCAGAGCAGAGGTTGCTTTTTGTCGAGACAGGGTATGCTGATTCGCTAAAAGCAATTACCGGTCTTGCTGAAGAACTGGAGATTTTGCGCGGATGGGTATCTGAAACTGAGATCGAATCCGCCGAATCCATGCTCGCTTCAGGGGATAGTGCAGAGGCGCGCTCCATCTGGACCAGAATTGCAGAAGAGTCCGGCGTAAAGCGGAAAGCTTATGCAAGGCGTGAAGCTGATGCTTATTTTCATCTGGGGTTGCTGGCTAAGAATGATCTTGATTACGATGCAGCTATGGATGCTCTGGTTAAGGGGATCGAGACCGGTAAGGCCGGGGTCGTTCACATCTATGAAGCTGGCCAGCTTGCTCTGATCATTGAAGACTATTGGCAGGCAGAAGCCTTGTTCAAGCAGGGCTTGGGTATGGCTTGCGACACTCATGAGTGTACCCGGAGTATTATTAGTAAATGCCAGACCGGATTGGGCGATGTCTTCATGCATTCCAACAAATTTAATGAGGCCCTGCCCCTCTATGAATCCGCGCTAGCGGCGGCGGTATCCATTTATGGAGAAGAGTCTGTTCCTGTTGCTGATGGCTGCACCCGTGTGGCCCAGTGTAAGCGGAAAACAGGAGCCCATGAAGAAGCTGCCGAGCTGTGCCGCAGAGCGTTTAGCATTTACTCCAAGCTGTTACCGGACGCTCATCCCAAGTTCATTACTGCCCGTAGGCGCTGTAAGGTCGAATAAAAAACTTCTAAAGTTACGCATGTTAGTATAATACGTCTGGTTATGTTATATGCTGAATTGATTACAATGTTTAATTTGGAGTTTAATTCTTCCTGTAACCTGCGTTGCAAGTGGTGTGCGTTGGACCATGGGAAGGAACGGAAGATCATGCCTCGCGAAGTGCTTGAAAAGGTCATGCAGGAGCTGGGCTCAGGGGTTTTCAAGAATTTGCGGCGTATCGACCTGCATAATGGCGGTGAAACCCTTCTGCATCCCGATTTACCGGGGATGCTTTCCGTAATCCGCCGTCACCGCCCTTCCATCCCTTCGTCGGTAACCATCGGTCTCTTGACCAACGGCATGCTGCTTACTCCCAAAGTTTCCGAACAAATCTGCCGTAGCAGGGCGGTTACACAGGTCCGTTTCAGTATTGACGGTGGTTCTCCTGCTGCATTTGAATCAATTCGCAAAGGAGCAAAGTGGGAAGTTGTTCGGCGAAATGTTGAGGCTTTTATGGAGATCAATCGCCGCGCCAAGGAACCTGTGCAGACTGAGATAATTTGTATGATCCCGGCAGAAGGTCTTCCCGATGGCGGAATGGCCCCGGAATTTGCTGCACTCCTTCAATTGGCGGATAAGGTCAGCGTGCGTAATCCGCATAATTGGGACGGCAGTGTCGATCTCGGCGTTGATGACAGCGGCTATCAGGTGATTGCCGAGCAGCGTGTAGGCGAGGTCTGCTTCCTGCTGCAAAAGAATCTGGTCGTCCTGCCCGAGGGCAAAGTCACGGTCTGCTGCAATGATCTCAACGAGCGAGGCGTATTCGGCTCTGTGCTGGAAAGCACCCTAGAAGAACTTGCCGCTCATCCCACCCGTCTGGAAATGATCCGGGCATTCAAGGAAGGGCGTAAGGATGAGCTGGAGTTGTGTAAGGGGTGTACGGGATTTTATGCTCCCTAAACCTAAAGTAAAATAATGTTACCTCAGTATCCATACATAACAAGATTTGCTGCAATCTCCGGCGGACACGGCGGGAACAGACGGACAAGGCAGATGGCTTCTGTTTTTGCAGATATTGGAGTTGAGCTTGCCGATCTTTCTTTTTATGCGCATAGTCCGGCAACTGAACTGACTTCTGCATTGTTCTCTACTGATCAGGATTTTGATTCGCTTTATGGTTTTAATGGACACATTGCCTCACAGCTAGGCTTGGATAAGTCTCTATCTAAAGCAGTGGAAGGAGCTGATATCAAAGGGGCAGTTATAGATGACCCTGTCTTTTTTCCACTAACAGTAAAGGCCCTTGCGAAAAGGGATATCCCAGTGGTCTCAGTCATACACAATATTGAGTCCTTTCTACCACGTTCTCTGCAAGTCGAAGCGCAATGGGATTTGTTGCATGAGGAAGTGAATGTTGTGGCAAGCTCTGCTTTGTGTGTGACCATTGCCCGTGAGGATGCATGGTTGCTTAGGAATATGGGAGCGCAATGCTATAATTATCCGTATTTCCCATCTGAAGACAACGAAACTCAATTGGCAAAAATTCGTATTGCCCGACGCAAATCAAAGAAAAGCTATTGCCTTTGTATGGGGACTGCCTACAACCCTCCTACATTATTTGGAATGAAAAAACTTGTAGATAATTGGACAGCAATTACCGGGGGAAGTCAGCCTCTTGTGCTGGTTGGGTTTGGTGTGGAACGTTTTTTTGGTCGGGAAAATGTGCCAGAAACCGTTAATGTTGTTGGGGGAGTCGATGACTCCGGATTAGAAGCTCTTTTGACTGAGTGCAGTGCCTGTGTGTTGCATCAGGATGTCGGAGCTGGGGCCTTAACCAAAATTCCCGAATTATTGCGTGCCGGAATTCCTGTCGTTTCAAGTCAACATGCCGCTAGAAGTTACGGGGGACGTGATGGGGTCTATGAGTACCAGGGGCTGACGGAGATTCCGCGATTATTGATGCAGGTCGTGCAAAGAGAATGTCCTCCGCCATCACTAATCAAAACTGATAGTAATCAGCTGCTGAACCAAGTGGCTGGAGTGTTTAAGCTTAAGTAGTTTTTTTATGCCCCTTAAATCCAAACATCATTCTCAGCAGTAAGTTTCCCGCCATCAGCATCGCCGGTGTTCACAACTCCGCGCGGCTCAATGAGCATGACCTTGCATTCTTTTTCAGCAACAGGTTTGTGTTCTACCCCTTTGGGGATCACGTACATTTCTCCGGCATTAAGGGTTACTTTTCCATCCCGGAAGAGGATATCCAGTTCTCCTTCGATGACCATGAATGTTTCATCCGTATCTTTGTGGTCGTGCCAGACGAATTCCCCTTTCAGCTTGGCCAGTTTGAACTGGTAATCGTTCATTTCCGCAATTACGCGTGGAGACCAATGTTCTTGGAATTTCGAAAGTTTATCCTTGAAATTGATGGCTTGATACTTCATGGTGTCTCTCCCTATTTGGACCGATGTGTTTGATTTTTCTTGATGTTATACGGCTTTATTTTGTTTCGCCAGTGTGAAATTTAAAGTCTTATTTGAATCCGGTTACATTTCCAGTTATAACTTGAATATAAAATTTCCTTCATCCAACGGAGAGAGCGTATGAAGTCTTTTAACGATCAGTCTTTAAAAGAACAACTTGCTGAAATTGAAGCTGAAAAAAGGAAATATTCCCACGGCGGTAATTTGCGCCAATTAGCGGATCGGGCTGGGTGTCCTTCTTCCGATATTGTGGATTTTTCGGCCAATATCAATCCGCTGGGACCTCCAGCGTGGTTGCAGCAGGAAGTTAGCAGGGCTCTTGCCGAAGTGGATCGTTATCCTGACCCTGAATGTACTGAGCTTACCCTTGCGGCTTGCGAGAAGTTTTCGGTCTGGCCCACGGAGTGCGTGGCCGGGAACGGTGCTTCAGAATTGATCTCGGCCATTGCGCGGGTGGGCGGATTCAAGCGGGCTGTTATCCCGGTTCCCTGTTATGTGGATTATGAGCGTTCCTGCAAGATTGCCGGATTGAAGACCGAGCATATTCCTCTTGATCCGCAAAAAGCCTTTTCCCCCGATTTTGATACCCTTTCATCTTTTCTCGCTGCTTCTCCGGCCTTAGTTTTTCTGGCGCAGCCGAATAACCCCACCGGTACAGCCTTTGATCCTGAAGAACTCAAGGTGCTGGCCCGCAAGCACCCTGAGTCCCGGTTTGTGATTGATGAATCTTTTGCCGATTTTGTTCCGGGATTACAGCGTTTGGCCGGACAACGTCCTCCCAACGTAATCACCGTTGTTTCCATGACCAAATTTTACGCTATCCCCGGTTTGCGGCTGGGGCTGGCATTTGCATCGCCTGATATCATCATGGAGATCAAAAATGTGCTGCCTTGCTGGTCTGTGAATATCTTGGCTCAGAAGGTCGGGCTGCGTTGCCTACGCGATGAGGAATACGAGCGCAAAACCATTGAGACTACGGTCCGTTTGCGTGAAGAGCTGGCGCAGGGAATTCTGGAAGTTCCCGGTATTCGTGCTTTGCCGTCGCAAGCCAATTTCATGCTTTGTCAGGTGCAACGGGTAGGCATGGATGCTTCCGGGCTCATCGAGCATCTGATCAAGAATCGTGTGGCGGTTCGCCATTGCGATAACTTTGATGGATTGGATTCCACTTATTTCCGTATTGCTGTGCGTACTGAGGAAGAGAATCGGGTCCTTCTTGACGGATTGCGTTCTTTCTCCGGTATGGAAGTTGCCGCTCCCAAGCCCAGAAAAACTCCGGCTCTGATGATTCAGGGCACCTGTTCCAATGCCGGTAAATCAATTCTTGCTGCGGCCTTCTGTCGTATCTTTTTGCAAGATGGCTTTAAAGTAGCTCCGTTTAAAGCTCAGAACATGTCACTTAATTCTTTCGTTACTGATGACGGTCTGGAAATGGGCAGGGCGCAGGTCACTCAGGCTGCGGCCTGTAAGATGTCGCCGGATGTACGTATGAATCCGGTCCTCCTTAAACCGGGGAGTGACATAGGCTCGCAGGTAATTGTCATGGGCAAGCCCGTGGGCAATATGAAAGTTCAGAAGTATGTGGAGTACAAGCCGACCGCTTTTGAAGCGGTTAAGGATGCTTACGATTCTCTGAGCAGCGATGCTGACGTGATGGTTATTGAAGGCGCGGGAAGTCCTGCGGAGATCAACCTCAAGCAGCACGATATCGTTAACATGGCAATGGCTGATTATGCCGAAGCAAAGGTGATCATTACCGGTGATATTGACCGGGGCGGCGTCTTTGCCTCCCTCGCCGGAACCATGGATTTACTGGACCCGAAAGAAAGGGAACTGGTTTGCGGATTCCTGCTCAATAAATTTCGCGGGGACGCTTCGCTTTTGACCCCGGCACTTGATTTTACACTGAGCCATACCGGAAAGCCCGTACTCGGGACTATCCCATATATCGCCAACCTCGGTTTGCCGGATGAAGACTCTGTTTCATTCAAGGAAGATTTGAAAAAATCCGGTTCAGATAGCAAACGTAAAGACTGCGTTGACGTGGTCTGCATTGATCTGCCGCGCATTTCCAATTTTACTGATATTGATTCACTTAAGGGCGAGCCGGATGTTTCTTTGAGAGTGGTTGATAAACCTGAAGATCTCGGAACTCCTGACGCAATAATTCTTCCGGGGAGCAAATCCACCCTCACGGATCTTGCCCATCTGCGTGAATCCGGGCTGGCAGACGCTGTGAAAGAACTGCGTGATAAGGCGGTAATTGTGGGCATCTGCGGCGGTTTTCAGATGCTGGGGCAGTTTATCAGTGATCCGGATGAAATTGAATCCGGCGGTTCAGCTGAAGGGTTGGCACTGTTGCCTTTGCAGACCACCCTTGCCCCGGAAAAGACCCTGACCCGAACCGTGGGTATGCACTCCCAGAGCAAGCTGGAGGTTGTCGGTTATGAAATTCATCATGGTAAGACCGAGCCTCTCTTGCCCACAGTGCGGGCAGCTATTGTTCCGCAAGGTATTGCCGGAGGAGTTCCTATTTCCAAGGTTTTGGGATTCGGTTCCGAGTCCGGTTTGATTTGGGGAACTTATTTGCATGGTATTTTTGATGCTGATGAATTCAGGCGCTGGTTTGTAGATTCCCTTCGTGCCCGCAAAGGGCTGCCTAAGCTAGGCAAGGTGCAGTCTGTTTTCAATATGGAAGAGGGGCTTGATCGCCTTGCTTCCGTTGTCCGCGAGAATGTGGACATGAATGCAGTTTATGCTGCTCTTGGTTTTAAGGTGTAGATGTTTTCTTGCTGTTATCCGTTGAAATAATGTATGCTTCCGGTAAGATAATTTAATCTATATTTGGGGGACTCATGGGTAGGATTGAATGGAATAACAGTTTGAATATCGGGATAAAGGAAATAGACGAACAGCATCAAAATTTGGTGCAGATGATAAATGATATTCTTGAAGCCTTTGCCAAGGGCGAAACTGAATCTGCCGTTGACCGCATGCTAGGGCAGTTGCATGAATATACTGTTCTGCACTTCAATGCTGAAGAAAAGTATATGGAAAAGATTGAGTTTCCTTATCTTCAAAGTCATCGTCATGCCCATGCAAGGCTCAAGGGTTCTGTGAAATCATTACGGGCTGCCCGGTTCCATTATGAGGAAATTCCCCCTGAAGAAATAAAAGAGTTGTTGTCCAAGTGGCTGATAGATCACATCCTGCATGAAGATTATAAAATTGTGCAGTTTATTAAGCAGGGCGGCACCAAAGATTGGTCGGAGAACATTAAATAGAATCCCTTCATATATGATTTTAAATGCCTGTTCTGTTGTCTAGGTAGTGAACTTCCTTTGTTATCTTGCCTTGGGTCGATAAACCGGATATCTAAAAGCCGATTATTAATTTAGATACCAATTTTTACCGCTGGAAGTTCAATGATTGCGAAAGTTTCCTGTGCAGCCCTTATGGGTATTGATGCCTTTAAAGTTGATCTGGAAGTTGATTTGACCCGGCAGGGCATGCCTGCATTTACCATGGTCGGTCTGGCCGAGGGAGCGGTTAAGGAAAGTAAGGAACGTGTCTTTTCAGCTCTGAAGAATTCCGGATATCGCATTCCGCCATCACGCATTACCGTAAACCTTGCTCCTGCGGATATCCGTAAGGCTGGGTCAGCCTATGATTTGCCTCTGGCAACATCTTTGCTCGGTGCAGCTGGAGTAATTGACCAGTCTGCCTTGGAAGGTTGGTTTTTAGCCGGGGAACTTTCATTGAGCGGAGGAGTCAAACCTGTTCACGGTGTATTGCCGTTGGCTATCGAAGCAAGGCGTAAGGGTGCTAAGGGGCTGATTGTCAGTCCTGAGAACGTCAATGAAGCAGCAGTAGTAGAAGGTCTTTCTGTATACGGTGTCCCGACCCTTTCTCAACTGGTTAATTTCCTGATCGGTGAGGATCATCTTGAGCCTGCAACAGTAGATACAGACCTGCTTTGGTCGGGGCGGCAGTCCTTTGGGATGGATTTTTCAGAAGTCAAAGGACAGGAGCATGCTAAACGGGCTATTGAGATCGGTGCGGCAGGCAACCACAACCTGCTTTTCATCGGTCCTCCGGGCAGTGGCAAGACTATGCTGGCTCGGCGTATTCCTACAGTGCTTCCTCCGTTGGTTTTTGAGGAGGCATTGGAAGTAACCAAGATTTACAGTGTCTCTGGTCAGCTTGAACGCGATAAATCGCTCATGGTTACTCGGCCTTTCCGTGCTCCGCACCATACTATTTCTGATGCCGGACTGATCGGTGGCGGGGCTTATCCGAAGCCGGGAGAAGTTTCATTGGCGCATCGCGGTGTTCTTTTTCTGGATGAACTGCCGGAGTTTAAGAAAAACGTGCTCGAAGTTCTGCGCCAGCCTCTAGAGGGCGGCGAAGTGACCATCTCCCGTGCGGCCATGTCTCTTTCCTATCCGGCTGATTTTATGCTTGTTGCCGCCATGAATCCTTGTCCTTGTGGATATTTCACAGATGAACGGCATGCCTGTACCTGTTCCGCACAGGCTGTTGCCCGTTATCGTTCCAAACTTTCTGGCCCCTTGCTCGACCGTATTGATTTGCAGATTGAGGTTCCAGCTGTTGAGTATAAGGATTTGCGGGATTCCTCCGGCCTTGATTCCGCGTCCATGCGAGCTAATATTGAGCGGGTGCGGGAAATTCAGGCAGATCGGTATAAAGATATGAACATTCTGACCAATAGCGAGCTGTCCGGTTCATCACTGGAAAAATTTTGTAAACTCAGTGAGGCTGAACACAGTTTTCTGGAGCAGGCTGTGCGCAGTCTCGGACTTTCCGCTCGTGCCTACACCCGTATTCTGCGTATCTCACGGACCATCGCCGATCTTGCAGGAGCGGACATGATTCAGGTGCAACATTTAGCTGAGGCTATCAATTACCGCAGTATGGATAGACAGGGCTGATTTCTTACGTAATCAGTGCTTTTCTATGACTGTGATAATGTCGTATTTGATGCTTGATTGCCACATTTCAGTAGTTGCCAAGTCCGGCTGGCTGTAATATTACCTACCTTACTGGTTCTTTCAGGGAGGGGTAATGAAGCCGGTAATGAATGCCTTTACCAAGCAGCAAGAGCTTTGGGATCAAATCTTTACAGAGTCCGAAAGTTATTTTGGTGAACAACCCAGTCTTCTAGCGCAGAAGTCGCTGGAGTTGTTTCGGGAAAATAACGTTTGTTCCGTATTGGAGTCCGGTTGTGGGCAGGGGCGTGATACGTTTTTGTTTGCCCAAGACGGTATCAAGGTTACAGCCCTTGACTATTCCACCCGGGCCGTTGATGAAATTTCTGCCAAAGCTACTTCCTCTTCCCTCTCTTCTTATATTGATTCCCGTTGCTTCGATATCCGCAAACCGCTTCCTTTTGAATCTGAATCCTTTGATGCCTGTTACTCTCATATGCTGCTGTGCATGGAGCTGACTATGGCTGAGATTTCTTGTGCTTTGAGTGAGTTACACAGGGTTTTGAAGCCCGGTGGACTGGCTGTTTATTCTGTGCGCTCAATTTTTGACCGCCATTATCGAGCTGGTGATCATCTGGGTGAGAATTTGTATGAAGTAGGTAAGTTCGCGGTTCATTTTTTCAGCGAGGACAAGCTTCGTGGATTGGCCAGCGGTTTTAAAATCAAATCCATTGAACGTATTGAAGAGGGTGCGCTTCCCAGAGATCTTTTTTGCATTGTGATGGAGAAATGTTCCACACGTTATGCGCCGACCTTTGAGTCCTGTTCCGGTGGAAATCGTCAAACGGACAAAGTCCCATTTGCCCGCAACCGGGCACATTATCACTGCCCCGGTGGAACATGATAGCTTTTCTACGCTTCAGTTGAGGCGTCCGAAATAAAAAAAGTCTGACCAATTCTGGTCAGACTTTTTTTATTTCTATTTTCAGTGAAATACTAGAGCAGTTCTTTCAGGTTGGGAACAATGGAAGGAACCTGTTTTTTATAGTCCAGATATTCCTTCCCGAAAAGTTCTTCCAGCACAGCTTCTTCTTCCGGGATGTGGTGCAGGAACTTGTAATAAGCTACAAAGCACATTCCAAATAGCAACCAAGCCTGAGTCGCAATGGCACTTCCGGTGAAGATGAATGCGATCCAGGCAAAATAGAGCGGGTTACGCACTATGGCGAAAGTTCCGGTTGTTTCCAGACGTTCTTCAGCAATGGCTTTTTTTACTGTAACTCCGGAAATGAAGAGAAAAGCTATGCCGATTCCAAGCAGCATGCCGCCCAGAATATTGAATGCCGAACTGGGCAGGAAAGTCATCAAGAAAATTTTGGGAAAGATCAGTGTGATGATCAAGGATGCAAGGCCGTAAATAATTGTAGGCTTGAAAATTTTCAGGCCGACTCCGAATACACTTTTATTGCGTTCTTCCATTATCTGCTCCACTCTTTTTCCAGTTGATATCAGCACCATTTTACTTGAACGTGAATAGAAATCCTCACAAGATCATAGTCTAACAGTTTAAAGAAAAGAGCAACAAAAACCATTTGTTGAGCACTATTCTTTTTCGAAAAGATATCTGTGACACATCTCGGTCAGTTCGTTAAAAGCTTTTTCCGTGTCCGGTTCTGCGGATTCAAGTATGCAGCGGTGCATTGTTTCTTCTATTGCCCCGCTGACAAGTCTGGCCCCTAAGTCTAGGTCCTTAATTCTGACTTTGTCCGGGCAATTTCCCAGTATTTGGGCCACCCCATTTTGTAGTGCCTGCACTATGTTGCGGTCCAGTTCGGCCATATGTGCTTCTCTGTTTTTCAGGGCCAGCATTTCACGGTGCAGTTCTGTTGACAGAGTATGTGCCTGTTTCGCGGTTTCCACTATATAAGCGGTGATTTCCCGTGAACCTTTCGAGTACGGAGCATTGTCTGCAAAATTGCCGTAAACGCCTTTTGTAATGCTGGCAGCATATGCCTCACTTACCTGATCCAGCAGGTCTTTTTTGTCTTTGAAGTAACTGTAGAAAGAGCCTACTGAAACTTTGGCTTCCTGTGCAATTTCTGTAGGCCCTGTTTTGTGGAATCCTTTTTCGGAGAACAGTTTCATCCCGGCAACAATGATTCGGCGTTTTTTATCCTGACTTCGTTTCTGGGTTGGTGTCCGGGGCATGTTATCTCCTGAGTTTTATAATTTAATTTTATGAATATAAATTCATGTTCATGTTGTCAATAAATATGAATTTAAATTCACGTTTGGAGATATTACCTGAAAATAAGAAAGCCCGGCACTGTTAAGCGCCAGGCTGAAAATGTTTGAGCAAATCAGTTATGCCGGATCAGATGGATTGGGCAGGAATTTGATGTCGATTTCCTGCTTGAGTCCATTCATGAATTCACGGAATTCCCTTTCCTGATGCGGGCTGTAGCGTAGCAGCAGAATTCCTTTGAAGCGGTCGGCAATGGTGAAAAGTGCTAGATTCTCCACGGCCTCCATGAGGAAACGAAAGATTGCAATATCAGAAGGTGCAATCTGAATATACATGCGGGAGGAATTCTCCGGCGGCGGTGGCAGGGGACGTGGACGAGGTTTTCTTTTTCTACGGGCCATATCTTTAAACTATATTTTGCCTCCGGCGGCCTTTCGGGGACCAAAGAACCCTTTGGAAAGGGGTCTCTGGACTCTCCTAAACTTTTTAGTAAGGCTTCGCCGTTTTGGTTAGTACAATTATACGTGTTTAGTATTAGTTAAAAAACTAAAATGTTTTGGGATTCTTAAACCCTTTTGGAAAAGGGTTTAAGGCCCCCGGCAGGGCGCCGAAGGCTTACAAAATCTTATATCCGTCTTCAGTAATCAAAACCATGTATTCCCAGCGGATACCGCCCCAATCGGAGTAGTAGAGACCGGGTTCCACAGTGATGACCATGCCCGGCTTAAGTTCACCGGAAGCAATGGGGCTTACGCTGGGCGGCTCATGTGTTTCAAGGCCGATACCGTGTCCGAGCGAATGGGTAAAGTACTTTTCCACTCCGTATTTTTCAAAAACAGCTTTGGCGGTGTGGTAGGCGTGCTGGATCGGTAGTCCGGGACGCAGCACTTTGATAGCTTCCATCTGTGCTTCCTGCACCTGATCGCGCACGGTGAGAAAACGGTCGGAAGGTTTGTCGCCTACCCAGAATGTACGGGTTTGGTCGGAGCAGTAATCTCCTACGCGGCCGCCCATATCGATAAGTACCAATGAACCGTCTTCAAGCTTGTCATTGCCGGGGATAGCGTGGGGCAGAGCTGCGTTGGGGCCGATACCGACAATGCTGGGGAAAGAAAGTTCGGAGGCACCGTTGTTACGGAAAAGCTGTTCCACGTCCCATGCTATTTCAGCCTCAGTGCGACCGGGAACAAGCTTAGGCTCAAGCAGTTCGTAAACCTTGTGGTTCAAAGCGCAGGATTCTTCCATGAGCTTGATTTCAGTTTCATCCTTGATCAGGCGAAGATCTTCCACCAACCCTGAAACAGGTTTGAGCTCACAGAAATCATTAAGTTTCTCATGCTCAAAAATATTGATAGATTTCGGATCGTAAGAAATTTTTTTGAAGCCGTTTAATTTGAAGAATTCACGCAGGGCATCGAATTTACGACCTGAATAAATGAAGATGTCATCTTCTTTCCAGACCTTGCGGGCCGCATCGTGGTAGCGGGGGTCGGTGAGCAGGAAATCCCGGCCTGCGGGATCAATGATCAGCCAGCCTGCTGTTTCATTGCACTGGGGATCGTGAAGTTCAAAGCCGCTGAGGTAGTAGCGGTTGGCTGCGAAGCTGACCAGAAGAGGGGGATGTCCGCGATCCTTAAGGCGTTTGCGAACATTCTCCCGCCGTTGTTCGTAAGTGGCGGTGGAAATTGTCATGTGCTTAACTGATCCTGTATGTGGTTTCCGGCTGCGCGTTAATCATTCGTTCAGCCCATTCTACTCCCTGCATTACAGAATGATCCATGTTAGAAACTTCGTACTTCCAGCCACCGAAACGGCCGCGGGAATAGATGTCCATGGATTCAAGGGCAGGCTGAAGAACTTTTAACGCTTCATCGCGTTGCAGGCAAGGGATGGGATAGCCGTAATCCACATTAATTGACCAGCGCGAAATGATGTCTTTGCGGTCTTCTTCTTTCAACATGGCAGTATTGACCAAGCCGTCTTCTACTTCTCTCATTATATTGTTCTTATCGATAACTTTGTCATTTGAATATGAAACTTCACACATGAGAGCCCGTCCTTTGCCGGGTTGCGGTGTGTTGTTTGGTGAGTAGTTATGGAAATTGGTAATCCTGTAAAACGGGTTGTCATTTTCAGGAAAGTACATCCAGCAGCGGGAATCCGGTTTGGAACTGGACAGTCCGATACCAGCAACAATCACGCTGTTGTGTTTAAGGGCCTGGGCTGCGTTGATGAGTTGTGTAGAAGGGGTAGCCAGCCAGCGTGAAGCGAGAATATCTATGGGACCGGTGTTGAGCAGGTGTTCATATTCATATGAATTACCTTTGGTGTCTGTAACAGTTTTAGCCTGCGGATCAATGACAGCCACATTGGTGTCATATTTAATATACTCGGAAACCGTTTCAGCCAGATTTTTAAAAATGGCTCCGGTTCCTCCTTTAAGGGGAAATTTGAATTTATTGTTCGGCCCCCATGAAAGCTGATCCTGCTCAAGAAGAATATTTTTGAGCACAGAACGAAGATCAACCACGCTTACCCGTTCACCAATCCATGAGAAGGACATGTTTTCGGGACGGGTGGCCCATACCTTATAATTGTATGGTTCCATGAAATGTTTGGCGATGCCCTTACCGAATATGGAATGAATCCATTCAAGAAAGTTGTTCGGCTTATCTTCTGAACGTTCTCCCGGCAGAAGCCCGCGCACGCATTCCCACTTTTCCTGATTGGGGAGGTAGCGAATATTGTTTTGGAAAGGGTAGGGAACCCAGCTTTGAAGAATACGGACCCATGATTCGCGTAAGTGCTCGATATATTCACCCTTAAGCACGTCTTCGATCATTTTGTCATAATAGTCGTAATGGGAAAACATCACATGCCCGCCAATGTCCCATGTAAATCCTTTGGAATCAGTAAAGCTGGAAGCCAGCCCTCCTGCCCAGGAATTTTTTTCCAGTACGAGGAATGATTTTTCACCAAGCTCAGAAAGCCGACGGGCCGCGCCAAGGCCGGTGGGACCCGCGCCGATTATGACATATCTGTATTTCATAGTGCTTACTCCGCAACATAGTATTCTTTGTTTCAAGTTATAGAAGCAATCCCTATGCCAGACATATTTAAGAGTTTTGTCCGGGGATATGTTTCAAAAAATATTAAAAATATATTTTAGTTAAGTGTCTGAATTTTAGCTCTTTTTGCAGTTTAGAGAGTGTTAAAGTTACACTGTAACGGATCTTCCTTTTATGCGTAACAGGTTTGTAACTAAATTCGGATAGACCATTGCACAACGCTAGAAAACGGACGCGGTAAAAATGAACTGAGTCTGAAATCAAAATTCCATTATTTGGAGGAAAACTAGAATGAAAAAAATTATTGCTCTCGTTGCTGTGATGGTAATGGCTTTTACAGGTTCTGCATTTGCAGGTTCTATTCAGGTTAAAGGTTCAACAACTGTTCTGCCGCTCATGCAGAAATCAGCTGAAGCCTTCATGAAGGCTAATCCTAATGTTTCAATCTCCATTTCCGGTGGCGGTTCTTCCAACGGTGCAAAAGCTCTCATCGATGGTACCACCGATATCGCTATGATGTCCCGCGACATGAAAGGCAGCGAAATCCAGAAAGCTACCGACAACGGTCGCAAGCCCTCCCAGTTTATAGTTGCACTTGACTGCATCGTTCCTGTTGTAAACCCCGGCAACCCCGTTTCCAAGCTTTCCAAGGATCAGCTCTGGGGTATTTACACCGGTAAAATCACCAACTGGAAAGAAGTTGGCGGCGAAGATGCTAAGATTGTTGTTATCTCCCGTGACACCTCCTCCGGTACCTATGACTGCTGGAAGAGCAAAGTCATGAAGCACGACGGTAAAAAACACCGCGTATTCCCCGGCGCTCTCCTTCAGGCTTCCAACGGTGCTGTTGCACAGGCTGTCTCCAAAAACAAAAAAGCCATCGGCTACGTTGGTCTTGCTTACCTGAACAAAGAGCTCAAAGGTGTTGTTGTTAACGGTGTTGGAGCTTCCGTTGCTACTGCTAAAGACGGTTCCTACCCCATCTCTCGTGGCCTGAACCTCTACACTCCCGGCGCACCCACTGGTGAATCCAAAGCTCTCATCGATTTCATGATGAGCCCTGCCGGTCAGAAGCTTGCAGCTGATACCGGCTTCATTCCCGTAAAATAATACAGGCTTTCCGGAAAAGCCGGGTCCGATAGAATAAGTACAAAGTCCGGGGGGATTTCAAAAGTCCCCCCGGAATTTCAAGTATCCAAGACTAACAATAAAACAATTTTTTATATCAGGGGAAAAGTTGTGATTACGTCCCGCAATATCTGTTTACTGCTCATTGTCCTCGCAGTTGTGGCCGGAGCCTATGCCTACAAGCTGGGTATACGCACTGAAGCCGAACAGATTTTTATTTCCTCCGCTGAGAAGGTGGCGCAGAGGGGAGACTATTCCATGAGTGCCGCTGGTGCGCTCAAGAAAGTCATGATGCTCTCAACTCATGAAGTTGCAGAGACCACAGAAGAAACCGGTCTGAGCAGAGCGGAAAAAGAACTCAGGATGAAAGAACTTAATTCTGAGTTGAACAGGGTCTACACCTATGTTCGTACTGATCCCGAAGTCATGGGTAAAAATAGGGCCGACCTTGAAACTATGACAAGTATCAAAGCCAGTGCAGAGAATATGGTTTCATCCCGATCGACAGGTTGGTATGTTCTTTGTGGAGTTCTTACGCTTCTGGGTATAGTTATTTTCGCCCTTTCAAATCTTTCTCTCAGTAGGCGCACAGTTGAGCGCATAATTCACTCTATTTTTCTGGGAACAGCTTTTACCTCGATTCTGGTCCTCTTCCTGATCATGATGTTTCTTTTCATCGAAGGCCTGCCCATATTCAAGCATGTTTCCGTAACTGATTTTATTTTCGGTCACGAATGGTATCCCACTGATGAAGATCCCGCATTCGGTATCTGGCCCTTGATTGTCGGTTCCGGAACGGTGACCATGCTTTCATCACTTATCGCAATCCCACTCGGTGTAATGACTGCGATTTATCTTGCTGAAATCGCTCCGCTCAAGGTGCGCAACATTGTTAAGCCGGCAGTCGAAATGCTGGCCGCCCTGCCTTCTGTTGTTATCGGTTTTTTCGGTATGGTTGTGGTCGCTCCGTTCTTGCAGGAAACGTTTGATATCGCGGTTGGACTGAACCTTTTCAATGCTTCGGTCATGCTCGCTTTTATGGCTGTGCCGACTATTACCAGTATTTCCGAGGATGCACTCTATTCAGTTCCCCCGGAACTTAAAGAGGCCTCCCTCGCTCTTGGTGCCACCCACTGGCAGTCCATTTATAAAGTTATCGTACCGGCTTCACTTTCCGGCATTTCTACCGGGGTTATCCTTGGTATGGCCCGTTCAATCGGCGAGACCATGGTTGTTCTCATGGTTGCCGGTGGCGCAGGGCTGTTGCCGACCTCAATCTTTGATCCAGTCCGTCCCATGCCAGCATCAATTGCTGCTGAAATGGGTGAAGCTCCTTTTCATAGTGATCATTACTATGCGCTCTTCGCAATCGGCATGGTGCTTTTCCTGTTTACCATGGCTTTCAACCTCATCGCTGATTACGTGGCCCATAAATACAAACAGGTCGGTTCCGCCTCCCTGTAACTGAAACGCACGGGAAAACAATTGGTGAAAGAAATGAATAATGCTGAAACAATAGAACAAGTGGAATCCATGATGGAAAGTAATATTGAAGTAGCCGAGACCATGATGGAACCGGAAAAAAATAATTATTCAATGCGGGAGAAGATCCAGAAAGTGGTCTTTATGTTGTTCAAGGCTGCTGCTGCCGTTAACGGCCTTGCTCTGCTTATTATCGTCGGCTTCGTGCTTTACTACGGCCTCCCGGCCATGAGCTGGGAGTTCCTTACTGAAAACCCGCGTGAGTCCATGACCGCAGGCGGTATTTTCCCCTGTATTGTGGGCACTATCGTGCTTAGTTACGGCGCCTTGATGATTGCACTGCCTTGGGGAATCGCAACAGCCATCTATCTCAATGAATATGCAACTTCACCTCGACTGGTACGTATTATTCGTCTGGGAATCAATAACCTTGCAGGTGTTCCATCCGTTGTTTTCGGGCTCTTCGGGCTTTCCCTGTTTGTTACCGTTATGGGGATGGGCGTAAGCATTATGGCCGGGGTCTGTACCCTCGGCGCACTGGCCCTGCCGCTGGTAATCGGGGCATCCGAGGAAGCGCTTCGCTCTGTTCCCCAGACCTACCGTGAAGCCTCACTCGGCCTCGGAGCGACCAAATGGCAGACTATTTATAAAGTTGTACTGCCCGCAGCTTTGCCCGGAATGCTCACCGGTGCAATCCTGACCCTTTCAAGGGCTGCCGGGGAAACCGCTGCGATCATGTTCACTGCAGCCGTGTTCTTCACCCCGGAAATGCCGGAATCCCTTTTTGATGATGTAATGGCTCTTCCTTATCATATCTATGTTTTGGCAACAGCCGGTACTGAAATCGAAAAGACAAGGCATATCCAGTACGGCACATCTCTAGTATTGATCACCCTTGTGCTGAGTATGAACATGCTGGCTATTTACATCAGGGCAAAGATGCAGAAAAAAGGTAATAAGTAAATTTCATCCTCACCCTCTTGACCGTGCTTGGAACGGCCCGTGCGTGTATGCGTGCGGGCCGTTTCTTGTCTTTTGTTTTCGGCAGAAGGGGATGGCCTAATCAAGGATAGAGGTCGAGAATGAATTATGCTATTTTGTAATCTGTCTGAATTCCTATTTGTAACAGGTGGTTATGGTTTTGAATATCAAGAGGTTCGGTTGGCTGATTGCCCGTCTTAAACGGATGAGTGTTACTGAAGTGCTCTATCGGGTACGCATGGCTTGTCTGACAGAGGCGCAGTCACGAGGACTTTTCATTGCAGAGCCGGATGATGCTTCAGGGAAAAGCTGTCCTGTGCTTGAAGTCGATTTAGACCTGCCTGATGCTGGAACCTATCTGAGGAATGCAGACAGAATTCTCACTGGAAATTTTAATATTTTTGCTCTGCGGGATTGTCACCTCGCCTTTCCTCCGAACTGGAACAAGGATCCTTTGACCGGAACTTCAGCGCCCTTGGTTTTCGGGAAAAAGCTGAATTACCGCGATGAGTCTAATGTCGGTAATATCAAATATCTTTGGGAACCTAATCGCCATTTGGAATTGGTGACCCTTGCGCAGGCATATATGTTGTCCGGCGATAAAAAATATGCCCATGCCTGCAAAGAAATGTTGAATTCGTGGTTTGAGCAGTGTCCCTATTTATATGGACCCAATTGGACAAGTTCTCTTGAACTTGCTGTGCGGCTGATAAACTGGTCTTTTACATGGCATTTTCTGGGAGGAGAGGATTCTTTCCTTTTTGCAGGGAGTGACGGGAAAGCATTCAGAGAACGTTGGTTGAAATCTATTTATAAGCACTGCCATTTTATCAATGGCTATTATTCGCGCTATTCATCTGCCAACAACCACCTGCTGGGTGAATATATGGGGCTTTTTGTAGCTGCGACCGTATGGCCTTGCTGGAAAGAGAGTTCTAATTGGCAGGAGAAGGCAAAAGCGGGGCTTGAAGCGGAGGCTCTGAAACAGAATTTCACTGATGGATGTAATCGGGAACAGGGAATCTGGTACCATCATGAAGTCGCGGATATGCTTTTGCTTTGTGCTCTTGTGGGTCGTACAAACGGAGTCGATTTTTCAAAAGATTACTGGGATCGTCTTGAATCTATGATTGAATTCATCGGAGCTATGGCGAATGCAGAGATGTCTGTGCCCATGATCGGTGATTCTGATGATGCGGTAATGGTCCGCTTTGTCCCGGACGAAGAATTTTCCGTTTACCAATCACTGCTTGCAACCGGGGCAGTGCTTTTTAAGCGAGTTGATTTTGCGCAGAAGGCCGGTTTTTTTGATGACAAAAGTCGTTGGCTTCTAGGTCAAGATGGCGAGTCTGATTTTGCCGAGTTACTGGCTGTTCCGCAAAATGATTGCACTGGGTTTCGAAGGGAGTTTCCTGATGGAGGATATTACGTTCTCGGGAAGGATTTCGAAACAGATAGGGAAGTGAAGGTTATCATTGATGCCGGACCTCTGGGATATACCTCAATTGCGGCACATGGACATGCCGATGCCCTCGCAATGGTTTTGTCTCTCGGCGGGGAGGAAATACTAATTGACCCGGGAACGTATGCCTACCATACCGAACGGAAATGGCGCGATTACTTTAAAGGAACATCCGCTCACAACACGGTCCGTATTGACCGTCAGGATCAGTCTGTCTCAGGCGGTAATTTTTTATGGACAAAACATGCCAAGGCTTGGTGTGAGTCATTTGAGGTCTCAGCGGAACAGGATTCTTTCAGAGGGTCTCATGATGGCTATACCCGTTTTGCCGATCCTGTTATTCATTCCCGCAGTGTCAAATTTGAAAAAGAGTCTGGAATTATTGAAGTATGTGATGAATTTGATTGTGAGCAAAAACATGAAATTGAAATGTTCTGGCATGTTTCAGAATCATGCTCTGTAGAAATCAGTGGAAAGAGTGTATTTATAAATACACCGAAAGCTTGCCTTGAAATGTCTATGCCTGACGCAGATATGGAACCGGTGGTAGTTCAAGGTAGTGAGGATTTTTCGTTGGGCTGGATTTCAAGGAGATTTGACTTCAAAGTCCCGTCCCCAACGATAGTCTGGGCGGGGAAGATTGAAGGTAAGAGTCAGTTTTTAACGGTTTTAAAATATACTTTTAAGTAGAGGCGGAAATGAAGGTTAGTGTATTTGGATTAGGGTATGTCGGGACAGTCTCTGCCGGTTGCTTAGCCAAAGAGGGGCATGAGGTTGTCGGCGTTGATCCGAATCAGGTTAAAGTCGACATGATCAATTCCGGTCAGACTCCCATCATTGAAGACCTTATCGGCGATATTCTCCAGCAGGCTGTGCAGGATGGTTCTTTGACGGCAAGCACTTCTGCTGAAGAAGCTATCCTCTCATCTGAAATTTCCTTTGTTTGTGTAGGAACTCCGAGTCAATTTAACGGTAGTCTGGATTTAAGCTATGTCCGCCGTGTTTGTGAGGAGATCGGTGTTGTTCTAAAGAATAAGGATGAATTTCATGTAGTTGTCATTCGCAGCACCATTCTGCCGGGGTCCATGCGTTCATTGGTTATTCCCGCGTTGGAAGCAGCTTCCGGAAAGGTCGCTGGTGTTGACTTCGGCGTGTGCAATAACCCCGAGTTCCTGCGCGAAGGCAGCTCTGTTCATGATTTCTACAACCCTCCTAAAACGGTTATCGGGGAAAGCGACTCGAAAAGCGGGGATATCCTTGCTTCACTTTATGAAAATATTGATGCGCCGCTGATCAGGACTGAAATGGAAGTTTCTGAAATGGTAAAGTATGCCGATAACAACTGGCATGCGGTCAAAGTGGCTTTTGCAAATGAAATCGGTGCCATATGTAAAGAAGTCGGCATAGACAGTCACAAGGTTATGAATATTTTCTGCAAGGATACCAAGCTTAATATTTCCAGCTACTATATGAAACCGGGATTTGCTTTTGGTGGTTCCTGCCTGCCTAAAGATGTGCGCGCCCTGACCTACAAGGCTAATCAATTGAGTTTGGATTTGCCTCTTTTAAACAATGTCTTGCGCAGTAATAGACGGCATATTGAAAGAGGGCTGTCCATGATCATGGGCAAGGGTAATAGAAAGGTTGGTTTTCTTGGATTCAGTTTCAAAGCCGGGACTGACGATTTGAGGGAGAGCCCGCTGGTGGAAGTCATCGAACAGCTTATCGGGAAAGGGTTCGAGCTTAAGTTGTATGATCGTAATGTTAATGCAGCCAAGCTTTTAGGAGCAAACCGGGATTACATCATGAATCGCATTCCGCATATTTCAAAGCTTATGGTCTCAGATATGGAAAGTGTGCTGGATTTTGCAGAGACCATTGTCGTGGGTAATAATTCTCCTGAATTCAAAGACCTGCAATCCAAAATCCGTCCCGGTCAGGTTGTTGTCGATCTGGTTCGGTTTGATGATTCCTCATTGGAAAATGAGCATATTGACGGCATTTGCTGGTAAAGATGATAGTTTAAGAAATGCGGAGATCATTGTGTCCCGAAAAATTTTGATTCTCGTTGAAAATTTACCTTCCCCCTTTGACCGCCGGGTATGGCAGGAAGCTACATCTCTGCGCAGCGCAGGGTACCATGTCTCCATCATATGCCCAACGGGTAAGGGCTATGAAAAATATTATGAAGAAATAGAAGGTGTTCATATCTACCGCTATGATCTGCCCTTGGAAGGTGAAGGAGCAAAGGGATATGCAGTGGAGTACAGCGCGGCTTTATGGCATACCTTCAGGCTGGCTTGGAAGGTTCGCCGCGAGCAGGGCTTTGATGTTATCCATGCCTGCAATCCGCCGGATCTGCTTTTTCTGGTCGGGCTCGTTTTCAAATTGCTCTATAAAACCAAATTTATTTTTGATCATCACGATATCAATCCCGAATTATATGAAGCCAAGTTTAACAGGCGTGACTTTTTCTGGAAGCTTATGGTCTGGCTTGAAAGGGCAACCTTCATGGCTGCGGATATTTCTATTGCCACCAATGAGTCATATAAATGTATCGCCATTGAACGGGGAAAGATGGACCCTGAGAAAGTTTATGTGGTACGCAGCGGTCCCAAGCTGGACCGCTTAAAGTTTCTCCCTCCTGTCGATTCGCTCAAGAAAGGTCGAACCTATCTCGTGGGCTATGTGGGAGTAATGGGTAAACAGGAAGGGCTCGATCTTCTTTTACAAGCGGTCCAGTATATAGTTCATGACTTGGGCCGTCATGATATCCATTTCGGTCTTGTGGGAGGCGGCACCTCTCTTGAGGAAATGAAGGTTCTGGCAGAGGAATTGCGGGTATCCGATTACGTCACCTTTACCGGCCGAGTTCCTGATCAGGAACTGCTGGAAATGCTCAATACTGCCGACATCTGTGTGAATCCTGACCGGGCGAATGAAATGAATGACAAATCCACAATGAATAAAATTATGGAATACATGGCCCTTGGGAAACCCATAGTCCAGTTTGATTTGACTGAGGGGCGTTTTTCCGCGCAGGGGGCCTCTCTCTACGCTGCGCCGAATGATTATAAGGATATGGGCGATAAGATCTTACAATTGCTGGATTCTCCGGATATAAGGGAGAAAATGGGCGCATTGGGATATCGCAGAGTAAGGAACGAACTGGAGTGGAAGTACGAAGAACCCAAGTTGTTGCAGGCTTATGATGCTGTGTTCGACTAGAGTAATTAAAGTTCTGCCTGTTAGTGAGTGTGCGGAATTATTTATCTATGTGAATGCAGTTACGACCGGATTGTTTGCACAAATATGCTTTTTCGTCGGCTCGCTTGATCGCTGAGCAAATGGTTTCATTTGGTTTAACAATAGTTCCACCAATTGAAGCCGTGACGGATATGCTCGCTTTTTCAGTGTCAATCCATGAAAGCTCAATCAATTTGCGAATGCGTTCAGCGAGAGAACCTAATTTTTCAGCATCAACATGAGGGACAAAGATCACAAATTCTTCTCCTCCCCAGCGGCTGGCAATGTCTGTTGGGCGTAAAGCCGAAAGCATAGTTTTTGCTACCATGGTCAGGGCCTTGTCTCCAGTGTCATGTCCAAATCGATCATTGACTGATTTAAAATTATCAATATCCACGAACAATACGCCGAGGCTCTGTTTTTCGTGTTTTATGGATTCTTCAAAATGAACAGCAGCTTGATCCATGTAGCGTCGGTTTGCCATACCCGTTAAGGGGTCGGTCATGGCTTCTTGACGCAATAATTCAAGATCGTAAGCTAGGTCTGTTTTTTCATTTACTTCGGTAAAAATCTCAGCAGCACCGGTAATTTGTCCCAGTTCGTTCTTCAAAGGAAATGATTTTACACGAATTAAAACCCTATGCCCAAGTTTGTGGTGCATGAAGACCTCTGCTTCCCGTATTTTTCCGTCGAGCATTGTTGCCTCAAGCGGGCATCCGTTCTCGCAAAGGTCAGCCCCTTCTTCGTCAACGTGGCGAAGCAGGTTGTCTTTACAGCTTTTTCCTTCAATTTCAGCAGCAGAATATCCAGCCAGTTTTTCTGCTCCTTTGCTCCAATAAGTGATGGTTCTTTCGGTATTCAGAAAGTAAATTCCATCAGAAACTGAATTTAGAATTTCTTTGTAAAATGTTTCAGTCACGATAAACCTTATTTTGACTTAAATAATTACTATGAGTTCATAGTGCTAATTGTTATTATTTATTTAAGTCAAGTATAGATTTAACCATGACCGTATAGCTTATGTTGATAGGGTGGGGCTATACCATAAGGGCGGTTCGTCAGGGGCGTCGGGCCGTGCACACCCCTGCCAGATTCCTCTTTCTTTCATGGTTTTTTCAATTTCATTAAGCACAGTCCGTTTCATGCGTACCCATTCCGGCGCGATAAGTGCTCCGGGGACGGCATCAGCCTTAAGTCGATGGATGACGATGTCTGTGCGCAGGATGGAGATAGCTTCCACGAGCATGGATATGTACTCATCCTGCTCAATGGGGGTATATTCACCCGCTTCGTAAAGTTTGGTCAGAGGAGTACCCTTACCAACAAAAAGATTATGAAACTTGATCCCGGCAATTGGCAGATCGTTTAGAAAACGGACTGATTCGATGAAATCTTCAGCTGTCTCTCCGGGCAGTCCGGCTATCAGGTGTGCGCAGACATCAAGGCCGTGGCCGTGGGCCATTTTTACGGCCTCGGCAAATTGTTCGGCAGTATGTCCACGGTTGATGCGGTCAAGTGTTGCGTTGTTTGAGCTTTGCAGGCCGAGGTCCAGCCATGTCTCCTTGAGGCCCAAGCTTTTGATTAAAGAAAGTTTCTCATCATCAAGGCAGTCAGGACGGGTTCCTATGCATAGTCCGGCCAGTCCGGGAAGCCCGTTTAACTGGTCGAGGGCACATTTCAGCTCTTCGTAGCTGCAATAGGTGTTGGAATAGGATTGCAGGTAGGCAAGATAGAGTTTGGCGGTGTAAAGTTTGGACAACTTCTCCTGCCAGTGGGCCCATTGCTCAGGGATGGACATGGAAAGACTGTGCAGTCCGGAGCCTGAACCCTGCGGACTACAGAAAATGCATCCCTTGCGGGAAATGGAACCGTCCCTGTTAGGGCAGGTGAATCCGAAATCAAGCGGAATTTTCTGGACCCGTTCCCCGAAACTTTGCCTCAGTCGGGCAGCTAAACCGTAAAAACGGTGCATGAAATCTCCTAATCTGAAGGTTTTAAAGCGGTTTATTTGTGATTTAGTTGTAAAAGTCTGTTTTTACGGACTGTTATGATGGCAGGTCAGTAACTGACCGAAGTGCTGTAATGTGTTGCCTGCTACACTTTCTTCTGCTAGTTAACTCAAAGGATTTTCTTTTGATAGACGTTAAGTCCGCCTCCAGTGAGGTGTTTTAGAATCACATTTTTTTTGGAGTTTCCAGTTTAATATGGCATCGATTTTCGACAAGATACTCGGTTCGTTTTCCAGTGACCTTGCAATCGACCTCGGTACAGCTAACACACTGGTTTATGTAAAAGGTAAAGGCGTTATGCTCAGCGAACCTTCTGTGGTCGCTGTGAAGAGAGACGTTAACGGCGGTAGCAAGGTTCTCGCCGTTGGGTTGGAAGCCAAGAGGATGCTTGGTCGAACTCCCGGTAACATCGTGGCTATCAGACCCATGAAAGACGGCGTTATTGCTGACTTTGAAGTAACTGAAGCCATGTTGCGCCATTTCATTTCAAAAGTCCATAACAGCCGCAGGCTGGTCCGTCCCCGGATCATGATCTGCGTTCCCACCGGGATTACCCAGGTGGAAAAAAGGGCGGTCAAGGAAAGTGCCCAGTCTGCCGGTGCACGTGAGGTTTACCTCATTGAGGAGCCCATGGCGGCGGCTATAGGTGCCAACCTGCCGATCACCGAACCTACCTCCAACATGGTTGTAGATATCGGTGGCGGTACTTCCGAAATCGCGGTTATCTCCCTTTCCGGTATTGTTTACGCCCGTTCCGTACGTGTGGGCGGCGACAAAATGGATGAAGCCATCATGCAGCATGTAAAGCGCAAGTACTCCATGCTTATCGGTGAATCCACTGCCGAATCCATCAAGATTAAAATCGGTTCCGCATTCCCGTTGGAAGAGGAACTGGAGATGGAAGTTAAAGGTCGTGACCTCGTGACCGGTATCCCCCAGAATATTCTGATCACTTCCGAAGAGATCAGGAAAGCAATTTCCGAACAGGTGGATTCAATTGTTCAGGGGGTTCGTGTAGCCCTTGAACAGACCCCGCCTGAACTTGCAGCCGACATCGTTGACCGGGGTATTGTGCTTACCGGCGGCGGGGCACTGCTTAAGGGGCTGGACCAGCTTCTGAGTCAGGAAACCCATCTGCCCATCACTGTGGTTGATATGCCGCTTGATGCTGTTGTTGTCGGTTCCGGTAGAGCTTTAGATGAAATAAACATCTATAAAGACGTAACTATTGATTAATTGTCCGCTCCTTTTGCCGCGGATGGAATCGAGTGCACCAGTTACGGCTGAGGGCATAGTTTTTTGCGGATTTAGTCTGCAAAAAGCTATGTCCTCAGAAATTAAACGCACCCGGATTTGAGATTGATTTCAATTTTCTCAGTCCGGTCTTTCGTCTTTCTGGTTATAGCTTTTTTCTATTTGTTTTTTAATCTCTGCTCGCAATTACAGAGGATTAAGTGTGAAGCTTAAGCGCGCCGCTATAGCCGTCATTATTGGCCTGTTTGTCTACCTCAGCCTTTATTCATGGAATCTGAGGTCCGGACAGCTGGACCGTCTCGCCGGGTTTACCGGTCTTGAAATCGTCAAATGGGTTCTGTGGCCCTGTGAATATGTGCATGACCAGTCGGTTGAGTTCTGGGAAAAGTATATTTATCTCGTGGGCCTGAAGCAGCTCAATGATCAGCTCAGCTCCCAGAATGATTTGATGCGCCTTGAGATTATGAAGCTGCGTGAAAAGGCAGCTGAGGCCGAGCGTTATCAAAAATTGCTTGCGATCAAGCCGGTTCACAACTGGAAAACAGACGGAGCCCGGATCATCGCCCAGCGCATGGGACCTTCTGCAGCCCTTGATTCAATCATCATCAATAAAGGTGTAGTTTCGGGTGTCGATCCAGATACTCCGGTGATAACCCCTCTCGGGGTCGTAGGCCGGGTAGTGGAACCGGGGCTCAGTGCTTCAAAGGCTTTGCTGCTGACCGACTTGAACAGCAGGATTTCTGTTCGCGGTCAGATCCATCGCTCCACCGGTCTTCTGGTCGGAAACGGCGAGGGCGAGTCTTTGAGTGTAAAGTATATGAAGATCAATGCCCCGGTTACAGAAGGGGAAATTCTGGTCACTTCCGGCCTTGCCGGTTTATTCCCCGCGGGACTTCCTGTCGCCAAGATCATTTCTGTTGAGCGTTCTGATATTTCGCTTTTTCTTAATGTGGAAGCTATTCCTTTGGTGGATATGGAGAATACCGAAGAGGTGCTTTTGTTGCACAGGGCTGTTCCTGATACCAACACCCCCATCGGAAATGCCAATTCCACAGCCGGTACCGGAAATTCCACCACAGCTGAAGGGAGGTAGGCCATGTATTCCGCTTTTTGGTGGGCCTGTTTCAGCTTTGTCGCAATCTGGGTACAGAAAATTGTGCCGGGAGTGGATTTCCTTGCTCCGGGATTGCTGCTCTGCATCCAGCTGGAAAAGAAATATCATATTGTCTGGCTTATTCTGATCTGGTCTCTTATTCAGGACGGAATTGGCGGTCTTCCCTTTGGTTATTCCGTTCTCTGGTATTCCTCAATACTTGTATTGTACCGTTGTGGAGCAATGTTTTTTGATGTGCAGTCAATGATGTTCGCTCTTCTCTGCGGAGTTGTGCTCGGAGCCTTGCATCCCGCGCTGACTGCGATGATGTCCATGCTTGCAGATATGATCTGGGTGCAGGACCGCTATATCTTTGAAGGAATCCTGCAAGCCGCAATTTTCCCTGTTGAATGGCTCCTGCTGAAATACATTTATCCGCAAAGGTTTAGACATGAGCCTGTATGAATCTAAAAGCCAGCAACCTCCCAAGAACGGACTGTTGCTCTTGCAGGGGCTTATATTGCTCCTGTTTTGTATTTTTGCCCTGCGTTTCTGGTATTTGCAGATTCATAAGGGCGAATATTTTTCCGAGCAGGCTCGTAATAACCAGTTGCGTCAGGATAATCTCTATGCCCCGCGCGGTTTGATCAGAGACCGTAACGGACAGCTCCTGGCTGTCAACGAGCCCGCCTACGCTTTGGGAATTGTCCGTGAGGACTGCAAGGACCTGGATGCCACCTTGGTGACCGTATCAAAGTGGACAGGGGTCGATCTTGCGAAGCTGCAAAAAGTATTCAAGAAGTCCCGGCGCAGGGTCAAACCTTTTGAGCCCTTGATCCTAGTCCCCAACCTCACCTTTGAACAGGTAGCAGTCATCGAGGCCAACTCGTTGCATTGGCCCGGACTTGAGGTTGTGGTCCGTCCCCGCCGTAAATATCTTCAAGGTCCCCTTCTTTCGCATGTTTTGGGATATGTTTCCGAAGTTGACGAAGCTGAGTTAGAAAATGATTCCGATCTCGCTGTGGGTGACTACGTTGGGAAGCAAGGTCTCGAATCTGTTCTGGAAAAAAGATTTCGGGGCGTCAAAGGCCGCAGGCAGAGTGAAGTTGATGCCACAGGTCGAAGGTTAAAAGAGCGTATTCTTAATCCTCCCATAGCCGGGGAGGATATAGATCTTTCCATTGATCTCGGTTTGCAGGAACTTGGCGGAAAGCTGCTTGAAGGCAAGGCCGGGGCTGTAGTGGTCATGAACCCTGATAACGGCCAGATTCTGGCTTTCGTCAGTGCTCCATCCTACGACAACAATGCCTTCACTGACGGCTTGAGCCAGAAACAGTGGGTCGCATTGCGCGATGACCCCAGAACTCCGCTGCAAAACCGGGTTATCCAGTCCGTGTATCCTCCGGGATCAGTCTTCAAGATGACTGTTGCCGGGGCCGGTTTGCATTACGGGATGATTACGCCTGAAGATACGGTTTATTGCCCCGGTCATATGAAGCTCGGAAAATATGTGTTCCGTTGCTGGAAAAGAGGCGGACACGGGGAAACCGACCTTGAAAAGTCTTTAGTCGAATCCTGTGACGTTTATTACTACAAATTAGGCAAAAAACTCGGCGTAGACCGGATGAGTGAATTTGCTTTTGCTGCAGGTTACGGCAAGCCCACCGGAATTGCGCTGCCACATGAAAAGGGCGGATTGATCCCGACCCGTAAGTGGAAAAAACGCAGATTCGGTGAAATATGGCATCCCGGTGAAAACCTGAACTTTTCCATTGGACAGGGATATACTCTGGTAACTCCCTTGCAGGTGGCCCGCTCTATTTCTTCACTGATTAATGGTGGCAGATTGCTCAGGCCGCAGCTTCTAGCAGGAGAACCTGCTGAAGAGCAGGGCGTGATTCCGCTCACAGACAGTCAACGTGAATTAATCCGCAAGGCCATGATCGCCACAGTAGATAAACCTCGAGGGACCGCTCGCAGACTGCGTACGAAAGGGGTTGTTGTCGGCGGTAAAACCGGTACTGCTCAGGTGGTTAAGCTCACTGATGAGCTTAAGAAAATGAAGGATGAAGATATTCCTTATAAGTATAGGGACCACGCGTGGATGGCCAGTTTTGCAGAAAAAGGAGACCAGCGTTACGTGGTTGTCTGCATGGTTGAACACGGTTTGCATGGCGGTTCCGGGGCCGGTCCGATAGTCAAAGCTATCTATGATTATATTTTCAAAGGCAATAAGGGTAAGAAATAATGTCTCCCATTGACCGCAGATTACTTATTCATATGAACTGGTTCCTGCTGGGACTGGCGGCAATGCTGTTTTTTGTCGGAGTTCTCAACCTTTATTCTGCCAGCGGATTCAGGCTGGAGCAGGGAATGAGCGTCAGCTCATTTTATCAGAAACAGCTTATCTGGGGACTGATGGGCTTTGCCGGAATGATCACTTTTATGCTTTTTGATTACCGGCATTTAAGAACCATAGCATGGCCTTTGTTCTGGATTACGGTAATACTGTTGGCGTGTGTACCTGTAATCGGCAAAACCATTTACGGTGCCCGCCGCTGGCTTGATCTCGGCTTCTTTAATTTTCAGCCCAGTGAAATGGCCAAGATTACCATTCTGGTTATCGGGGCCAAAATTCTCTCCCGCAGTAGCGATCCTCTGAATATTAAGAATCTAGCCTATGTAGTTGGGGTGGGGCTTATTCCCGCAGGGATGGTAATTACCCAGCCGGACCTCGGTTCGGGGCTCAATATTCTGCTCATTCTCGGCGGGATGATTCTCTATAGGGGCCTGACTCCCAAGCTGTTCAAAACCCTTGCTGTGGTAGGTCCATGTTTGATCCCTGTGGGCTGGCTTTTCATGCATGATTATCAGAAGCGCAGGGTTATCTCGTTTATGAATCCGGCCAGCGATCCGCTCGGCGCGGGCTATCATATTATTCAGTCGGAAATCGCCATTGGGTCCGGAAGGGTCTGGGGTAAAGGTTTTCTGGGCGGAACGCAGTCTCAGCTGCGGTTTCTGCCTGAAAAGCACACAGACTTCGCTATCGCTGTTTTCGGTGAAGAGTGGGGCTTTGCCGGAGCTATGGCTCTGCTCAGTCTTTTTTGTGTGTTTTTGTATCAAATGGTTGTGACAGCCAGAGAAGCAAAAGACCTGTTCGGAAGCTATCTTGCGGCAGGCGTATTCTTTTATTTCTTCTGGCAAATCCTTATCAATATGGGTATGGTCCTCGGACTAATGCCGGTAGTAGGCATCCCTTTACCATTCATCAGTTATGGCGGCAGTGGTACCGTCGTCAACCTTTGTCTCGTGGGGCTCGTTTTAAACGTTTCCATGAGACGTTACGTATTTAAACAGGGGTAAGCCGCATGTTTGGTTTTTCAAAAACCGGCTCTGGGGAAAAGGAGATAAAAATGGCAAGAGATGAAATAAATGCATTCTTAGGCAGTGGAACCGATTATCAGGGAAAGCTGAATTTTCAGGGTGCTGTACGTATTGACGGTAATTTCAACGGTGAAGTTGAATCCGAGGGAACTCTGGTCGTTGGTCGCGAAGCAAAGGTAGAAGGCGTTTTGCGTGTGGGCCAGCTTGTTCTCAGTGGACGTGTGACAGGCGAGGTTTATGCAGCTGAGAAAGCTGTTCTGCATAAGACTGCAAACCTGCAGGGTAACCTGGTCACCCCCACCTTGGTAGTGGAGGAAGGTGCGGTTCTGGAAGGGCGTGTAACCATGAGTTCCAGCTCCTCTTCTGCAACTGAAACAGAAACAGAAGAAATTAGTTAAAAAAATAACAAGCCAGTGTTGACGGGGGTTAATCGGCGAAAAGTAACCGATTCATTTTCAAAAACCCTTTGACACAAGCTCTAAATTTAGCTACACCGCAACTGACTTTGGACAAAAATTCACAACCTTTTCGGGAGCAGGCATGATTGATTTAGATATTAGCTTTTTTATCCAGTTAGCGAACTTCATCATCACCCTTCTTGTTCTCAACCTTCTTATGTTTCGTCCTATTCGTGAAATCATCAGGAGACGCGCAGAGCTCATGAGCGATCAGCTCTCCAAGGTGGAAAATTTTAACGGACAGGCTGAAACCAAGGTTAAGGATTACGAAGCTGCTCTGGACTCTGCCCGTAAAGAGGGAATGGAAATCCGGAACGACTTCAAAGATCAGGGAGCCGCTCAGGAACAAACATTGCTCGCCGAGGCCGGAAAAGTCGCAGCCGCGACTATGAAGGAAGCTCGCGCGGAGGTTGCAGCTGATAAAGGTGCAGCAATGAAGGTTCTTGGTGGCGAAGTTGAAGCTTTTGCTCAGAAGGTTACAGCCAAGGTTCTTGGCTAGGCCTAATCAATATCGAAGGGGGGTTTAGCCTTGAAGCGGAAAAACATGATCATGGCAACAACCGCTCTTTCCGTACTGCTGGCAGCAGGCGCAGCCTATGCAAGCGGTGGAGAAGGGGCGCACGAGATTCCCTGGGCAAACTTCGGTTGGCGTGTACTTAACTTGATCCTCGTCCTCGGGATCCTTTACAAGTTTGCTGGCGAGAAAATCGCCTCTCTCTTTAAAGGACGCCAGGCAGGTATCAAACAGGAGCTTAACGATTTGCAGTCCCGTAAGGAAGCTGCAGAGAAAAAGCTCCGCGACGTCGAATCAAGTATTGCTAATCTGGAACAGGAAAAGGATTCCATCCTTTCCGAAGCCAGATCTCAGGGCGAGGCCATGAAGGCGGCGATCATCCAGAAAGCCGAGCAGACTGCCGAGCAGATCAAAGCTCAGGCCAAAGTCTCCGCAGAGCAGGAAGTAAATGTAGCACTGGACGAAATGCGTGCAGAAATGGCTGACAAAGTCATCGAAGCAGCTGAGAAAATCGTCAAGAGCAAGCTTACCAAAGCTCAGCACGAGACTCTGGTGGATGAATACTTAACAAAGGTGGTGCTCTAATGACCGGGAACATAGTCTCACGCAGATACGCCAAGGCGCTGTTCTCCGTTGGCCAGAAGCAGGGAGAAGAAGACCTTGCGGCGTATGGTTTGGCACTGACCGAGTTGTCCCAGATACTGGAAGATTCCCCGGAGGCCCTGAGGCTCTTCCAGAATCCTGTTTTCAGTGCGGATGAAAAGAAAGCCGTACTCGAAAAACTGCTTGAGAAGACCTCGGCAGGACCTGTGGTTAAAAACTTTTGCAGCCTTCTGGCCGACAAAGGACGTCTGCCGGTTATTCCTGAGATCGCAAGCGACTACGCAGGAATGCTGGACAACGTTCAGGGTGTCGTCCGTGGCAAACTGGTGACTGCAATCAAGCTGACCGTTAAGCGTCAGAAAGAAATTAAAACACGTCTTGAAGAACAGCTTAAAAGCAAACTCGAGCTCGACTTTGCAATGGATAAAGACATCCTCGGAGGTGTTGTTCTTCAGGTTGGTGATAAAGTTCTTGATGCAAGCATTCGCGCACAGCTGCAAATGATGAAAGAACAGATTAAAAGGGGTGTGTAGGGCCATGCAGATTAAAGCGGAAGAAATCAGCAAAATCATTGAAGATCAGATTCAGAACTATGAGTCTAAGGTCGAGATGAGCGAAACCGGTACCGTACTGTACGTTGGTGACGGTATTGCTCGTGTTCATGGTGTTGAGAACGCAATGGCTATGGAACTCCTCGAGTTCCCCGGCGGCCTGATGGGCATGGTTCTCAACCTCGAAGAAGATAACGTCGGTGTTGCACTCCTCGGTGACGATACCGGTATTAAAGAAGGTGACCCGGTTAAACGTACCGGCAAGCTCTTCTCCGTACCTGTTGGTGACGCTGTTATGGGGCGTGTTGTTAACCCCCTCGGTCAGCCCATCGATGGTCTCGGACCCATTGAAGCTAAAGAAGAACGTCCCGTTGAGCTTAAAGCTCCCGGTATCATTGCTCGTAAGTCCGTACATGAGCCCATGTACACCGGTCTTAAGTCTATTGACGCAATGACTCCTATCGGACGTGGTCAGCGTGAGTTGGTTATTGGTGACCGTCAGGTTGGTAAGACCGCTATCTGCGTTGACGCTATCCTCGCTCAGAAAGATTCCGGTATCCATTGCTTCTACGTAGCTATCGGTCAGAAGAAAGCAGCAGTTGCTCTTGTTGCTGACATTCTGCGCAAGCACGGTGCAATGGAATACACCACAATCATTTCTGCTACTGCATCTGAGCCTGCACCTCTGCAGTTCATTTCTGCATACACCGGTGCAACCATGGCTGAGTACTACCGTGACGGCGGTAAGCACGCCCTCATCGCATACGATGACCTTTCCAAACAGGCTGTTGCATACAGACAGATGTCTCTCCTGCTTCGTCGCCCTCCGGGACGTGAAGCATACCCCGGTGACGTTTTCTACCTGCACTCAAGGCTCCTCGAGCGTTCTTGTAAAGTAAATGATGACCTCGGCGCTGGTTCTCTGACCGCACTGCCCATCATTGAAACTCAGGCAGGTGACGTATCCGCATATATCCCGACCAACGTTATCTCCATTACCGACGGTCAGGTTTACCTCGAGCCTAACCTCTTCAACTCCGGTATCCGTCCTGCTGTTAACGTAGGTCTGTCCGTATCCCGAGTTGGTGGTGCTGCTCAGATTAAAGCTATGAAGCAGGTTGCAGGTACTCTGCGTCTTGACCTCGCACAGTATCGTGAACTCGCAGCTTTCGCAGCTTTCGGTTCTGACCTCGATAAGGCCACCCAGCAGAAGCTGAACCGCGGTGCACGCATGGTTGAGCTTCTCAAGCAGCCTCAGTACAAGCCCATGAACGTTATGGAACAGGTAGTTTCCCTGTACGCCGGTACCCGCGGTTACATGGATGAGTTTCCTGTTAGCGCAGTACGCAAATACGAAGACGAACTCCAGGAATTCATCGCTAACGCGAAGCCTGAAATCCTGGAAGGCATCAAGACTAAAGGCGCTATTGACGACGAAATCGAAGGCAAGCTGAAGGCCGCTCTGGAAGAGTTCAATAAAGGTTTCACAGCTTAATCCTGGGAGGTACTGATGGCTTCTCTTAAGGATGTCCAAAACCAAATCGTCAGTATTAAAAAGACTAAGCAGATTACCAAGGCCATGAACATGGTTGCGTCGGCTAAGCTGCGTGGTGCTCAGGATAGAATTGAGCGCTTTCGCCCCTACGCAGACAAGTTCTACGAAATGCTTGGCGATCTGGCAGCAGGCGCGGATTCTTCCGTTCACCCGCTGCTCGAAGTCCACGAAGAGATCAAGACCGTAGGTATCGTACTTACCACCTCTGATCGCGGACTTTGCGGTAGTTTTAATGCGAATATGATAAATGCGGCCCTTAAAAAGGCTGCAGAAAAGAAGGCTGAAGGTAAAGCTGTTAAGTTTTACTGCGTAGGTAAAAAAGGCGCTGCCGCCATTAAGAAGACCGAATACGAGATCGTTGAAGCATACAATGACGATATGACTCACTTCGACTTCAACCTGGCTGCATCCATCGGTAACAAAGTTATCGACGCCTACCTTGCCGAAGAGCTTGATGAGGTTTTCCTTGTCTTCGGTGAATTCGTAAACGTAGCCAGCCAGCCTCCGAATACCCTCCAGATCCTGCCCATGTCTTCCGACGCAGCAGGTGAAGAAGGTGAATCCGGTGCTAACAGCGAATACATTTACGAACCTTCCGTTGAAGGCCTTCTCGCGGAGCTGCTGCCCCGTTTTGTTAAAGTTCAGGTTTACCGCGGTCTGCTCGACACATCCTGCAGTGAACACGCTGCACGTATGGCTGCAATGGATAACGCATCCAGAGCATGCGATGACATGACCGAAACTCTGACACTGCTTTACAACAAAACCAGGCAGGCTGCGATTACCGCGGATCTTATGGACATTGTCGGCGGCGCAGAAGCGCTGAAAGGATAATATAGGGGGTTACTCTGATGAGTAAAGTTTCAGGTAAAATTGTTCAGGTTATCGGCGCGGTTGTTGACGTCGAATTTCCTGAAGGGCAATTGCCCAACATTCTGACTGCGGTCGAGATTGATAACCCGAACAACACTGACGCACCTGATCTGGTGTGTGAGGTTGCACAGCACCTCGGTGACAACGTTGTTCGTACCATTGCTATGGACGCTACCGAAGGTCTCGTTCGCGGCATGGAAGTAGTTGCAACCGGTAAATCCATCTCCGTACCTGTCGGTGACGGCGTACTGGGTCGTATCCTTAACGTTGTTGGTCGTCCTGTTGATGAAATGGGTCCCATCGATGCTAAAGAATCTCTTCCCATTCACCGTGCTGCTCCGGAATTCACCGAGCAGTCCACCAAGGTTGAGCTGCTGGAAACCGGTATCAAGGTTGTTGACCTTCTCGTACCCTTCCCCAAGGGTGGTAAGATGGGCCTCTTCGGCGGCGCAGGTGTTGGTAAAACCGTTATTCTGATGGAAATGATCAACAACATTGCGAAACAGCACGGTGGTAAATCTTGCTTCGCAGGTGTTGGTGAGCGTACCCGTGAAGGTAACGACCTCTACCACGAAATGAAAGACGCAGGCGTTCTTGAGAAGTCTGCTCTCGTATACGGCCAGATGAACGAACCTCCGGGAGCACGTGCTCGTGTTGCACTGACCGCTCTGACCATCGCTGAGTACTTCCGTGATGTAGAAGGTGAAGACGTTCTTCTCTTTATTGATAACATCTTCCGTTTCACCCAGGCAGGTTCCGAGGTATCCGCACTTCTCGGTCGTATGCCTTCCGCAGTTGGTTACCAGCCGACTCTCGGTACTGACCTTGGTGGACTCCAGGAACGTATTACCTCCACCAACAAAGGTTCCATTACCTCTGTTCAGGCTGTTTACGTACCTGCGGATGACTTGACTGACCCCGCACCTGCTACCACCTTCTCTCACCTTGACGGTACTCTCGTTCTTTCCCGTCAGATTGCAGAGCTTGGTATTTACCCTGCGGTTGACCCTCTTGACTCCACCTCCCGTATTCTCGACCCCAACATCCTTGGTGTTGAGCACTACAACACTGCTCGTGAAGTTCAGATGGTTCTGCAGAAATATAAAGACCTTCAGGACATCATCGCCATTCTCGGTATGGACGAACTGTCCGACGAAGATAAGCAGACTGTTGCACGTGCACGCCGCATCCAGCGTTTCCTCTCCCAGCCCTTCCACGTTGCTGAAGTATTCACCGGTACCCCCGGCGTATACGTAAAGCTGGAAGACACTGTTAAGGCTTTCAGAGGCATCCTCGACGGCGAATACGATGAAATGGCTGAAAACTCCTTCTACATGGTTGGCGCAATCGAAGAAGCCATTGAGAAAGAGAAAAACAAATAGCATAGGACGCGATTATGGCTAGTAAGCTCCTTTTGGAAATCGTTACTCCTGATCGCAAGGTCCTTTCCCAGGAAGTCGACTATGTCGGCGCCCCGGGGATTGAGGGTGAGTTTGGTATTATGGCCAATCACATACCCTTTCTTTCGGCTCTCGGCGTAGGTAACCTCTACTTTAAAGAAGGTAACCGCACTCACTACATCTTTGTTTCCGGCGGCTTTGCCGAAGTAGGAAACAATAAAGTGACCATTCTCGCCGAAGTTGCTGAAAAGGCCGTTGAGATCGACATCGCTCGGGCTCAGAAAGCTCAGGAAAAAGCGAAGGCTCGTTTGGCTAAAGCACAGGATCGCATTGAATCAGCTCGCGCACAGGCCGCTCTCCAGAGAGCACTTGCACGCCTGACCTGTAAAGATGCGGCCCAGAAGGCCGGGACTACCACTCACTAGAGCTTAGTTTCAGCCTCAAAAAGCCCCATGGCTATCAGGGAGCAGACTGTTTACTCAGTCTGCTCCTTTTTTTGTTTAATCTCTTAGGTATCACCCTGAAATTCCGGTAAAATTAAATTCAATAAATTTTTATTACGCATTTACTCAAGGCGGGCAAACTGATAACAAGTTGCGAGCAAATAATATTGGAGAGTAATTTATTATGGATAAATCATTTGCCTGCGCCCTTGTTCTCGCTGGAGGAAAGGGTACCCGCATGCATTCGGACAGCCCTAAGGTTCTTAAAACCTTACTTGGCGAGTCCATGCTCTACTATGTATATAAGGCCTTGAAACCCGCCCTTGGGGAAAATGTTTTTACAATCGTCGGTTTTGAATCCGGACAGGTTGAAAAAGCATTTCCGGATATGAAAGACCGTTTTGTTCTTCAGGAAGAACAACTTGGAACCGGGCATGCTTTGCAAATGGGCTGGGATCGGATTAAGGAATCCGGTGCTGAATACTGTCTGGTAATCAATGGCGATACCCCGCTGATTCAGGATCAGGTTGTGACCGATTTTCTTGATGCAGTGAAAATGGACGGTGCCGATCTTTCGTTTATGAGTATCACACCGGACGAACCTGCGGCTTTTGGACGGGTCATCCGCGATAAAGACGGTCAGGTTACAGCCATTGTGGAAGCCAAGGATTATGATGAAGCTGTACACGGTCCTGTAAGTGGCGAAGTCAATGCCGGCATCTATTGTCTTAAAATCTCCGCTGTGGACAGCCTGCTTAGTAAGCTGACCAACAATAATAAGAGTGGGGAGTATTATATTACTGATCTTGTTGACCTTGCTGTGGAATGTGGCATGAACGTCACCGCAGTGAATGCCGGAAACTCCATTGATCTCATGGGGATCAATAGCCCGCTTGAGCTTGCTAAAGCTGAATCCGCATTGCGTTTGCGGACAGCTGAGAAGTTGCTTGAAAGCGGTGTTACCCTGCACAATTGGGAGTCAGTTGTAGTTGGTCCCGGTGTTGAAATTGAGCCGGGGGCTGAAATTACAGGTCCTTGCGAAATTTATGGTTCGTCAAAGATCGGTCGTGGTGCAGTGCTCCAGTCCCATGTGCGCATAGTGGACAGTGTTGTAGATTCAGGAGCAATAATTAAAGCATACAGCCATCTTGAGGAAGCTAAAGTTGGGCGCGATTGTATGGTCGGTCCCTACGGGCGTCTGCGTCCGGGCGCAGTCCTTGAGGAAGAGTCCAAGGTGGGCAACTTTGTTGAAGTTAAGAAGGCAGTTCTCGGTAAGGGAGCCAAAGCCAGCCACCTGACTTACCTCGGCGACAGTGAAATCGGCGCAGGAACCAACATCGGTGCGGGTACTATCACCTGCAACTATGATGGGGTGAACAAGCATAAAACCGTTATCGGAGAAGGTGCGTTCATCGGCAGCAATACTGCACTGGTGGCCCCGGTAACTATCGGCAAAGGTGCTCTGATCGGAGCCGGTTCCACGATAACTAAGAATGTAAAAGATGGTGACCTTGGTGTTGCAAGAGGCAAGCAGGTCAACATTTCCCGGGCTTCTAAGAAGTCTTGATTTTGTAAAGATAAGGTATTAGGGTAGGACTATGGAAATAATCGCTCATTTGGAAGAACGTTTCGATAAGATGCTGCAAAAAATTAAGCAACTTGAAGAAGAAAATGCTTTTCTTCTCGAGGAACTTGAGCAGGAGAAACAGCGTAAGGACGATGTCCGCAATCGCATTGAAGTTCTCCTGAACAAAGTTGAAGGTACCATCGAATAAGGGTTTTCAGATTCGTAGCTCTTCAAAAGAAGGGAGCGAATTTATATAAATTCTACAGGAATACTGCCGCCGGATTAATATGCCCCGTTATACTATTCCCGTTCTCGGACTTGAAATTTCTTTCAAGACCGATGCGGACAAAGAAAGAATTGAAGCCGCAAAAGATGTGCTCGAAGAGAGATTTAGCGAGCTTACCCGGGGCGGAAAGGATGTCAGCAGGGAGAAATTGCTCACCTGTCTGGCTCTTAGTTTGGCCGATGATTACCTTGAACACAGCCGCAAACTCGAAACAATGGAAGAGAAAATTAACGCGCTGTTAGAGAAGTGATAAGCTGTGCATGGCACTGCTTTTTAAGATATAAAGAAATTTCCCTGGGGAGTGCGTGATTGCCCTATGGCTTTTGAACCAATATAAAAAGTAAGGGAGCAAGCATCACCGGAGTGGTGTGCAGGCCCGGTTTTACCGGGAAGCCTAAAATTCCGGGGGCAGCGCCCACCTGTTAGACTAGGTTCTAACGTATACGGCAACACGGCATCTCCGGGGTCCCAATATGGGGATTCTCGGTATTGGTATGAATAAACAGGTTTAATTTATTAAATTTTCTGCCGGACCACTTAAAAAACACCTCATTCAGCCTTTAGTTCTCTTCTTTCCATTGCAGATTGTTATAATCTTCCGATTGTATTAATCGGTAATGACGAATCAGGTCCCTTGAGGCCTGTCAACATACAAAGGAGAAAGGCATGTTTGGGGATTTTTTTCTGATTTTATTTGGAATCGCCCTAGGTGCCGCAGGCGGTTACGCTCTGCATCGGTACGTGAATTCCAAACGTCTGGCTGATTCGCAAGGATTGGCAGACCGTATTGTCCAGGAAGCCCGTAAAGAAGCTGAAGCCATGAAAAAGGAAATTAAGCTTCAGGGTCAGGACGAAGTTTATGCTCTGAAAAAAGAGCAGGAAAATGAGTATAAAGAAATGGAGCGCGGCCTGAAAAGGCAGGAGGAGCGCCTCCAGGAAAAAGAAGAGCGTCTTGAGAACAAGCTTGAAAAAGTAGCCAGCAAAGAGTCCGAAGTTGTGACTCTTGAAAAGCGTATGATCAAGCAGGAAAAGAAGCTCGAAGGTCTTCGCGAAGATCTCGAAAAAAGAAAGGATGAGCATGAGCGCAAATTGCAGGAAGTCTCTGGGCTGACTGTTGAGGAAGCGCGTGAAAAGCTCATGACCGAAATTGAAAGCAGGACCCGCCACGAGGCTGCCAAAATGGTTCGTTCCATTGAAATGGAAGCCAAGGAAGAGGGAACCCGCAAGGCCCGCAAGATTCTCGCCCTCGCTATTCAGCGTTATTCCGGCGATTACGTCAACGAACAGACCGTTACCGCTGTTACCCTTCCTTCTGAAGACATGAAGGGCCGCATCATCGGACGTGAAGGCCGCAACATCCGCGCTCTTGAAGCTGCTACAGGTGTTGATCTGATCATCGATGATACTCCGGAAACAGTTGTTCTCTCCGCTTACAGCCCGCTGCGCCGCGAAGTGGCTAAGCAGGCTCTTGAGCGTCTGATCCACGATGGACGTATCCACCCCGCTCGCATTGAAGACATCGTCAACAAGGTTGAGCAGGAAATGGATGTCAAACTGCGTGAAATTGGTGAACAGGCAACTTTCGATGTAGGCGTACACGGTATTCATCCCGAAATCGTCAAGCTCATCGGTCAGCTGCAGTACCGCACCAGTTTCTCTCAGAACGTTCTTCAGCACTCTCTTGAAGTGGCATTCCTCTGTGGAATCATGGCCGCAGAACTGGGCATGGATGAGAAAATCGCCAAGCGCGCAGGTCTGCTGCACGATATCGGTAAGGCTGTTGACCACGAAATCGAAGGTCCTCACGCTGTCATCGGTGCCGACCTTGCCAAGAAACATGGTGAATCCAAAGAGATCATCCACGCAATTCAGGCTCACCACGAAGATATTCCGCCCAAATCCGTACTCGCAACCCTTGTACAGGCTGCGGACTCCCTGTCCGGTGCTCGTCCCGGTGCGCGTAAGGAACTTCTGGAAAACTACGTTAAGCGTCTTGAAGAGCTTGAAAACGTGGCAACCGGTTTCGACGGTGTATCCAAAGCCTACGCCATTCAGGCAGGCCGTGAGATCAGAGTTATGGTTGATGCTGAAAAAGTATCTGACGACAACACCCATATGCTCTGTAAGGACATCGCTACCAAGATTGAAAACAACATGACCTATCCAGGCCAGATTCGTGTGACCGTTATCCGCGAACGGCGCTCGGTGGGCTATGCTAAGTAAATAACTTCCTGAAAGGCCCGGTTCACCGGGCCTTTTTGATATGATGCGCTATCGCGCTTTCAGTGAAATGATTTCGCCCCCGGCGGCCAAAGGAACAAGTCCCTTTGGAATCCCGATTAGTTTAATTTCAGTCTTTAATTCGACAATTTTCCTTAATTTAGTTGAGTCTTGTTCAGACCAAGAAAAATTCCATGCGCATACTATTTTTCGGTGACATATTCGGCAGACCCGGTCGTAAGGGGATAGCTGCAAAGGTTAAGGCTCTTCGTGAGGAGCTTGACCTTGATTTGATTATTGCTAACGGAGAGAATGCTTCGCAGGGAATCGGGCTCTCAATTAAAAATGCCCAGCAGTTACTCGATTACGGGATTGATCTTTTGACTTCCGGTAACCACATATGGAAGTTCAGTAATATTTATTCTTTTTTGAAGACCAGTGACCGGATAGTGCGTCCGGCAAATCTGCCGGAAGGAACTCGTGGAAGGGGCTGGACTTCTTTTGAAGTCCGTGGTGAAGTGCCCGTTGCGGTTATTAATCTGCAGGGACGGGTCTTTATGGATCCGGTGGAATGCCCATTTAAGTGCGCAGACAAAATTTTACAGGAAATCGACCCGGAGATTAAGGTCATACTGGTTGATTTTCATGCTGAGGCCACTTCGGAGAAGCAGAGCCTCGGGCGTTATCTTGACGGGCGCGTCAGTGCCATGCTGGGAACCCATACACATGTGCAGACAAATGATGCCCGTATTTTTGAAAACGGCACCGGCTATATTACCGATGCAGGTATGTGCGGTCCGGTTGAATCCTGTTTGGGCTTAAGCCCTAATCCAGTCATCAAACGGTTTGTGACCGGTCTTCCCCAGAAATGGAAGGTTGCTGGCGGCCCTATAGAATTACAGGGTGTGCTGCTTGAAATAGATGAAGAAACAGGACGGACTGTCTCAATTGAGACATATAACTCAGGCCGGATGACCGTATAAGAAAAGTTCCATTAAAAATATTGCCTATCGACGATTTTACCCAGCTAAGCTTAATAAAAGGTTTTGGGATTCTTAAATCCTTTTGCAAAAGGGTTGATCCCGCTGGGAGGCTCGCCGAAGGCATAAAAAAAGCCTAATGCAGGCAAATTAATACATTCTTAAAGAGGTTTAACCAAATGAACATTTACGATGAACTAAAGTGGCGAGGGCTGATCAATCAGGTGTCTGACGAAGAGAAGGTACGCGAGTATCTGGATACTCCGGGTCAGTACATGTATTGCGGCTTCGACCCCACTGCCGACAGCCTGCATATCGGTAACCTTGTTCCTCTTCTCAGTCTTGTACGCATGAAGCGTGCGGGACACAATCCGCTATTTTTGCTCGGCGGTGCTACCGGACGTATCGGTGACCCCAGCGGTAAGGACAAGGAAAGGGAATTTACTTCTATCGAAAAGGTAGAATCTCAGGCTGCAAACATCAGAACCCAGATTGAGGCTTTTGTTGAACGCAACACTGGCGAAAAAGCAGAAGTAGTCAATAACTACGACTGGATGAAAGAGATTTCCTTTCTTGATATGCTGCGCGATGTAGGCAAGCACTTCTCCGTTAACTGGATGATGGCTAAAGAATCCGTTAAGGGTCGTTTTGGTCGTGATGATGTAGGTATCTCCTACACTGAATTCAGCTACATGCTGCTGCAGAGTTACGACTTTTACCATCTCTTCAATGAAAAGGGCTGCCAGCTTCAGATTGGTGGCGGTGACCAGTGGGGTAACATCACCGCAGGTTGCGAACTGATCCGCCGCAAGGCTCAGGGTGAAGGTTTCGCTGTAACCTTTCCGCTGATTACCACTGCATCCGGTCAGAAATTCGGTAAGAGTGAAGGCAATGCTGTTTTCCTGAATGCTGAATTGACTTCCCCGTACACATTCTATCAGTTCTGGATCAACACTGATGACCGTGATGTAATCAAGTTCCTCAAGTACTTCACTTTCCTCACTGAGGAAGAGATTGCTGAGATTGCTAAAGAGCACGAGGAAGCTCCGCATCTGCGTGCAGCTCATAAGCGTCTTGCTGAAGAGACCACCATTATGATTCACGGCAAGGAAGAGCTGGAGAAGGTTCAGGCTGCAACAGCTGCTCTGTTCGGCAAGGGCGACATCATGTCTGTTGATGCCGCAACCCTGCGCGGTGCTATGGAAGCTGCTCCCGGTGTAGAATACGCTAAAGCGGATCTGCCCGATCTGCCCCAGATCCTGCTCGACCTCGGCATGGTTAAATCCAAAGGTCAGGCCCGCAAGGATATTCAGGGTGGTGGACTTTACATCAACAACGAACGTGTTGCTGATTTTGATTATGTTCCCGGCGATGATGACTTTATCGGCGGCGAATGCATGCTCATCCGCAAAGGTAAAAAGAACTACGGTTTAGTTACCCTTAAATAATAAAATCCAAAACGGATTAATTGGGCCCGCTGGAAGAGTCTTTCAGCGGGCTTTATTGTGTATACTGCTTTGCAATCGTGATTAAGCAATGTATTGTGGGCATGCAATTCGAATAGAGGGTAGTTTATGCGGCTGTTTTTTATTGCAATGTCATTCATATTCGGTGCTCTTGCGCCGACTCAGGCCGGGGTTAACTTAAAACTGCGCGGTTTTGTGGGTGATCCTGTTCTGGCTGCCATTGTGTCTTTTGCTGTGGGGACAATGAGTCTGCTGGTTTATGCCTACTTTACCAAGGTTCCGCTTCCTGAAGGTTCTGCTGTTCTCAAAGGACCGTGGTGGATGTGGACCGGCGGATTTATGGGCGCTTTCTTTGTGGCGGCGGCAGTCGTGGTGGCTCCGGTGCTGGGTGCCGGAATAATGATGTGTTGGATGGTTGCCGGACAAATGGCAGCTTCCCTTGTGCTGGACCACTATGGAATCATAGGGTATGCCGTGCGGGAAGCAACGCCGGGCCGTATTCTCGGAGCTTTGTTGGTCATTGTCGGCGCTGTGCTGATTGAGAAATTTTAGGTTAAATATCAAGGAGTGGGGTTTTGAAGGATATTCTTTGTAAATACTTGAAGAAGTTGTGGGAAAATACCGTACTGGGCTGCCGGATGGTTAAGATTGAACACTCCATTTTTGCCCTTCCGTTCGCTTATATGGGTATTTTTCTGGCCAGCGGAACCTGGCCTGAATTCAAGCCTTTTGCACTGCTGACCGTGGCTATGGTAGCTGTTCGCTCCTTCGCCATGGCTGTGAACAGACTCTTTGATATCAATATCGACAGTGAAAATCCGCGAACCCGGACACGTCCGCTGGTAACCGGGGAATTGACTCCGTTCTTTACTTTCTGCTTCATCGCGGTTTGCGCCGTAGTTTTTGTTTTCGCCTGTAAGGGCATGAATGAACTTTGCTACAAGCTTTCATACTTTGCACTGGGGTGGTCGGCTTTTTATTCCCTGACCAAACGTTTTACCATGCTTTGCCATTTCGTGCTCGGCTCCGTGCTTGGTCTGGCTCCTGTTGCAGGCTGGCTCTGTGTTGATCCTACTTTTTCCCTGCCTGCGATCCTGTTTTTCTTCGGGGTTACTTTCTGGGTGGCCGGATTCGATATTCTCTATGCTACTCAGGACCGTAAATTTGACCGTAACCGCGGACTCAATTCAGTTCCGGCTAATCTCGGTATCCAGAGGGCTTTGACCATATCCACATTCAGTCATATCAATACGGTTATCTTTTTCGCGCTGGCCGGGTTAGCCGCAGGACTGGGCTGGATCTATTTCTCAACTCTCGCGGTAGTGGGCGGAATTCTCATTTTTGAACATCAGGTGATTTCCGCTGAAGATATGAGCCGGGTGAATATGGCTTTCTTCACTTTGAACGGTGTAATTTCGGTACTCCTGTTCCTGGGAACTTTTGCCGACATAATGTTATAGCCCAGTGCTGCATCGTTAGCCTTTAAATATCTGTGAAATCTACACAGATAAAAATATCTTTTGTTACGAATAGCTTACGGAGTCAGGGTAATCCCCTGACTCCGTTTGTATTTTTTAAATATACCGAAACGAGTAGACAAGCTCTTATATAGTGTTTAGAAGCGATTTTGCGAGGTTTATTGAAGGTTCGGCTTTGGAAGGCTAAAAATACTCTTAATTCTACCGATATATTATTGTATCATATGCAAATATGATCCTCGTTTGTGGAGACGAGGGGGCCTGCAAGGATAGCAATATCCGATTGGGGATTGGTAGAAAGGATGATCGAATAATTTTGTGGGTTATTCGTATTTAGCTGGGAGAAGTTGATATGGACAATGGAAATGGAAAATTCATGCGCACTGTCGCGTGGATTTATTTTGGGGTGTTAATTGTCGCCGCGGCCTTTTGCGGCGTAATCTTATCTAGTTTCAGCAATGAACCTTGGGCTATGACCGGGTTGGCTTCCGGTTTGATAGCACTGCTGGTTTTGCTGGGAATCTGCATTTTTGCCGTTCTCAAAAATCAGGTCGTCCGACCTGTTGAATGTCTTACAAATTTTGCAAAGCTTGTGATCAAGGGTGAGTACTCCGAAGCTGATAAATGCACCAGCCCGGGGATTGACGGCTTGCGTGCTGCTGTGAGCGAGTTGAGTGATTCTTACAAGGAAAGGCTTGGCTTCAGCACAAGTATCCTTGAAGGTCTGCCGCTCGGTTGCTGTATTGTAGACACTAAAGAACACATTACTTTTCTTAACAAAGAAATTCTGGAAATGATCGGTTCAAACGAAAGACCCGAATCATATCATGGACGCATGATTTCCCAGATTTTTTATCATGATGATCGCAAATCCCTGATCGGTCACTGTATGGATGACGATACCCGGGCCATGAACCGTGAAGTCATTTTCAAGCATGTGGACGGCAGTGATATCAATATTCTGGCCAACCTTTTTCCCCTGCATGATGTGGTTGGTAATGTTATCGGCGGATGCTGCCTGTATATCAACACCACCGAATTGAAGCAGCGTGAGGCACACATTCTTGATCAGAATGAACTTATTGCCAGAGCTGCTGATCAGGCTGATTCCGTTGTTTACGAGTTGAGCAGCGCGGCAGAGCAGTTGCGTGGTCTCGTCGGTGAGGCTCGCAAGGGAGCGATGGTGCAGAGTGAGGAAGCAGGGCAGGCTGCAACTGCCATGGAAGAAATGAATGCTACCGTGCTCGAAGTTGCCCGACATGCGCAGGAAGCTGCAAGCGATGCAGATAAAGCTAAGTCTGAAGCTGAGAAAGGTGAAGATACTGTTGCCGGAGTTGTCAGTGCTATTGATGAAGTGTCCGGTCAGGCCAGCTCTCTGAGAGCTTCCATGGAAGATCTGGACGTGAAGGCTGAAGCTATCGGTAATGTCCTTAGCGTGATTGAAGATATCGCGGACCAGACCAATCTGCTGGCTCTGAATGCTGCGATTGAGGCTGCTCGTGCAGGTGAAGCTGGACGCGGATTTGCTGTTGTAGCTGACGAAGTCCGCAAGCTTGCGGAGAAAACCGTTCAGGCAACAACTGAGGTTCATCAGGCTGTTTCAAATATTCAGCAGGGCGCTAAGACTAACGTTAAGGCTACAGAGGCTGCAGTTGAGTCTGTTGCCCGCAGTACTTCGCTTGCCGGGGAATCCGGTGAGGCTTTGGCGCGCATCGTATCCATGTCCGAGGAAACTTCGGACCGGATCAGATCTATCGCAACTGCTGCAGAGCAACAGGCCGCAGCCAGTGAGCAGATTAACCGTTCCACTGAAACGGTTAACCGCATTTCAAATGAAACTGAACAGGCCATGGTCGAATCTTCAGCGGCCATTGAAAAATTGGCCAAGCTGGCGGATGATCTTTCCGGTATTATTCACGGAATGCAGAAGAAATAATTAAAAAAACGGGGCAGGTTCTACAGAACCTGCCCCGTTTCTATTTTGGGCGTTGAACGCACCTATCCCCTCAACCTGAGGAGTTTTCGTTTTTTTTGTCAAAATCCGTAGCGCAGGTAATCCTTGTCCTTGCGGTTGATCAGCTGAATGTAGCGGTAGCGGCTTTTGACCTGTGCTTCTTCCAAAAGCGAATATCCCTGATTGCGGCATTTGTCGCAGGCCGCAGCGGGTATTTCCAGTCCAAATCCCATTGGGCCGCCTTCTCGCTGGGTTTCTACCTTAAGCAGTCCCCGGCAGTTATCGCAAAGCAGCAGGGATTCAGTCTGGGATTCGGTGAATCCTTCGGTATCGTAGAAAATATTGCGATGACGTACGGACCAGCCTCCACTAATCACTCCTTCCACGCTTTCTGCGGGCGGATTAAAATAAATGTCTTTAACCCCTTCGCAAATGGTTGCGATGTAATCCATGATCTCATCGGATTCCCTGAGTGTTTCAGGGTTGAAGCCCGGTTCGCGTACATGGGAATAATCCACTCCGGCCATAGCCAGACTGATGCCCAGGTTTACGTAAGGCAGGGCTCCCTGAATAGCGTAGCCCCCTTCCAGTACGGCAATATCGGGCTTGAGCATGGAGTTCAGGGCAGCATAACCTTGTGCCGAGAAATTCATGTTGGTGATCGGGTCGGTGAAGTGATTATCCTGTCCGGCGGAGTTGATGATCAGATCCGGCTTGAAGTCATCAAGAATAGGCATAACCGCATTCTCCATGACCATCATGAAACCGGCATCGGATGTGCCGGGGGGCAGGGGAATATTCACTGTGCGCCCGAGAGCTTTAGGTCCGCCTGATTCTTTTGGAAATCCCGTCCCCGGATAGAGGGTTCGTCCATCCTGATGCAGGGATATGAACAGGGTGTCGGGATCGTGCCAGTAAACATCCTGTGTACCGTCCCCGTGATGGCAGTCGGTATCCACAATGGCGATGCGTTTGGGGCCGTAATTCTCGCGGATGTATTCACACATGATTGCTTCGATGTTGATGGCGCAGAACCCGCGTGATCCTTGCACTGTCTTCATTGCGTGGTGACCCGGCGGACGCACGAGTGCAAAGGCCCTGTCCCGCTCTCCTTCCATAACAAGCTGTGCTGCTTTGATGGCCCCGCCTGCGGAAATACAGTGCGAGCGTGTTGCTACTGCCTCGGCTTCGGGAAAGCAGAAATGGACCCGTTCAATATCTACGCTGGAAGCCACTTCGGGCTTGTATTCACGGATGCCTTCGATGTCGAAGAGTCCTTCTTCGCGCAGCTGGTCCTGAGTATAGAGCAGTCTTTCCTCCCGTTCCGGGTGGGTGGGGGAAATTGCCCAGTCAAAGGCGGGGAAAAATATGATTCCCAGACTGTTTTCAGCCTTGAGCATTCTTAACTCCGTTTATGAATATGTCCGGTCCACGCCGGGTTTAATCTGACATTTTACCCTGATATTGCGCCCGACAGTAGTGGCTCCGTTTACCATATTAAATGATGAGGAACTGGTTATCTGGGCATTGGAACCGTCTGAGGCAACATGCATTTCTCCGAGATGGGCCAGCAGGTGGTTCATGGCATCTCTTTCCGCGTCTTCGATTTTGTAGTTGCGGGGGATGTTTTCGCGGTGTCCCAAAGACGGGATGAACATGAGTCCGCGTTCGGTGTCGGCGAATAGTTCCAGTTCGGTGGTAGTGCGGGTCAGGGCCGCACCGATGGCATTGGCTACATCGTAATTTTGCGGAACTTCGGTTGAAAGGCGGAACTTGCGGAAGATATCCATTTTCATAGCTTGAGCAGGGCCGCCCATGATGTAAATCTTGCGGGGGATGATCTTTATGTTCTCCAAAAGTTCATGGATGGTATAAACCGGCTGCTGGTTGATCTCTTCCACAAGGCTGCGGGTAGAGCTATGTATCTTATCCACTGCGCATCCGATAGCTTTCTCAGCTAATTCGTCAGCTTCAAAACCGTGTTTGGCGGCAAAAGCACTGAAGCCGGATTTCGACCGCTCAGTGTTGCCGCAATCGCAGGAATCCTTCCAGATAAGTGCGTCGGTCAGGGTCGGGATTTTACCCCCGAAAGCAATAGATGGTCCGAGGCGGTTGGGGCCGACCCGGATATCGCCTTCAAATATGGATATGGCTGAATCTCCACCGATTCCGATGGAGTGGACTTTTAATGCCCGCACAAGGGTGGGGTGGGAGCCGATGTGGATGCCTTCCTGCTCAATAAGCGGACTGCCTCCAGCGAATATTGCTATGTCGGTGGTGGTTCCGCCGATATCGTAGATGATAGAGTCATGGGTGATGTTGCACAGAGCGATTATGCCCATGACACTTGCTGCGGGACCGGAAAATATGGATTGCACCGGAACCTTGCGGGAAAGATCAAGCGGCATAGTGCCACCGTCTGCTTTTAGGATATTAACCTTGATCTGACCGAGTCCCATTTCATCAAGGGTGTCGGCAATGGCATCGGCAAATTTGTTAAAGACCCTCCAGACCGCACAGTTGTAGAAGGCAGTGGAAATACGGCGCGGGAAGTTCAGTCGTCCGGTGAGCTGGTGACCTAAAGTAATGAAGTCCGCATTGTCGCCGATGGCCAGCTCAATGGATTTTTCATGGGCCGGATTGCGGGGGGAAAATTTGGTGACTGCTGCGTATACTTTGATCCCGGATTTACGGCAGGACGCAATGGCTTCTTCAAGGGATAGGTTATCAAGCCGTTTGGTTTCAGATCCGCGGTGATCCAGCGACCCCGGGATAACGTGAAAATCCTTGCAGGTCATGAAGGAATGGGGGTCGAGTCCCGGTCCTGCGGAAACAATTACGCCCACGTCTTCGTAGTTTCCTTCTACAATAGAGTTGGTGGACAGCGTTGTGGAGAGGTTCAACTGGCGTATGCGGGACGGGTCGGTGTGGCGGAGTATTTCTCCAAGGCTGTTCCTGATGGAGGAGAGCAGGTTGTCATGTTCTGTGGCAACCTTGACCTGCGCTTCCAATCCGTCAGGACCTATGGCAACGGCGTCTGTATGGGTTCCGCCGACATCAATTCCGAGAAGGAGCATCTGATAATTCCTTGAATTCTTCCCCCGGTTCATTCGGGAGGCTGGTGAGCAGTATTACATTATTGAATCGATCCATCCATTTATCTAGCACCCGGCCAATGTTGCCGTCCAGAGCTTTTACCGTCAGCGGCTTGATGTATTCCGTGAGCGGTTTCATGTTTCTAGTTTGTGGATGGTCTTAATTGTTTTTGCTAATTCCAAGTTTTTTCATGCGAGAATCAAAGGTGGAACGGTTAACTTCAGCAGCACGGGCTGCGCGGCTGATATTCCAACGGAATTTTTCAAGCATTTTCATTATGTATGCGTATTCCATCTCTTTCCATGTTAGAGAACTGAGCGCTTCCTGCTGATCGCTTGGCAAAATTGTTTTTTCGCTCTGTTTGCGGGCTCTGTTTTCAACAGGAGGTTTAGTGCCGGGGTGCACGATGTGCAGGGGAAGGTCCTTGATAGAGATAGTGTCTCCGGGAACCATGGCCTGAAATTGTTTGACCATGTTTTCCAGCTCGCGGATGTTACCCGGCCAGTTGTATTTCTCCATTACAGCCATCGCTTCGTTGGACATTTTTTTAGGCAGCATGTGGCTGTGTGCTGCTTCACGGCTAAGAAAATGTCCGGTCAGCAGGTGGATGTCCTCTCTGCGTTCTCTCAGGGCCGGGAGTTTTAGGGGCAGTACGTTGAGTCTGTAATAAAGGTCCTCTCTGAACCTGCCGGAGCGAACTTCTTCTTCAAGGTTACGGTTGGTGGCAGAAATGATGCGGATATCGATTCTTTTGGTCTGGGTTCCCCCAAGGGGCTTGATTTCACTTTCCTGTAGCACACGGAGTAGTTTGGCTTGCAGGTTGATGTCCATATCCCCGATTTCATCAAGAAAGACAGTGCCTCCATCGGCCGCTTCAAACAAACCGGATTTATTGCTGGTGGCACCGGTAAATGCTCCTTTCACATAACCGAACAATTCACTTTCGAGCAGGTTTTCAGGGATGGCACTGCAGTTCTGGGTCAGGAAAGGTTTTTGAGCTCTCGAACTCTGAGCGTGGATTTCTTCTGCAAAGAGCTCCTTACCTGTTCCTGATTCACCATAGAGCAGGACCGGATAGTTGGTGGCACCGTAATTTTGAACCAGTTTGAGAGCCTTGTTTACAGATTGACTTTTGCCCACAATGGTTTTGTTGTTTCGAATGCTGCTCAAGGTTCGGCTGAGCTGGTCGAATTCAATGCGCTGTTTTTGAAATTCAATGGAATTGCGTAAGGAAATAGAACCTATATCAACCATATCTTGCAGCATGGTCAGATAGGCAGGGTCTAGGTTAAGTTGTTCTCCTGATGCGCTGGTGTCTATAACCTGAACCGCTCCGTAAACTTCCTGCCCTTCGAGTTTAAGTGGAAAACATAAGATCAAACGGCTTTTAATTTTGAAGTTTTTTTCCATTGAGCTGTAATGGCGGGAGTCTCCTGCTTCGGCAATGGTCATTTTTCCGTGCCGAATTACCCAGCCTACAATACTGTTTTCCTGTGAAGAGATTCTGACTCCCTTAATGTTCTCACTTTTTTCTCCCAATGCTTCAACGCACTCATACATGCCGTCACGTTCCAGCCAAAGAGAGCCGCGTTCAACGTTTTGCAGCTTAAGCAGCAGAGTCAGAATTTGCTTCTGCAATTTTTCCGGATCTAATTCTTTAGAAAGGGCCTTGTAATCATTTACAGATATTGTCATAATAATAGGTTTTTCTTAGGTTGTACGATTCTGTTATCTAGGTATATTTACGATATATCGTCAAAGTTATGCTTGGTCAACATGGATTACACTTTGAATAATAGATTAAGAGGTCGTTTTGGGGGAGTGATCCCTTTGAAACAGTGCTGTCAGCAGTTCTTGATAAAGTTTGGCACGGATGGTGCTGTAAGGAGATTAGCTTGTTAGTCAAGTATGGACTGGAGAGCCCACTCCACCTCCCCGACCCCTCCGGGCTCTCCGGTCCATAACCTTTTCAAGAACAATTCGACGCAATTCCTCGAAATATACGGAGATGGTCTGATGAGTAGTGTTGAAAGTTTAATGTCCATGCATCGTGAAGATATGACTCTCTTAAGAACAGAAGCCAAGCTGGCTAGAAGAGAGCGCTTGGATAGCAGTCGTGAAATGGATCAGGCATTTAAAGATCTGCGCAGCAAAATTTCCGCTGAAATGCCGGTAACAAGTTCATATTCTTTTAAACTCCGTGCTCCTATTGCCTTTATGGCCACCCTGATGGGAGTTATTAGTTTTTAGTAGTTTTGTGTTCCTGTCGTTTGGCGGGATTATCGCCTACAAAAAAAGCCCGTTCATCATTTGATGAGCGGGCTTTTTTGTTTAGTGCTGTGTTGCAAATGCCTTGGCCGTGCGGCGCAGGTTAGCAGTCCAGTCTTCAGCTAGTGGGTCAGCAATAAGGACTTTTGCGTCAATGGCGTTTGCTATGGTTTGTGCGCTTTTTTGAGAAAATTGGGGTTGAATAAAAATAGCCTTTACTGAGTTGGTTTTGGCAAATTCAATAAGTTGAGCCATTTTTTTGGGGCTGGGCTCTTTGCCTTCCAGTTCAATAGGTATCTGGTTTAAGGCATAGGTGTCGGCAAAGTATCCCCATGAAGGGTGATAGACCATGAAACTGAACTTTTGTCCTTTTTGGGTAAAAGTTTTTAGTAGTTCGGAGTCAATGTCGTTTATTTCAGCTGCAAAGCTAAGGTAGTTGCTGGTGTAAGTTGCTGCGTTTTCGGGGTCGTGCTCTATCAGGGTTTCTAGAATTTTCTGACTGATGACTCGGACTAAGGGCGGGGCAAGCCAGACGTGAGGATCTTTAACTTTTGCTTCACCATGGTCATCATGGTGGGTATGGCCGTGTTCTCCTTCGTCTTCGTGGATATGGGCTTTCATGCTCCTATGGATAACTGCTTCTCCGAGATTTACGATTTCAAGATTGCTGTTGGCGGATTTGAATCGCGGGAGCCATGCCTGTTCAAAAGGGACGCCGATGGCGAAGTATATTTCTGACTTACTCAGGTCTGCCATCTGTTTCGGTTGTGGTTCGTATGTAGCCGGGCTGCTGCCTGCTTTTACCATGATGTTGGTTTTTACATTTTCCCCGCCGATTTTTTCCACAAAATATTTCAGTGGTGCAATTGAGACTGTCGTTTGGAATTGTTCGGCGGCAGCTACGGAATAGTTTAGTAGTAGGCTTATTACGGTCAGTATGATTGTTTTAGATATTTTCATATGGTCCTTCTGTGTTTGAGAGTCAATTTCATTTAGTCGAAAGTGATCTATATCTTATATGATGTCAATTGTGATTGTCATCAGTTTTGCCTCCGTATTCATTTTTCTGCTTTTGCCCATCTGCACCTATCTGAAAATTTAATTGTTAACTGGGACCCTGATTCCGAATCTTAATTGTCTCCCTCATGATTTTTGATTTATTTTATTGTCTAAGATGGGAATAATTACGCTTTGTTTGCTGTCGCAAATTTCCAATTATGTTTTTTATGTGTATAAATTTTGTTTTTATGAGTATGAAGTTTTCAGTTTTGGCACAATGCGTGCTTTGATACTAGTCAAAATGCATTTTTGAAGGCTGATTTGTCTAAAATTGTAAAATGAGAAGCGTTAAAAACGATTTTAGAGACGAAATTGTAAAAAAGAGACCTTGAATCAACGGGGGTTGATCAAAAATGAATTCGGCGGATACTTCATTTATACTTATTTGTGCAGCTCTGGTTATGTTTATGACTCCGGGGTTGGCCCTTTTCTATGGTGGCATGGTGCGTAGCAAAAACGTATTGGCTACGATCATGCAGAGTTTCATCATGCTTGGACTCGTTTCAATTGTCTGGGCGGTCATCGGATATTCCCTCTCTTTCGGGACTGATATCGGCGGCATTATCGGCGGAATGGATTTCTTTGCCCTTAACGGTGTGGGCATGGATACGGTCAACAGCCCCGCCGATAACCTGCCTCATCTTCTTTTCATGATTTTCCAGTGTATGTTTGCGGTTATCACTCCCGCACTTATTACGGGTGCTTTTGCCGAGCGTATGAAGTTCGGGGCATTGCTGATCTTCAGCGCTTTTTGGGTTATTCTTGTCTACGCTCCCATGTGTCACTGGGTCTGGGGCGGCGGTTGGATGGGCGACCACGGCGCGCTCGATTTTGCTGGTGGAGCGGTTGTTCACATGAGTTCCGCTGCAGCAGCTCTTGCCGGATGTCTGATCGTGGGCAAGCGTAAGGGGTACGGTAAAGAGCCTTTCATTCCTCACAACCTGCCCATGACCCTGCTTGGTGCAGGTATGCTCTGGTTCGGCTGGTTCGGTTTTAACGCCGGTTCCGCCCTTGCTGCTGATGGTCTGGCTGCCAATGCTTTCGTAACCACCCATCTTGCTGCGGCTGCCGCAGTACTCGGCTGGTTGCTTGTTGAAGCCATGCATGGCGGTAAACCTACCACTCTCGGTGCTGCTTCCGGTGCTGTTGCCGGGCTGGTAGCCATTACTCCGGCTGCCGGTTTTGTAACTCCTATGGCTTCAATTGTTATCGGTTTCGGTGGCGGCATGGTCTGCTACGGCGGCGTACTTATGAAATCCAAGTTCGGCTACGATGATTCTCTTGATGTTGTCGGTATTCACGGTCTTGGCGGAACTTACGGTGCTATTGTTACCGGACTTTTTGCCAGCATCGGTGCGGAGGGTTTGTTTTACGGCAATGCCTCCCAGCTTTGGATCCAGATTGAATCCTGCATTGCCACTTGGGCCTACTGCTTCACTGTAAGTTGGATTCTTTTCAAGCTGATCGACAAATTCTATGGCCTGCGTCCTTCCGAAGAAGAGGAAGTTGCAGGGATGGATGTCTCGGATCACAGCGAAGCCGGTTACCAGATTTAAAATAGCTAAAACAGGATGATTCCAATGAGAAAGATTGAAATAATTGTACGACCTTTCAAGGTTGATGATGTAAAGGATGCCATTTCCGCTCTCGGTCTTAAGGGTATGACCGTAACTGATGTGAAAGGTTTCGGACGACAGGGTGGACATAAGGAAGTCTATCGCGGTGCCGAGTATCAGGTGGACTTCATTGCCAAGACCAAGGTTGAGATTGTGGTCGATGCTGACCGGGTATCCGAAGTGATTGAAGCTGTCAGTGCAGCAGCCAAGACCGGAAAGGTTGGCGATGGTAAAATATTCGTAATCCCGGTTGAAGAAGTGGTGCGTATCCGTACCGGTGAAACCGGCCCGGATGCCATATAAATGAACACTGAAAATTCCCCCGGATTGTCCCCGGAAACTTCCGTAGACAGGTTGTTGGCGGGACGTGAAATACTCCTCGCGGCATGCTCCAAGAGCATGCCGCGGGATTTTCCGCAGCAACTTTGTGCTCTTGTTGATGACTATTTCAGGGCAAGGGTCATTGAAGCTGTTTCCGAGGGGATCCTTTCTTCCCATGATGATCTGAGTATCGTGGCTGTAGGTGGCTACGGCCGTGGTCAGCTGGCTCCTTTTTCAGATATTGATGTTTTGATTCTCACTGAACTCACCACGCAGGAAGGGCTGGAAGATCTGGCATCCTTTCTGTTTCATCCTCTCTGGGATCTTAAATTCGATGTTGGTCACGGTGTTCGAACTGTGGAGCAAAATATTGAGCTGGCAATGTCAGATTTCAAGGTACTAGCTTCATTGTTGGATTTACGGTTCATTTCCGGTCGCGAAGAGCTCTTCCGACATCTCTCCGATGAATTCAGAACAAAAGTTATCCCCAGCGCGGGAGATAAGTTCTGTCGTATCCTTTGGGAGAATCGTTCCAAGACCGGGAAAGGTATGGATTCCGTAGTTCTTGAACCTGACCTGAAAAACGGCTGGGGGACCTTGCGTGATGTTCAGTTTATACGCTGGTGTGCGGATATCAAAGGCGATTACTTTCCGCTTAACAAAAATGATTTGAATGATCTGGGCAGGGATGAAGCTTTGCTTATGCAGGCCCGCTCTGCGGTTCATTTTTTGCGCAAACGTAAACAGGATAAATTGATTCTTGAGATTTTACCGGATGCAGCCTCTCTATGCGGAGTTAAAGGGTACGACCCGGCAAAGCGCGGCAACGATCTGCTTACTTCAATTCATCAGGCTATGGTCCGGGTGCGTTCCATGGGGGATGCCCTTTACCGTGAATCCTTTGATGCTGATTCGCGCTCCTTTATCGATCACCGGGGTATTGCCGGACTTAAAGCCGGACTGGAAGTCTTTGGGATAAAGTCCAGAACCGGGGCTCCTCTTACACGTGAAGCCCGTCGTGCTGTCTCGGCCATTGATTCCGCAAGCGGTATCAGTTTAACCCGTTCTCTGAAGATGCTCATTGATATTTTCAAAGGTGAGTTCGGTTGGCGGGCCTCTGTTGAAATGCTTGATAGCGGGGTGTTCAAGTCCTTCCTTCCTGAATTTTCCAAGGTTTCCGAGCTGGTTCCTTATGACGGATACCACCAGTACCCTCCGGGCAGGCATTCATTGCTAACTGTCCATAAATGTCGCGATATTTTTCGTAATGAATTTTCAGACGGTGGAAAATGTATTTCCACTACAGATTTCGATGCCTTGCTGCTCGGTGCTTTCTTTCACGACATCGGTAAGGGGAAGCGGAATCACAGCGAACGCGGAGCAGATCTTGCCGATGAGATTCTTTCCCGTACGGACTTCCCTACGCGTTTCAAGGAGGATGTCGTCTTTCTGGTCCGAGAACATCTGCTTCTGATCCGTTCTTCGCGTTCGATCGACCTCAGTTCAGTTGAAGCTTTGCAGAAGATTGCCGAAAAGGTCGGCTCTCTGCGTCGTTTGCGTATGCTCTTTATCCTTTCCATGGCTGATTCTATGGCTACCGGCCCCCGTGTCTGGAATTCATGGAGTGAATCCCTGTTGCGGGAGATATATGCCGGATTGGAGTTGATACTTACTGACGAGGCTTTTGCAGAAGTTGATTCCGGTGAGCAGCTTGGTGAAACCATAAATCGTATCCGTGAGTGTGCAGTGGGGCTTATAGAATCCGAATTAGTTGAATCTATGCTTAGCTGCATGCCTGAACGCTATCTGCTGGTCGAGGACCCGGACGAGATTGTGCAGCACATGCAGCAGGTTCTCGAATTTAAGGGGGCCTATGAGTTGGATATGGTACGCAAGCCTTCTGGTAAGGGTGGGCTTGGCTTGAGTTTGGTTCGAGTTTTTGAAACCGAAGACGAAAACCATATCAAGCTGGTTATCACCGCCAGAGATCAGAATTTTCTGTTTGCTGCACAGAGCGGTGTGCTGGCCCTTCATTCTGTGAATATTCTTTCTGCTGAAGTATTCTCGTGGTCTGACGGTACGGCGCTGAACATTTTTATAGTTGAAGCTCCGGCGGAAAATTGCCCTTCAGATATCTGGGCCAGAGTGGAGAGGTCCATCATGTACGCGCTCACCGGAAGGTTGGCTCTTGATTACCGTCTACACAAGAAACGTAATTCTCTTCTTGCCAAGTCTGTGCCCAGCAGAGTTCCCACCAGAATCAGTGTGGATAATGATTCCAGCGCTGAATGCACTCTAATTGAAGTTATCACTCAAGACCGTTCCGGCATTCTTTACGATATGGTCGCTTCCTTTGCGCGGATGAATATTAATCTGCGAATGGCCCGTATCTCAACCACAGGCGAGTCTGTGTTTGATGTCTTTCATGTGGAAGGTCCCGAGGGTGGCAGGATTGAAGATCATATCCATTTGCGGGAGCTTATCAGCGCTCTTGAATATTCTCTCACAGGAAACAGTTGATACATTGCGGTTGTGCTTAGCCGTCGTCCAGAAAATCAATACTTAATAGGAGTTGTGTATGCCCGGCAGGATTGTTGTTCATGTTGTGATTGATGTCTTGGTCCTGTTAGGGCTTTGTCTTGCGTTTGTGTTTGCTCCTGAAACATTTATGGGCGGGGACATGGCCCCTTTGCTGGGAATGTTTGCGGTAGCCTGTGCTGTGATTGTTGTTTCCGGGCTTATACTCAGGAGTAGAATCAATGCTCAGTGGATAGGTGTCAGTCATTGGATTGATGAACTTGTTTCCGGTTCCGATTTCAAAAGTGATCTAGGGTTCACTTCTGCTTTGTTGCCTTCAGCTACTAAACTTGAATCTTATGTAAGCAGTCTCCGCACTAAACTGGAAGAGGCTGACAAACAATGCAAAATTGAAATCTCCAGGCAGCTTGAGGCTTATAAAATGGCCGAGGATGCAAGGGTGCGTGGTGAACAGGCTCGCAGCAAGGGACTTCTTTCCGCAGCAGGGACCCTTGAAAATGCTGTTGAGGGCATTCGTACAAGCTCTGAAATGCTGGGTGAATCCTCGTCGCGGGCCAGCGATGGAGCTGAAAAGCAGTTGGAGTATCTTTCATCTGTTGTTGCATCCATGGAACAGATTGATGTTTCCATTCAGCATTCGGTGGAACGTGCGGAATTTGCGGCAGTAGATGCTGAGTCAGCTGCTGAGCGGGCAAGATCCGGTGAAGACGTGCTCGAGCAGACCATTGAATCAATCAACACGGTCATGAGCAATACCAATGATCTTAACGGAAGGGTTGAGGCTCTCGGCAAACAGGCGGAGGGGATTGGAAGCATCATGTCCGTTATTTCCGATATTGCCGATCAGACTAACCTTTTGGCTCTTAATGCCGCTATCGAGGCAGCCCGTGCCGGGGATGCCGGTCGTGGATTTGCCGTTGTTGCTGATGAAGTCCGCAATCTTGCTGAAAAGACGATGGAAGCCACCCGTGATGTGGGTACTGAAATCAGCAGGATTCAAGAGCACGTTGAAATGACAGTCGCCGGGGTGAACCATATTAATGATCTGGCCGGCAATGCGTCCGGTTTAGCTTCCAGTTCCGGTGAAGCCCTCGGCGAAATTGTTGACCTTGCAGAAAAGAGTTCTCGCGGAGTGCGTCTTATTGCTGAAGAGGCTGTGCAACAGGCAGAGGCCAGCAATAATGTTCGTGAAGCTGTCAACGAAGTTCACTCGATCTCAGATGAAACCGGCGAGGCCATGTCCGGGGCGGGAGAAGCTATTTCCGTTCTTGGTGGACGCGTAGCTGATCTTGATGATATGATCGGTGTGTTTAAGCTGGTCGGTAATGGTAAGGTGCAGGAAGTGATTGATTCTCTCGCCAAATCTTCCGATGTGCTCTCTCTGAACCGGGAGTTGCAGGAGCGGGCCATGCACAAAGCCTTGAGAGACAATCGTTTCCTCGAACTTCTCTACATCACCGATCATAATGGAATTCAGACGGTCAGCAATATCAGCGGACAGTGGCAGAGCTTTGCCGAAGACGGCTCAGCCTGCGGCAAAGATTGGTCCGGCCGGGAATGGTTCAGCGGAGCTGTGGAAGATCAGACTATGTATGTATCCGAGGTTTATGAATCTTCTGCTACCGGTGAGAATTGTATTACGGTTTCCGGTCCGTTCTTTGATTCCAAGGGCAAGGTGCTGGGTGTTATTGCCGCTGATGTGAAGGTTAACGGATAATTATTTCAGGCGTACGCATTTTCTTGCCAAATCTGCAATATTTATCTAAGTGATGCTTGCTGCCAACCTAATATTTTGGGAGGCAGTAATACCCACAGGTCACTTCAGCTCAATCCCAAGAGGAATTATTTCATGAAAATACTTGTTGTAGGTTCAGGCGGAAGAGAACACGCGCTGGCTTGGAAGATAAGCCAGAGCCCCAAGGTTTCCGAGATTTTTATCGCACCCGGTAACGGCGGTACCCGTCTGCACGGCACGAATGTGCCCATCAAGGATGACGACCTGCCCGGACTGGTCAAGTTTGCCAAAGAAAACAAGATCGATCTTGTTGTGGCAGGCCCGGAACTTCCCCTCGTGCTGGGCATCAAGGAAGCCCTTGCCAAAGAAGGTATCCCCTGCTTCGGCCCGGGCGCATATGCCGCTAATCTTGAAGGCAGCAAAGCTTTCTCCAAGATTACCATGCGCGATTCCGGTGTTCCCACCGCTCCTTTTCAGGTTTTCGATGAGTATGAACAAGCCAAAAAATTTGTAGAAGAAAAAGGCGCACCTATCGTGGTCAAGGCTGACGGTCTTGCCGCAGGTAAAGGTGTTGTCGTTGCCGGAACTGTTGAAGAGGCTCTTGAATCTCTCGACGACATGATGGTTAAAAAAATCTTCGGTACTGCCGGTGAACGCGTTGTAGTGGAAGAAGCCCTCAAGGGTGAAGAAGCTTCCTTTCTCGCTTTCTGTGCCGGTGAAGATTATGCTCTGCTGCCTTCCGCACAGGACCATAAAGCCGTGGGCGAAGGTGATACCGGACCCAACACCGGAGGCATGGGTGCATACAGCCCGGCCCCCATTCTGCCCCGCGACAAATATGCTGAAACCGCTGAACTGGTTATCAAGCCCATTCTCAAGCTGCTTGCCGAACGCGGCGAGCCTTTTACCGGTATTCTTTATGCCGGGCTTATGTACACTGAAGACGGTCCTTCCGTTCTTGAATACAATGTTCGTTTCGGCGACCCCGAATGTCAGCCGCTTTTGATGCGTCTGGATTGCGATCTGGTCGAAATCATGCTGGCCTGCGTTGAGAATCGCCTCCCCGAAGTGGAAGTGAAACTCAAGGAAGAAACCACCCTTTGTGTGGTAATGGCTGCTGGCGGTTACCCCGGTTCCTACGAAAAGGGAGCGGAGATTACCGGATTCGAGGAAGCTGAAAAGATTGAAGGTGTCAAGGTCTTTCAGGCCGGGACAAAGTATGAAGATGGTAAAACATTAACCAGCGGCGGCCGTGTGCTGGGTGTTACCGCTCTGGGGGCGGATCTCGGAGCAGCTCAGAAAAAAGCTTATGAAGCTGTTGAAAAACTCAGCTTTGATAAAGCTTATTTCCGTCGCGACATAGGTAACAAGGGTCTTAAAAAATGAGTGCAAAAGTAGCTATTTTTATGGGTTCCATTTCGGATAAGGACACAATGCAGCCTTGCTCCGATCTGTTGACCAAGCTCGGTATTCCCCACGTTTTCACAGTTTCCTCTGCCCACCGTACTCCGGAAAGGACTGCGAAGCTGGTCAAGGAACTGGAAGATAACGGTTGTGAAATCTTCATCTGCGCCGCAGGTCTTGCCGCACATCTCGCAGGTGCTGTAGCAGCTAAAACCATCCGTCCTGTCCTGGGTGTGCCCATTTGCGGTTCCGCTCTCGGCGGTATGGATGCTCTGTTGGCAACCGTGCAGATGCCTCCGGGATTCCCCGTAGGAACAGTTGCCCTTGATAAGGTCGGCGCAAAGAACTCCGCATGGATGGCCGCTCAGATTCTGGCTCTTCATGACGAAGAACTGGCCGGAAAGATCAGGGAAGCCCGTCAGGGATTCATTGATTCCGTTGAGCAGGCTGCTGCCGAACTTGAAGGTTAGTAGCTAATGTAGATTATATTAAAAGGCCGTGCTCTTTCTTGAGCACGGCTTTTTTTTTGAAGGGGACGCTTCATGTCGATTGAGTTTTGGGGAGTATACGTACTTACGGTTTTTCTGGCTTCCATAATTCCGGGACCGAGTATGATTCTGGCTTTGACCCACGGTGTTAAGTATGGCGCCAAGCGTGCAATTGCTACAGCTTTGGGCAACTCCGCTGCTTCTTTCTTGCAGGCCGTTGTTTCCATAGCCGGACTTGGAGCTTTGCTGGCTGCTTCCGAAACAGCTTTTATGATGGTTAAATATGCCGGAGCCGCCTATCTGGTCTGGCTTGGTATCGGGGTGCTTATGTCCGGTGATTTCACTTTCGATGAAGATAGTGTTGATGCAGCGAAGAGCACCTCAAATCTAAAGCTGTTTTTGCAGGGCTTCTGGGTTGCGGCCGGAAACCCGAAGGCAATAGTGTTTTTCAGTGCTTTGTTTCCCCAGTTTATCAGCAGTGGTCAGGCATCCATCCAGCATTTTGCCATGCTGCTTACTTTGCTCACCATTATCGCATTCGGATGTATGATGATCTATGCCTGCGGCGGGGCAAAGATAAAGGAAGTTATCAAGGGCACAGCTGTTTGCAGATATATAAATAAAGTTCTGGGAACAGCGTTTGTGGGACTTGGGGTAAGTCTGGCCTGCTCCAGAAGATAGGAGCACTTGGAGATTAATTCAGCATAGAGTGTACTGTAGTCAGGAAATCTTTCTGGGTGAACGGTTTGACCAGAGCCTCTTTTGCTCCAAGCGCTTTAGCTTGTTTAAGATATTCAAGCCCGGTAAATTCACCACCGCCGGAAATGACCAGAATGCTGCATTCCGGTTTTTTCTGCTTCAATTCCATAATGGTCTGGATACCATCCATGTTCGGCATGAAAATATCAATGATGACAAGATCCACCGGAGTGGATTCAAACAAAGAAAGACCTTTCTCTCCGTCTGTCGCGGCGAGAGTGTTGACCTCTTCTTTTTTGAGGTAGTGCTTGAGTAATTCAAGCATCTTTGGGTCGTCATCAACGATCAGAATAGTCTTCATAATAATTAGGTGGTTAGAAATATTTTTATAGTGCCTACCTCAAGCAGATTTAAAAAGGAAGCAGTGTATATATTAAGTAATTAATAACCTGTTTTTTGTTAAAATTTCAACTGGCTGCTTGCTTCAGGAAGAAGTTTTATAGCTAATTCAACTTCTTTTTTAAGTTGGGGATAGATTTCCAATGCTTCTTCCATATCACCATTTGCAGCACCTTTCTCCAGAGTATGGCTCAGTGAATGAGCTTGAATTGCGCCTACAGCACCGCATTCACTTTTCAGGGTGTGAGAGCTTGCGGATGCTTCTTTCAGGTTGCCTTGTTCAATATTAGTCTTGATTGCTTCAAGGTGCTTAGCTGCTTCTTCTACGAATATTTCAATGGCCTCTTCCAATAATTCATGATCACCTGAGAATCTATCCAATGCACTTTGCAGGTCAAAGCGTTCAGGGGCATCAGTTAAGTTCATTTTTTTATCTCCAATTTGCAAGGCTGGAAGAGTTTGTCCTGCAGCTCAGGTCTATTTCGATTATTTTATTTTATCTTAAGCAGGAACTGTCAGCAACATTGATTTGAAATAAAATAAAAAATCCCCGGCAACAAAAGTTGCCGGGGATTTGATGCACTTTTTAATAATATATTACTAGTCTTTCTTTTCCAGTTCGGCGTACCAGCCTCCTGCCTTGGTCAGCAGGCTCTGGATGCGGCCTACGAGAGCGTGGGGATCATTGAGGTAGCCTTCCAGCAGCAGGGCGGATTCCAGCAGCTGGTTGGAGGAGAGGGCGATGAATTCATCTTCGGGGTTAACCTTGAAGATCTCCAGCATGGAACGCAGCAGCGGATGGCCGGCGTTCACTTCCATGGTCTTGGTGGGGATGGAGCTGTCTTTGTTCATAGCCTTCATCAGCTTTTCCATGGACGAGGTCATGGCTCCGTCGGGGTTGACCAGACGGCAGGGAGAATCGGAAAGACGCTCGGAAACTTTTACTTCGGCAACCTGTTCGCCGAGTACTTCTTTCATCTTGGCGATGAGTGCTTCCATGTCCTTTTCCTGATCTTCGGAAAGCGGTTCCGGCTCGTCTTCCTTTTTAGTGGATTCGAATTTGTCCAGCTTTTCAAGATCGGCGTACTCTGCGGCTACGAAGTTGAAGCCCTCATGTTCACGGATGGATTCCATGACGAATTCATCAATGGGTTCGTAGAGGTAGAGTACTTCGATATCCTTGTTGCGGAAGATTTCGAGGTGCGGGTTGAGGTTCGCTGCTTCGCGGCTGGCAACAAAAGAGTAGTAGATTTCCTTCTGGTCTTCCTTAGCGCGCTCGATGTAGTCCGCAAAGGATACAAGGGTGTTCTCTTCTGCTTTGGAAGAGTCAAAGCGGAGCAGTCCGGCGTACTTGTCACGGTTGACGAAGTCCATGTGTCCTGCTTTGAAAATCTTGGAGTGGGCTTTCCAGAATTTTGCGTACTTTTCTTCATCATCCTTAGCGAGTTTTTCCAGCTGTCCCAGAACCTGTTTAGTCAGGGTTGCGCTGATTTTTCCGATGAGCAGGTTGTCCTGCAGGGTCTCGCGGGAGATGTTCAGGGGCAGGTCCTCGGTATCAACAACACCTTTGATGAAGCTCAGGTATTCGGGAAGCAGGTTCTTGTTCTGCTTTTCGATGAGCACGCGGCGTACGTAGAGGTCGAGCCCCCAGTTGTCGCGGTCCATACCGAAGATATCGAGGTCATTTTCGGGGATGAATAGCAGGGAGTTGAACTGTACCGGAGCATCTACGGAAAAGTGCAGGGTATCGATGGGAGGCTGCACATCGTAAGTCAGGAATTTGTAGAATTCTTCGTACTGTTCTTGCTTGATCTGGAATTTGGGTTCACGCCAGAGGGCGGATACGGTGTTAACGCGTTCGCCGCCGATCATAATCGGGAAAGAAACGAAATTGGAGTGGCGTTTGACGATGTCTTTGAGTTTGTCATCGGAACCGAAACGCTCAGCGTTGTCTTCGTTGAGCTGGATCTCGATGATGGTTCCGTGATCCATTTCAGCTTCAACTTCAGTAAGTTCGTATGCGTTTTTGCCGTCTGATACCCACTGGATTGCAGGCTCGTCTTTCAGGTAAGACTTGGTGCGTACTACTACGTGGTCGGAAACCATGAAGATGGAGTAGAAACCGACACCGAAACGGCCGATAAGGGAATCAAGGCTTTCCTTGGATTCGGCAGCCTGCTTGACGAATTCAGCAGAACCGGAGTGGGCGATGGTACCGATGTTGGTCATGACTTCTTCGCGGGTCATACCGATACCGGTATCGGTCACAGTCACGGTCTTTTTCTCTTCGTCATATGCGATGAGGATTTCAGGTTCCACCTCATCTTCCAGCTCAGGATTGCTGTTGATGGCAAAGCGCATTTTGTCGAGAGCATCGGATGCGTTGGAAACCAGTTCGCGCAGGAAAATTTCGCGGTTGGTGTAGAGAGAGTGGACCAGGATGTCCAGCAGCTGGTTAACTTCAGCCTTGAATTCGAATTTTTCTGTCTGGGCAGTCATTTAGTTCCTCCATAAACATAAAATTCCTCCCGGCTGTGTGATACAGCCGGAAGGTTATTGATTGTATTTTTTGGGTGTTCCGTCAGGAACAAAAAAGGCAAGGATTACTTAGTGACGTTTTTGAGCTTGTCAAGGAGGAACTTTTCCATTTCCCGGCGGTCTTTGCGCAGCCGGACCAGCTCTGCTTCCATAATGGAAAGCTTTTCTTTAAGCTGGATGTTCTCATCTTTTAAACCCGCAATACTCTCGTTCTGGGCATTCAGGTCAGCGGTTGCCTTGTCCATACAGGCTTTTACATCTTCAGAGATAGCTCCTTGCGGCATGCAGGAGAGCATCCCTTTCAGTCCTTCATTGATGGATTTTGCGATTTCAGTTCCCATGGCAGCGGCAAGTTGGATGGCAGGTTCCAGATTCGCCTGCTGGATTTGAGCAGGAGCGGCGGGTGTTGCCAATTCCGGACCCTGTGCATCAATGGCTACGTTAACCGGATATTTACGGGAGAGTTCGGCCATAACGTCTTCGGCTGTATGGCCCTGTTTGAGCATGGAGGAGATAATTTTAAAAATTTCAATTGCTTCGGATTTGAATCTTTTCTGCCTGTTACGACCGGTACTGGGCAGGTACTGGGCAAAACGGTTTTTCCAGTAGTGGAGGGTTGACTCAGGTACCTCCAGCAAGCGCGAAATTTCGGCGATGGAAAGAAGTTTTTTGTCTGGCACGGCATGCTCCGCATTGGGGTTTCATGGGAAATTCAAACTTTTTTTATTATTATTTTTTTTTAATTTTTAATGCAAGCCAAGTCAATAAACTATCAAATTATTATAAAAATGTTGCAATTCGAACATTTTTGTGTTCACTTTCGATCAGAAAACCATATTGATTCCTTTCCAAGAATGGAGTACGCGGTCATCCTGACAGGTCTTAAAAGGCTGGGCGGAAAGAGGAATCCATAGTGATTTTCGGTTTTCGGACGGTCTTTGAAAACAAACCCCGGGTTGTACCGCAAGTGTATCGCAATCATGTTTTTAGTTTTTGCGGAATATGGTATTAGACTTTGGAGCAAGAATCCAGCAAGCAGCGGAGTTCACCTTTGAGTTCGGAAACTATTTTACTTTTTGATGTGGGAAATACCAATACCAAAATTGGTTTTTCCACCCGTGATAAAATCGGTCCTTCATTCACTCTGCCTACCGATCCCGGAGGCACAGCTGATTCATGGGGACTCAAGCTCGTTGAGATATGCCGGGTGGCCGGATACTCTAATGAGGATATCATCGGCGGTGCCGTTTCTTCGGTTGTTCCACCTATGAATCCGATTTTAAAGCGGGCGGTAGAAAGGTTTTTCCCCTGCGAGCTTCGTTTTGCTCCTGATTCCATTCCTCTGGCCTTGAACAACAAGTACGAGAGGCCGTGGGAAGTCGGCGCAGACAGGCTTGTCACCGCTTTTGCCGGCCGCCAGATCAGCGACAGTGAGAATCTTATCGTGGTTGATTTCGGCACTGCCACCACTTTCGACTGTGTGGTAGGCATGGATTATATGGGCGGGCTGATCTGTCCCGGCGTGCTTTCTTCCACAAAGGCGCTTGCATCAGGGACCGCAAAACTGCCTCATATTTCTCTTGAGATCGAGTGTGATACCATCAGGCCGGGCAAGAGCACCGCAGACAGCCTTAATCAGGGGCTTATCTTCGGGTTCGCAGCCATGGTTGAAGGCTTGAGCGAACGTTTGGGCAAGACTCTCGGCGGGGAGGTTGAGCTCATCGCCACCGGAGGTTTCGCCTCTAAAATAGCTGAAGTCTGTCAGGCTATTGACCGTGTGGAACCAACTCTCCTTCTGGACGGGTTGCGCATGGCTTGGTTTGGCAGTGAAAAATAGTTTAGTGTAGGTTTTTTGCCGGGGACGTACCCGGTAGTCCAAGTAACCGGAAAGTGTTGATTTATTTTTAAGGAGTATTGTTATGAGCACTATTACCGCAGTATGGGCGAGAGAAATTCTCGACTCCAGAGGTAACCCCACCGTAGAAGTAGAAGTAGTACTTGAATCCGGCGCAACCGGTCGTGCAGCTGTTCCTTCCGGAGCATCCACCGGTACCCGTGAAGCCCTCGAACTGCGTGACGGCGATAAAGATCGTTACAAAGGTAAAGGCGTACAGGTTGCTGTTGCCAACGTTCGCGAAGAAATCGCTGAAGCTCTGGTTGGTCAGGATGCTCTGCGTCAGGTCAACATCGACAATATCCTTATCGAGCTTGACGGTACTGAAAACAAAGAACGCCTCGGTGCTAACGCAATGCTCGGCGTTTCCATGGCAGTTGCCCGCGCTGGCGCAAACCTGCTCGGCATTCCCCTTTACCAGTACCTCGGTGGTGTAAACGGCAAGCTCCTTCCCGTACCCCTGATGAACATCATCAACGGTGGTGAGCATGCACCTAACAACCTCGATATCCAGGAATTCATGATCATGCCCATCGGCGCTGAGACTTTCGCTGAAGCTCTGCGCATGGGTGCTGAAATTTTCCACACCCTGAAAGGTCTGCTGGCTGCTGACGGCCACAACACTGCAGTTGGTGATGAAGGTGGCTTCGCTCCTAACCTCGAATCCCACGCTCAGGCTTTCGAATACATCATGAAAGCTATTGAAGCTGCCGGCTACCGTCCCGGTGCTGACGTAGCTCTCGCTATCGACGCTGCTGCTTCCGAATTCTACAAAGACGGCAAGTACGTTCTGGCCGGTGAAGGTAAAGAATTCGATGCTCAGGGTATGATTGATTTCTACACTGATTTCGTAGAACGCTTCCCGCTCATCTCCATTGAAGATGGCCTTGCAGAAGGCGACTGGGAAGGCTGGAAGAAAATGACCGATGATCTCGGTGAAAAAATCCAGCTCGTTGGTGACGATCTGTTCGTAACCAACCCCGAAATCCTCGCTGAAGGTATTGAGCAGGGTGCTTGTAACTCCATTCTGATCAAGCTGAACCAGATTGGTACCCTGACCGAAACCCTCGATACCATGGAACTTGCTAAGACCGCAGGTTACACCAACGTTGTGTCTCACCGTTCCGGTGAAACCAGCGACCACTTCATCGCTGACCTCGCAGTAGGTCTGAACGCAGGCCAGATCAAGACCGGCTCTCTCTGCCGCTCCGACCGTCTTGCCAAGTACAACCAGCTGCTCCGCATCGAGGAAGACCTCGAAGATGATGGTATCTACTACGGTCCCGCTCTGAAGGAAGCTTTCTTCGGCGAAGACTAAGAAATAGCTTACTGCTTATTAAAGGGCTGTGGGGTTCTCCCCGCAGCCCTTTTTTTGTGATGTTCTAACGTGATCAGTTCTTGTAATATTGACCCTTCAGACTCCCAAATGTATATATGGGTATGCGTGTAAATTTAACTTTTCCTGCATTGCTCGCTGTGCTGTTGTTTTCAAGTGTCACTTATGCGGAGGTAAGTGTCCGGTATTCCTATTGCGAAACGAAAAACAATCAGTTTGTAGCAGAGTTGCTTTCCAGTGCATTGAAAGCCAGCAGTCCTGAAGTTAATTTCGTTATGATGAAATGTTACCCGCATTTGCGTAAACGCCGCATGCTCGAACATGGTTTAATCGATGTTCTTCCTCTAATCCAAAGCAAGAAGTAAGACGAAGAGCTAATTCCCATAAACGTCCCCCTCACCAAGGGGTATATTTCAAAACGAGTATTGGTTGTTTCAAAGTCTAAAGTAGATCTTTTTAATAATATAAATTCATTAGAAGAATTTCGGTCTTTGAACTTGGTAGGTGCATTCGGCCAAAAGTGGTTCGATAACAGAGTTTGGGAAGAGAATGGTTTAAAGCATATCGCTGTGGCGGATTGGCAGCTTATTTATTGTATGCTGAGTCGTACTAATAGAAATGTTGACTATTTTCCTCGATCTGTTCTTGAAGCGCAGGAAGAGATACGTACTTATTCAGATCTGGTAATTGTCCCGAATATCCTTTTTTCTTATGATAAGAATGTTATAATCTACCTCTCGCCCAAACGTAGAGAGTTGAAACCGATATTGGAGAAAGCTCTGCAAAATGCCCAATCGTCAGGCTTAATCGATAAATTGGTGGATAAATATTATGGGCAGGACATAAAAAGTCTTGAAATTGATAAGAGGACGGTCTTTCAGTTGAAGACTCCGGAGTAATTCTCCAGTAGGCTGTGTGCTTGCCAGTCTTTAAAAATTACAATATGCATTTTTCACCCACAGGCCATAAACAGCGGAGAAATTTCAATGCAGATTTTGAATGGTAAAGAAACAGCTCTTACTATTCGTGAAGAGCTGAAAGTAGAGATAGACGGACTTAAAGAAAAACACGGCAGAGCGCCCGGTCTGGCCGTTATTCTGGTCGGCGAGGACCCCGCATCTCAGGTATATGTTCGCAACAAGGAAATCGCCTGCGAGAAAGCAGGAATCGTTTCCACTGCACACCGTATCGATGCATCCGTTTCTCAGGAAGAACTTGAGGCTCTGATCCAGAAGCTCAACGCAGATGACACCATCGATGGTATCCTGCTGCAGCTGCCCCTGCCCAAGGGACTCGACAGCCAACGCTGCCTCGAACTCATTGATCCCGGCAAGGATGTGGACGGCTTCCATCCCATGAACGTAGGTAAGCTCATGCTCGGCCTGCCCGGTTTCCGTTCCTGCACTCCCGCAGGTATCATCACCCTGCTGGAACGCTACAACCTGCCCACTTCCGGCAAGAAAGCCGTTGTAGTAGGTCGTTCCAACATCGTTGGTAAGCCCCTTGCCATGATGCTCATGCAGTACGGTGATTTCGCAAACGCCACCGTAACTGTCTGCCATTCCCGCACTGACAATCTCGCTGAGGAAGTCAAAGCCGCGGATTTCGTTTTCGCCGCCATCGGCATTCCCAAATTCATCAAGAAAGAGATGGTCAAAGACGGCGCAGTCGTAGTTGATGTAGGCATCAACCGCACTGACGAAGGTCTGGTCGGTGACTGTGATTACGCAGCACTGGAAGACGTAGCATCCGCCATGACCCCTGTTCCCGGCGGAGTAGGTCCCATGACCATCGCTCAGCTGCTGATCAACACCGTACAGGCTTATAAGGAGCATGTCGGGGCTTAATTTATTGGTTATATGCGTGTTTTGAAGTTTTGAAAGAACTCCCTGTCTCGGTTGAGGCAGGGAGTTTTTTTTGTGGATTAGGTTAATTGACAAATTTAAATATTCTACTAGAATAATTCTAAGAGAATAAAATTTGATGCTCTATTAGAATATTTTGGAGTATGTTATGAATAATCCTTTCCGTTTTAATACCTTGCGACCAAGTGATCCGTTTTGTGACCGTGAAAAGGAACTTACTGATCTCATTTTACACGGCATGAATGGTGCGAACGTAACGCTCTTCTCTCCTCGTAGGTACGGGAAAACATCGTTGATTAAACGTGCCCAGAAAGAAATGCATGATAAGGGCGCCTATGTCTTTTATGTCGATTTTTACAGGGTTATGTCGGTTGAGGATCTTGCTTCGAGACTGGCAAGGGCTGTGTATGAAGGTTTGAGCGAATATGTTTCTTTTTTCGAAAAAGGCAAAAAGGCTCTGCTTGATTTTTTCAAGACCTATCGTCCTGTTTTTACTCCTACTGAAGAAGGGGGAGTTCAGATTGATGTCCGTGCTACTGAAGGTATTTCCGGGTATGACCTGCTTGAATCTCTGCTTTCCGAGATAGGAAAGTTTACCGAGAAGTCGGATAAGCCTGTGCACATAGCCATGGACGAGTTTCAGGATATTGTGGAGGTGGACAAGGGTAAGACGGAAGCTATACTGCGAACCCATATCCAGATGCATGGGGCGGGGTATATCTTTGCGGGTAGCAGGCGGCGTATCCTCAAGTCTATGTTTACTGATAGGCATCGTCCTTTCTACAATAGCACTCTTTTGATGGAACTTCCTCCGCTACCACATGAAGATCTTGTGGAATATATTGTTGAGCTTTTCAGTAAGGGCGGTAAGTCCATTTCGCACGAAGCAGCTGCTGCTGTTTCAAATCTTGTTCATCAATATCCTTATTACGCACAGCTTTTCAGCTATTTGCTTTTCAGCATGAGGGACAACCCCAGCCTTGATGATGTTGATGAATGTTTTGAATCACTTCTAGCGAGCGAGAGATATTCCTATCAGGGGATCGTAGACGGCTTAACCCCGGTACAACTGTCTTTGTTGGTGGGATTGGCAAAATATCCGGGAAGCAAGGTTACTTCTCAGGTGTTTTTGAAGGAAACGAATCTATCGTCAGGTGGAGTCCAAAAGGCCTTGAAACATCTCAGTATACAGGACTTGGTCAGCAATGAAGAAAACGGCTGGGAACTTGTTGATCCTGTCTTCAGAAGGTGGCTGGTCAGAACTTTTTAAAATATTCTACTAGAATTATTCTAGTAGAATATTTTTTATCGCTCTAATGGAATAATTGAATCTTCTAGTCTAAAAACATCCCCTCCTCACTAACCTTCCCCCTATCCCCCACCACACAATTTCAGTATAAAGTCGTAAGACATCCATATCCCATTCACTCTAATCTACGGATAGCCATATGAAAGGACTCACCGAACTTCTTGCCTGTATTCAGGATATTTCCGGCGGTAATTATTCCAATGACATCATGCATCTGACTACTGATGAATATGATCCCTATGTACGGGAACTGGCGGAATCCGTGGGTTTGATGATGGTCCGTATTGAGGCTCGTGAGTTTGCGCTTGAGCAGGCGAATGAGGAACTTAAGTGCAATGTGGTAGCAACCGTTAAGGCTGTTGCGCGCGGATTGAGCCTGCGCGATCCGTATACACGTGGACATGCGGAGCGGGTGGGGCTTTATTGTGAGCGTTTAGCCCGTAGGATGGGGCTTTCCGAAGATGAAATCTGGACTGTGCATGTTGCCGGGACTTTGCATGACATTGGCAAAATCGGTTTCAGTGACCGCTTGATCCAAAATGTGGATACCAAGGTTGATGAGGATATGCTGGCGGAGATCAAGCAGCACCCGGAATGGGGATTTAAGATGCTGCGCGGGCTGGATTTTCTCGGCCCTGCCTTGGAGTATATGCGGTCACATCATGAGCGTCTGGATGGTACTGGCTATCCAAACGGCTTGCAGGGCGATGAAATTAAGACAGGGTCACGTATCCTTTCCATCGCCGATGTATTTGATGCGGTAACTACCACCCGCAGTTATCAGGAAGCTATGGATTTGGAAAAAGCATATTCCATCCTGCGCAAGCTTGCTGGCCATTCTCTTGATCCTGAGTTGGTGGAGCTTTTCATTGCTGAAATTAAAGAAAACTGCCTTGAGGATGTGGAAGAAAATTTCAGCACCTGCCCTATGGGAAAAGAAAGTCCTGCCGGACAAGAATCAAAAAATAATTAAGAATCATTACTATTTTACTTGCCTTCTTTTAAGAAGTGCTTATTATCTTTCTTCGTGTTAAGCATATCTTAACAATCGCATGGCACAGCGAAGACCTAATAAAAGGTTTTGATTTGCCTCTTTCAGATGTCCATCCTTTCGGATCGTTGCTTTTAAGGCAATTTTCAAGTCTGCTTTTATGTGGATTTGTAGGGGCCTTAAACTTTTTTTACGAAGAGCTAGTAGGCCTGAAGAGGTAAATTTTAATAAACTTAAAGCGCGAAGCGCATCAAATCAGCCTCTTATCATGAATAAAAAATGTATCCATATTGAAGGTGCGCGTCAGCACAACCTTAAAAATTTGAACCTTGATATTCCGCGTGATCAACTGGTGGTGGTCTGTGGTCCTTCGGGGTCCGGTAAATCAACCCTTTCCTTCGACATTGTATATGCGGAAGGACAGCGGCGTTATGTAGAATCTCTTTCCGCTTATGCCCGCCAATTCCTGCCGCAGCTGGACAAACCGCAGGTTGATAAGATTGAAGGGCTTTCCCCGGCGATTTCGCTGGAGCAGCAATCCACTTCGCGTAACCCGCGTTCAACCGTCGGTACTGTGACCGAGATTTACGACTTCCTGCGCGTTTTCTTTGCACGGCTGGGTAAATTCCATTGTCCTGAGTGCGGTATTCCCATTGAAGCCCAGACTTCGGATGAGATTCTGGAGCGGATCATGGCTTTTGGTGAAGGCACAAAATTTATGCTGATGGCTCCATTGGTGGATCACCAGAAGGGTACCCACAAGGACCTGTTCAAGAAGCTTAAAAAAGAAGGCTTCGTCCGTGTGCGCGTTGACGGTACGGTCTATACCATTGACGATGTGCCGGACCTTGAGAAGAACAAGAAACACAATGTTGATCTGGTGGTGGACCGCCTTGTCATCAAGGGTGACATGAAAAAACGCCTCGGTGACTCCCTTGAGCTGGCCCTGCGTTACGGCGATGAATCCATCGTGGTTTCCATCATAGGTGGTGAGGATGTCTACCTTTCAACCATGTCCACCTGTCCGTCATGCAAGATCAGCATGCCTAAACTTTCCCCTCAACTGTTTTCATTTAACAGCCCGCAGGGAGCCTGTACGCTCTGTTCCGGTATCGGAAGTGTTGAATATTACGAGCCGGAACTTCTGGCGCCCAACAAGGGCCTTTCATTGAAGACCGGAGCGGTCATCCCGTGGAAATCCCCGAAGATGTTTGAGCGTTACGAACTTGATTTTCGGCAGCTTGGTAAAAAATACGGCTTCAAGGTTGATACTCCGCTGGCAGACTTTTCTGCTGACGCACATAAGGCCCTGTTCTACGGCGACAAGGATTTGGGCTGGGAAGGTGTGGTTGACCTGCTTGAAGTGGGGCATAATCTCGGGCGTATCTGGCGCGATGAGCTTTCCCGGTTCAGACAGTCGCGGCCCTGTCCTGTTTGTGAAGGTGCAAGGCTGCGTCCTGAGTCATTAGCTGTTAAAGTGAACTCGGTTTCAATTTTTGATTTTTGCTCCATGTCCATCAAACGGGCCTTGGACTGGCTGGAAGGCCTTGATTTTTCCGGTCATGAACTGCTCATTGCTGAACCGCTCCTGAAGGAGCTGACCCATCGTTTGGGTTTTATGGTCAATGTTGGTCTTGATTATCTCAATCTTGGCCGTAATATGGCGACTCTTTCCGGTGGTGAGGCACAGCGCATCAGGCTGGCAGGCCAGCTGGGTTCCGGGCTGGTGGGTGTTACCTATGTTCTTGATGAACCTTCCATCGGTTTGCACCCGCGCGATAACGAGCGTTTGATCAAGACCCTGCGCTCCTTGCAGTCTCGTGGCAATACCGTGCTGGTGGTGGAGCATGATGAATCCACTATTCGCAATGCAGACCATGTTATCGAAATCGGACCCGGATCGGGTATGCTTGGCGGGGAGATTGTTTTTCAGGGCAGCGTAAAACAGCTTCTCGGTAAGGCTCAGACTTTGACCGCCAAGTACCTGCGTGGCGAACTTGCTTTGGATAAACCTGAAGAGCGGCGTATTCCCAAAGATTGGATTAAGCTCAAAGGGGTTAAGACCAACAACCTCAAAAACCTTGATGTTGATATACCGCTGGGTGTGCTCTGCTGCTTTACCGGGGTTTCCGGTTCGGGCAAGAGTTCACTGGTTGTGGATTCCATGTATAAGCATATCGCCCTCTCGCGCGGTGTGAAAGTGGATCAGCCCGGACGTATTGCAGGAATTGAAGGGATCGAGAAAGTGGAGAAAGTTATCTCCATTGACCAGTCTCCCATCGGGAGGACCCCGCGTTCCAACCCGGCCACTTACACCAAGATTTTTGATGAAATCCGCAAGATTTTTTGCGCTACCAAGGAAGCCAAGAAGCGTGGCTACAAGCCCGGACGTTTCAGTTTTAACGTGCGCGGCGGACGTTGCGAAGCATGTCGCGGTGACGGTCAGATCAGGGTGGAAATGCATTTCCTGCCCGATGTTTACGTGACCTGTGATGTCTGCAAGGGCAAACGTTACAACAGCCAGACTCTGGAAGTGGATTACAAGGGCAAGAATATTGCCGAAGTGCTTGACCTGACCGTGCGTCAATCCAAGGCATTCTTTGAGAATCATCCGACTCTCAAACGCAGGCTGGAAGTCTTGGAGCAGGTCGGCCTTGAGTATCTGCAACTGGGGCAGCCAGCAACTACCCTTTCAGGCGGTGAAGCTCAGCGGATCAAGATTTCACGCGAGCTCGGTAAGCGCAGTCTGCCCGGAACACTGTACATCCTTGATGAGCCTACTACTGGATTGCATATGCATGAGGTCGGCAAGCTGATCAAGGTTTTGCAACAGTTGGTTGAAAAAGGGGCAACAGTAATCGTCATCGAGCATAATACTGATGTGATTCGTGCTTCTGACTATGTTTTTGATTTAGGCCCTGGAGGAGGGGAATCCGGTGGGCAGATTGTTGCTCAGGGTACCCCTGAAGAGATTATTGCCAACCCGAACTCAGTTACCGGAAAGTTTCTGATTTAAATATGAAAGGCCGGAGGGATAATCCTTCCGGCCTTGTTTTTTATTCATCTACTTCGATGTATTCTATGTCCAGATTGGTCAGGAAATGCCTGATTTCTGCGGTATAGTCCGGTACATCGGACATGTCTTCAACCATGGCTTTGTCTTCTATCAGTGTCCCCAGTCTGGTTAGTTCATCCAGCCCGTACGATGACCCCGTTCCTTTAAGGCGGTGTCCAAGCAGTCTGATGATTTCGAAGTTTTTCTGCTCAACTGCTTCTTCAAGCTCAACAAGTTCTTTTTGTCTGATTTCCAGATACCGGTCCATGATGGCTTCAAGATCTTCATCTACCTGTACGAGAATTCGGTCACTCATAATATATCTCCCGGACAATATAATTCAGTTAGGGAATGGAATTGTTAGATTTTGATTAATGTTACTTCTTCTCTGAATCTTTTTCCACTTCTTTTAATTCTTTTTGTCTGTCCTGCTCAAATTTAGCGTCGAGAAAGCTTTTATTTTCTGGAAGCTGAAGCTGGAACTCATTGTATGTTCCTACCTTGGCAGCCAGATCGCTGAAAATGCAGTTCAAGACATGTCCCCCGGAAGTCCGTTCCCTGTTAATGAAGTGCCAATGGAACCCCGGTACACCGATCCCTTTGACATAAGACGGGCTCTTGATACCGATTAAAGTTCCGGTAATGTCCTTGAAAGCGAAGATGCTCTGCTCCTTAACCACTTCTTTCAACGGAGGGTAAGGTTTTTGCTGCGCTGGAACACTACGAGTGCGTATTTTATGGAATTTTCCATCAATCCGGATGAGGTAGAAAAGATTTTCAGAGTCGAGGGATTTTGAAATCTTGTCGTTTAATTCTTTAATGGATTTCACGGAATCGAGCTTGATTATTTTCCCTGTTTTGAAAAAGGCCGCAGCAGCAAAGGGAGTGCATTCGCTATCATCGATTCTAATGGCTTTGCCGTGGGCATCAATTCTGTATACCTCGCCATCAAGGAAAACCATTTCACCATCAAGACGGTTGAATGTTCCCAGTCCGGTATCACCGTGTTTTTTTAGGGTGCCGATTGTTAATTCCCCGTCATAATTGCCTGCAAGCAGGGAATCAATGAGGGAATATTGGTAGATGGAATCCCCTGCACAGGATATTCCGGGTAGGCTGAAAAGAAAAATAGTGAACAGTAAAAGAAGTGAATACAGCTTGTTAGAGAGCTTCATTTTAATCTTGCAGATAGTGGCCGTTTATATGGCTAGAACATATGTTTTTCAAGCCGCTTAATCCAGACGTCCCCGGAGTAGGTGCAGAAAAGAAGTTTTCTGCCTACATTTCCGCCAACATCCATGCTTACAGGCTTGAGTCCTTTCGCTTCTAAATTTTCAAGTGCGGCATCAACATTTCTGTTGCCGATACCCAGAGCGCATGACGGCCTTACCTGAGAATAACTCAGTCCGGTGGCTCCACCAAACAGTTTTACTTCAAGCTCGTTTTTCCTAACCCCCAAGCGTCTCATACTCTTTAGCAAATGGTCTACGGCTGTGTCCACATATCTGCAAATCTGAATTGACGGCTCGTTTACATCCTTGATTTCAGCACGCGAAGGCAGGAATGCGTGACAGATAATACCTTGTCTTTTGCGGGGAGAGAACATGGATATTGCCACACAAGACCCGAGTACGGTGGAAACAATAGTCGGTTTAACCCCGAGGTATGCATCTCCGGTGTGCAGGAATACTCGGCGTATATCAGATTGATTTTGTGGCATTGTGTTCATATTGTCCGCGATTTGGAAATTTTAACAGGGCTTATGATAATATATCACTATCGTATTGCTGCCCAGTCTTTTTATGCTCTTCTGCTTTGCGCAACTTAAAGAATAAAGAGTGAACCCTCTATTATAAAAAGATTAATTCTCGCGGATCATTCGGAGCACTTCTTCAAATTCTTCAATAGGGGCTGCTCCGGTGACAGTAACCCCGTTAACGAGAAAGACCGGTGAGGCTGTCAGGCCAAGCTTGCGTGCTTCCTTACGGTCTCCGTCAATACGTGCTTTTACTTGCGGGGAATTCAAGTTCCGGTGCAATTGTTTCATGTCCGCACCGCACTTTTCTGCCAGCTCATCAAGTTTTTTTGTCCCGCTCTTTTTAATTGCCAATCTGTTCTTTAAGATCAGCCGATTTAGCTTCTTGGCCTTAGCTTGATCTTGAAGGGCAAGTGCTTCGTAATAACCGGCTGCCGGAAGTGACATTTTATGAAGTCCTAAAGGATTATGACGGAAGCGGTAGCTGATTTCAGGATGCTTTTTTAGCAATTCATGAATTATGCTGTCAGCCTTGGCGCTGGTTGCGCTTTGAAAGTCTGAAAAGACAATAATATTGATTTTCCCATTGGGAGAACCCCAAACCGGACGGTCCGGGTGAAGAGCTGCTATTTTGGGATTATTAAGTTGCTTGAGCCGGCCTTCCCTGATTCGTGATTTGTTCTTTTTTTCCAACCCCACCTGTAACAGGTCATAGAGTTGCTCTTCGTGTCCCTGAAGGGCCTCGAAGATCAGTTCCGGGTTGTTCTTGAGGATTTGGCGGACCTCTTCTTTGCTAACTGTCCGGGAGGTTTCTGCCCCGCAAATCTGTGCATAAAAAAATATTGTGGAAGTCAGCAGAAGAGTCAGGGCAGGGCGTAGCATTTTAAGCTCCTCAGGAGATCTTTTCCGCAGCAGTAAGGGCGGAACTGTATATATTGAACATGGTTCCGAAACCGGAAATCTCAAATACTTCACTTATCATCCCGGTTATGTTCGCGAAGGCTATGTCTCCTTCTGTTGCCTTAAGCTTTTTGGCGCAAAAAAGTATGGCCCTGAGTCCTGCACTGGAAATATATTCCAGCTCACCAAGATCTATTACAATTTTATTTTCACCGGCGTTAATGAGTTCGCACATCTTACTTTCCAGTTTGCTGGAGGTAAGGGCATCAAGGCGGCCTTTTATGGCCATGACCAATACGTCACCGACTTTTTTGCTGCTGATTTCCATCGTGATTCCTTAAGGAGATATAGCTATATGGTTCGCTAGTAGCTGTGCAGTTGTTAACGTATAAACTTCATCCATTTGTGGCGGTTTGTAAAGGGGAAGACGTTTTATTGGCTCTCGTCTCATTGGAAATTAATCCATGTCGGGACCAGTCTTCCCGCCTCGGAAAGTTCCCTCTCTAATTTGTCCACATCAGGCTCGACCATTTTTACCAGCCGCCAGTATTTAGCGGAATGGTTCAGGTGCACTGTGTGGCAGAGTTCATGAATGAGCACATAGCGCGCGAGGCGGTAGGGCAGGAACATTAGTTTCATGTTCAGGTTGATGTTGCCCTTGGCGGAGCAGCTGCCCCAGCGTTTTCGCTGTGAACGGATGAAGACCTTGCTGAAGGGCAGGTTCAGTTCTTCTGAAATTTTATTTAGTTCCGGAACAAGGAAATCGCGGGCTTCGCTGCGAACAAAACGGGTCAGCACCTCCAATTCTTCTTCCGGTGACCAGTCATTGCCGCTCAAGAGAAGTTTATCCACATTGCGGCGCATGCGCAGGCCGGGTTTACGGTTTTCCACCCTCCGTACTGTGAAGACTTTTCCACTTGCGGCAAAGCAGATTTCATCGGGCAGGACCAATTCCGGTGGGTTTAAGGAGAATCCTTTCCCTTCCAGTTTACGGATATTGTGTTCGATCCATTCCCGGCGTTTTTCCAGAAAGTAGGGTACATCTCTGCGATTAGCTCCCTTTGGCAGAACTACTTCAATTCCTTTGTCCGGGATTAGTTTGATTATTATGTTTTTTGCCCTTGGGCTGACCCGCACTGTGTACGGAGGGGGAAAGTCTGCCATATTGTTCCTGCTAAATTTTGACTTGTTTTATGTCGGACGCGGGATTACTTTTTCCGTCCTTACTGAATGCATCCGTTTATCATAATCTCACCATTTTAAGGATCTCATCGTGCCTACAAAAAGCTTCACTTCCCGTAAGATGTATATATTTCTGCTGGTGCTGACCATTGCCACCACTGTCGGTTTTCAAGGTTGGAGAACCCTGCTGAATAATTTTGCGGTTGAAGTGGCCGGGCTGGACGGCGGTCAGTTCGGGCTGCTCGGTTCCATTCGTGAAATTCCGGGTTTCCTTGCTCTGCTTGTAATCTACGTGCTCATGTTCATCAAGGAGCACCGTCTTGCTGCACTTTCTGTAATTATCATGGGACTCGGTATCTGCATTACCGGATTCATGCCATCCTTTGCAGGCTTGGCTTTTACTACTCTGGTTATGTCTTTCGGCTTTCACTATTACGAGACACTGAACCAGTCCTTGACCCTGCAATATTTCGGTTACACGGAGGCTCCGCTGGTTATGGGACGTTTGCGCAGTCTTGCCGCAGCGACCAATATTTGTGTGGGCGTGGTTGTTATCTCGATTTCCGGTTTCATGGGCTATTCGGAGATTTTCTTTGGGGCAGGTATTGTAGCAGTGCTGGCCGGACTTTATTGTCTGACCCGTGATCCATCATCCCCGGACCTGCCGCCGCAGCACAAGAAGATGATTTTTCGGTCCAAGTACTGGCTCTTCTATGCTCTGACTTTTATCGCCGGGGCGCGCAGGCAGATTTTTGTCGCTTTTGCTGTCTTTCTGCTGGTTAAGAAATTCGGATTTTCGTTGCAGCACATCGCCATTCTTTTTGTGGTCAACAACGTGATTAACTATTTCGTCAACCCGATCATTGCCAAGTCGGTGAACAAGTTCGGTGAGCGCAAAGTCCTGACCCTTGAGTACGCCAGCTTGTTCCTGATCTTTACCGCCTATGCTTATACAGACAGTCCGCTGGTAGGAGCTCTGCTCTATATTCTGGATAATATTTTCTTTAACTTCACCATGGCCATCAAGACCTTCTTCCAGAAGATTGCCGATAAGCCGGACATTGCCCCGTCTATGGCGGTCAGTTTTACCATCAACCATATTGCTGCTGTTTTCGTGCCCGTATTGGGTGGTATTGCGTGGATGCAGGATTATCGCATTGTTTTCCTCGGCGCAGCAGGAATGTCCTTGGTTTCTCTTGTTCTCAGCCAGTTTGTGGACCGCGAATTACTTTTGAAGGGGCGGACTGATTAGGCCGGATGATTTGTTCACATATATTTCACAAAAATCAACTTAGGTTTAAGGCTATTTCTCGCCTTTTTCGGTGCTGACGGGTATGAGAAGAATATTTAAATCTGAAGCTGTAGCTTTACCTATTGTGAAATGAGGTTGTCCCATGCCGCCATTAAAAGTGCTGGTTGTTGAAGATCATCATGATCTTGCTGAAAATATATGTGATTATCTGGAATCGTGCGGCCACGTGGTTGATTACGCTGCGGATGGTGTCGCAGGATTGCACCTATCTGTTACTAATCAGTATGATGCCTTGGTGTTGGATGTAATGCTGCCGGGGATGGACGGGCTTGAAGTTTGTTCACGGCTTCGCAAGGCTTCCGTTGCCCAGCCTGCTATTTTAATGCTTACCGCTTTGGATACATTGCAGGATAAGCTTTCAGGTTTTGATGCCGGAGTGGATGACTATTTGGTTAAGCCTTTTGCTTTGGAAGAATTGGTTGCAAGGCTGACTGCAATTACCGCTCGTAACAAGGGGAGAGGGGCGTCTTCGTTAAGTGTCGGGACTTTGGTCATGGATACAGGGCGCATGGCTGTAACAAGGGAGGGGGTTCCCATTAAACTTAACCGGGCCTGTTTTCAGCTTTTACGGCTTCTTATGGAGGCTTACCCTAATGTAGTGCCCCGTAGGGATGTCGAGTTTTCTCTCTGGGGCGAAGATCCGCCTGACAGTGATTCGTTACGCAGTCATATTTATAAATTGCGGTGTCTGGTGGATAAAGGGTTTTCCTACCCGATGATACAGACTGTTTACGGAATAGGGTTTAAGTTGGCCGGGAACAATGAAGATTAATAGTTTACGCTTTAAAGCGATTGTTTCCTACAGCATTTCACTGGTTATCCTGCTTGGACTATATGGCTTTGCGCAGCTTGGGACGGTCCGGGTTACTGAGGATGAGGTTCTCAATAACATCCTCCGCGATGAGGCCGATGATTATTTCAGGCGTTACGCTGAAGATAAAAATGCACGTCTGCCCAAGTTGCGAAATTTACTGGCAGCAACAGATCCGGCACAGCTTCCTCCAGAGTTTAAGGACACCCTGCCCCTGCTGCGGGACGGTTTTTATGAAACCAGCGGCCCGGCAGCAATATCCGGTCCCGATAGTCATAATACATTGGTGCGCACTTATCCTGAAGGGGACAGAAGGCTGTACCTCATTTATAATGTCAGCCATGTCATTGATAAGCATTCTTGCGTTTTGGGTGCTACCAGTATTCTACTCCTTTATTTTGTTTTTACCGCAGCCTTAGGCATATTTCTTGTGGTTTTTATAGGTAAAATTGTATTCCGCCCCCTTGATTCTCTTACTGGAAAAATACGGGCATACAGGCCGGATGATTTGAATAGAGAGTTTTCGGAATCTGTACGTAAAGATGAAATCGGTCTGATCGCTTTAAATATCCAGAATTCATTTAAAAGAGTGCGGATGTTCATCAAGCGCGAAAAGGATTTTACCAGAGATGTCAGCCATGAACTGCGCACCCCGTTAAGTGTGATTAAAGGTGCTCTGGAACTGATCAGACTCTCTCCTTCATCTAAAAGTTCTGAGATGCAGAAACCTTTGGGCCGTATAGAGCGTTCAGTAAAGGATATGGAAGAGACAATTGAAACCCTGCTCTGGATAGCCCGGGAAGAAAATAAGGAAGTTTCGGAAGCGTGTTTTAATATCAATGAAGCGTCCGAGAGAGTCTTGCGCAGTTTGCAGCCACTTGTTGAGCTTAAAAAAATAAATCTGGTTGTGGAGATGAGCGACTGCGCTTCAAATTATGCTCCTGAACGTGCTTTTTCCATTGTTCTCAATAATGTGCTTTGCAATGCCTTTAATTTCGCTCCGGGCGGTTCTGTAGAAGTCCTTATAGTCGGGGCAATTGTAACAGTTAAGGATTCGGGGATTGGGATTTCTGCTGATGTTATGGACAATATTTCAAAACCTTATGTGAAGGGCGAAAGCAGTAACGGCTTCGGGTTAGGCCTGTCCATTGTCCAAAGATTATGCGACCGATTCGGTTGGCAGTTTTCTATAAGCAGCCGCCCTGAAGGAGGCACAATTGTCTCCATTGATTTCAGTTCGACAGAACAGGTTGCGTAATAAGTTCTATTTCGTGTAGCATCTTAAGGAATCTTAAGGTGCTTTCTCTCCTTCGTGTTGCTATTTTTCGAAAGTTTCACATGTTAATTACAAGTTGTTCACATAGTGGGTGTTATTCGATTGCTAATTGTAATGAATAATACGTTTTGAAGGAGTTGCATTGTCATGACCAAAATTACCAATATCATACTAGCCTTTTTAATACTCTGTTGCGCCAGCACCGCAGCAGCAGGAGAAGGCAGTCTTTTTGAACCTATATCAGTCCGGGTTACTGGGAAGTATCTTTCTGATGCCGATTACAAGGATAGTGACGGCTCCTCCAGCATTGCCGGGGGACAGATGCGGGTAAATGCCGGTGGATTCTCTTTCAGTTATGAAGGACAGCACTATTCTTGGGACAATGTCGGTCAGCTTAATTTTGGAAATGGGCAGGATGATCCTTGGAATACCCTGCACCGTTTCAGTCTTGGATATAGTTTGAATGGCGCAATCAATGAGAATTGGTTTTATGGAGCCGGGATCACCGGGACATCCGCTTTTGAAGAACAGATGGAAGATTCATTTGGTGGAGCCTTGCGTGGGCACATCGGTTATTTTTTCAATGACAACTTAAAGGCGCTGATCGGTCTGCGTGCCTTTGCTAATAGTATCCGGGTTTCAGCTATGCCGTATTTCGGTGTCAATTATACTGACTACGCTGCTGACGGCTCAGGATATTTTGTAAACCTCGGCATGCCCGCCACTGAGGTCGGTTATTCCTTTGACAAGGTTTCCACCCTGCGCGCTGCATTCAACTTTGACGGTAAGACCTATCGGCTAAAGGATGACAGCTCTGTTTCAGATGCGGGCTATATTGAGACGAGCAGCATGAAGTTCGGTGTTTACTATGACTACAAACCCATTAAAAACTGCTCCATATCAATCGGCCCGGAATATGTTTTCGCCAGAGAAACCAAGTTCTTTGATAAGAACGGTGATAAGTTCGGATCAGAGGATCAGGAAGCTGCATTCGGAGCTTTCTTTAATTTGAGGTACAAGTTTTAAAGATTCGGATTTTAAGTGTAAAAATCTTTTTACTTTTAAGTTTCAAATTTGAAGAGCCGTTGGAATTAAATTTTCAGCGGCTTTTTCTGTTAAGGAGTTCTTTGTATTAATGTCAGAGCTATAGTTCTTCGTTAAGGATATCTTCAATGCAGTCTATGGTATCTGTTACTAATTTAAGGCATAGTTTGCTTTCCCGCAGCCGCTTCTTTCCTTCGGGAGTTTTTATTTCCTGATCATTTAAGCTCAGGATTTCTGAACATTGGTGTGAGTGATTGATTTTTGCAAAACGGGCCAGCAGTTCCTGTACAGCATAGTATGTGCGCTCACGTGAATATGTATCCGCAGGGTTATCAGATCCTAGAGCAAGGCCGAGTGCCAAGCACCCCCCGGAAACCGCGCCGCAGGTTAATCCGGAAGCAAGTCCCCCGCCAAGTCCGGCAGTAATTTTTTTTGCCACATCTGCACCAAGTCCATATTTATTTCCCAATGCTTCAAGTACGGCTTGTGCACAGGAAGACCCATTCAGTAGAGCCGTAACCGCTTGATCGCGTGGTTCCATCTTAAATTCTCCTTAGAGTTCTTTTGCCGCTATGACACCTTTCAACATACCCGCGACTACAGCGTCTATCCGTTTCCATGCTTTATCTTCTGATAAATCCAAGCTTCCATAGCTATTCGTTTTTATGGATTTGACCAGCAGTGCATTAATTGCGGAAAACATCATGACAATTAAGGTTGTAAGATCGACATCTTCATTTACTTCCAGTGACATGCGTTCAAAGCATTCTAAAGCGGTCCGTATGCGAATGTCTTCCAGACAAGCTGCTTCTTTAGAAGTAGAGACTTGTTCCCAAGCCATAATTTCTAAGGTCAGGGGTCTTGAACGCATTGCCCGTATATAGTTTTTGAAAAAGCGGTGTAGTGATAGCTGGATGCCCAGTTTTTCCCATTGCTCAGGATCTCCAACCAGTTCTTCAGGATTGGGCCAATACTTTTCGGTTATTCCGAATGCTTTGATGACTTCCGGCAAACCTCCGAAATATCGATAGATAAGCACCTTATCCACTTCTGCTTGTTTGGCTATGCTATTGATGCCAAGACCTTTGGCCCCATCTCTGGCAAGCACGTGTCCAACGGCTTCAATGATGCGCTTTCGGGTTTGTTCTTTGTCTTTTTTGGATTTCATGTCACCAGTAGTGACATATGAATTATAATAAGTCAAATGGGGTCGGCTGGGATAGTTGATCAAAAAAAGGCACTCCGTTATTTCAAAAACGGAGTGCCTGGAATCAGTTAAATCTGACTAGTATTACTATTTAAACGGCTCGATAGCCTTCTTGAATCCTTCTCTGGAACGTTCGATTACCTCGGTTCCTACGCAGAAAGCGAGGCGGAAGTAACCGGGGAATCCGAAGCCTGTTCCGGGAACGGCGAGGATTTTTTCTTCCTGCAGTGCGGCGCAGAATTTTACATCGTCACCGCCGGGTGCTTCGGGGAAGAAGTAGAATGCGCCCTTGGGCATGGTGTAGGAATAACCTGCATCTTTAAGCACGGAATCCATAGCATTGCGGCGTTCAAGGTAGATGTTCTTATCGACCTGTGAGCCGAGGGCTTTTTCAAGCAGCTTCTGACCTACTGCGGGTGCGTTTACGAAACCGAGAATACGGTTGGTGAGCACCAGTCCGGCCATGAGTTTTTCTTTCTCGGGCATGTCCGGGTTGAGCAGGCCGTAGCCGATGCGTTCTCCGGCAAGAGAAAGGTTCTTGGAAAAAGAACTTACTACGATGCTGTAGGGGTAGAGCGGCAGGATAGAGGGAACGTCAACACCATCAAATGCGAGGAAGCGGTATGGCTCATCCGCAACGAGGAAGATAGGACGTTCGCGGCCTTCGTTTGCTTTTTTGAGAACGGCGGCCAGTCCTTCAAGCTCTTCCTTGGTGTAGACAGCCCCGGTGGGGTTGTTGGGAGAGTTGATGAGCAGCACACGGGTCTTTTCGGTTATGGCTGCTTCAATGGCGTCGAGGTCCAGCTCAAAGGTCAGCGGCTTGGAAGGTACGGTAACCAGTTCGCCGCCGGAGTTCTGAGCATAGAAACCGTATTCTACGAAATAGGGAGCGGGGCAGAGAATCTGATCGCCCGGTTCGAGAATGGCCCGGTAAAGAGCGTTGATCGCACCGGCAGCGCCGCAGGTGATAATCAGGTCTGAACCGGATACTTTTACACCCTGTTCTTCGGAAACTGTTTCAGCGAGTTTTTCACGCACGGTGGGGTAACCGAAGTTGGGCATATAGCCGAAAGCAAAAGGCTTGTCTGCGGTTTCGGCAAGTTCCTTGAGACCTTCACCGACAGCAGCAGGTGCAGGAACATCAGGGTTGCCCAGTGAAAAGTCGCAGACTGCGTCTTCACCGTACTTTTTCTTCAGTTCAATGCCTGTTTCGAACATCTTGCGAATCCAGGATGAACGTTCAATGTATCCTTCCACTTGGGTTGAAAGAAGTTTCATTTCAATTCTCCGTTATCTGCGGTTGCGATTGTAGTTCCCGCTGCGGCCCTTGTTCTGACCTTTATTTGTAGAGCTTCCGCCTTTCGGCTTACCACGGTAGTTATTTTTGCGGGGGCGGGATTGTCTCTGTGGTCTGGGCTTGGGCGCCGGGGGCTGTTCTGCACGGGCGTGCAGGGATTTCTGGTAGAGTTCGTCCAGAAGCATGCCCACAAGGATGCATTGTTCGTCATCCTCGGCAAGCTGGCGGACCAGATCTTTATAACGTCCGATGCGTTCCCTTTCAAGTATTGTCCGTGAACGGAATTTACCTTCAAGGATTGTGGTCAGTCTTTCGTTGATTGTTTCCAGTACCTGTTTGTCATCCGGCAATTCGCGTATTTCAAAATTAATATTGTAGGCAGTAGCGATGCGTTGCAGTTCTATCTTCTGGATTACGTCCACAAGAGAGATTGCGACCCCGGAAGATCCTGCACGTCCTGTACGTCCGGCACGGTGGATGTAGGATTCCTTATCTTCCGGCGGTTCGTACATGATTACGTGGGAGAGGTCCGGTACATCGATGCCGCGCGCTGCAATGTCCGTTGCCACGAGAAAGCGCACTGATCCGTCACGCAGCTGGGCCAGAACCCGTTCGCGTTTGGACTGCGAAAGGTCCGAGGTCAGATCTGCGGCATTGAAGCCGAAGTTGTTGAGCACTGCTGTAACAAATTCGACGTTGGCTTTGGTGTTACAGAAAATGATAGCCGAGGTGGGATTTTCCATTTCAAGGATGCGCATGAGCTGGCGTTCCTTGCCCATGGAAGGCACTTCGTAATAGGCGTGGTCAATCTCTGTTACATGAACCTGTTTGCTGCTCAGGCTGAGCATCTGCGGCTTGTACATGAACTCTTTGGAGAGACGGATAACGTGTTCCGGGAAAGTTGCAGAGAACATGTAGGTGGAAATAGGTCTGCGCGGCAGGTAGGATTTAACTTCGCGCATGTCCGGGTAGAAACCGATGGACAACATGCGGTCCGCTTCATCAAAAATCAGGGTTTCGAGGTCTTCAAGGTCAAAGGTGCGTTTGAGCAGGTGGTCCAGAATCCTGCCCGGGGTACCTACAACCATATGTGCCCCTTTTTCCAGTTCTTCGCGCTGATGACCGTAACCGACTCCGCCGTAAACGGAAAGAACCCGTAATCCTGAGCCTTCAAAAATTTTTTCAGCTTCGCGTTCAACCTGTCGTGCAAGTTCTCGTGTGGGGACAAGGATCAGTGCTTGAGTATAATTGATGTTGGGGTCGAGTTTTTCCAGCAAAGGCAGGACGAATGCGCCGGTTTTTCCGCTTCCGGTCTTGGCCTGCACCATGAGGTCTCTATTGTAAAGCTGGTAGGGGAGGGATTTTGACTGGACCGGGGTGAGTTTGTCCCAGCCTGTTTTATCAAGGGCGTTCAGTATGGATGGGGGGAGTTCGTCTTTGGTGATTTCCGGGAGGGCCTCTTCTGGCTCTACTACTTTATCCGGTTCATCGTGAACGCTTTCGTTATGCATTTTTTGTGCAGCTTGGTCATCTTTTGAATTGGTCATAAATGTTTTTCCTATTAAAACTTGAAATATCCGCACAACACTACGCTATAACTAGCGGATTTTGCAAAGGGTATTTTGTCCTGCAATGGATGTTATCGAGAATATGGATAGAAGCGTCGCTGTGTAATTGGGTATAACTATTTGATATTGGGATTAAATTGAATGTAATCCTGAATTTATCAAACTTTTTTGAACGGGTGCTGCAATGATTGAAAAGATGATGTCCAAACAGGTGTATTTCATTCTCAGGTGTGTTCTGGCTGCTGTGTTTTTATACGCAGGAGCGGGAAAACTGTTGGATGTTCAGGGGTTCGCCACGGTCATCAGCGGTTATGGATTGCTGCCCGGGCAATTGAATTCTGTTGCGGCGGTTGTATTGCCTCTGGCGGAGATTATCGTTGCTTTTGGACTGATCTGGGATGTGAAAGGTTCCCTTTCGTCTTATTCGGTTCTGCTGCTCGTGTTCATGGGGGTACTCGCTCATGGAATCAACATGGGACTCGATGTTGATTGCGGGTGCTTTGCTCCCGATGATCCGGAAGGTGAAGCCTATCATTCCTTGCGCGAAGCTTTGCTACGTGATGCTTTTCTGCTTGCAGCCTGTGGATATCTGTATTTCCTGCGCCGGGTAAAAGGATATCGTGCCCGGCCTGTTCCAATGCTTGCTGCCCGTTAATTATCAATTTGAAATCTGGAGGATGATGGAATGAAGATGGTTAGGAATATTTCTGTAATTGCGGCTCTGTGCGCGCTCATGTTTGCAATGACCGGATGTCTCGGTGCTGACAAATTCGCGCAGGAAGTGGAAAAAGAAAAAGGCGCGGTAAAACTGCTCAAAGAAGTACAGCGCGGTGGCTACGATATTATCACCACTCCTGAACTGAAAGCTCTGCAGGATAAGAAAGAGGACATGATCATCATCGACACCATGCCCTATGAAGCAAGCTACAAGAAAGAGCACGTTCCCGGTGCAAAGCAGTTTCTTTTCCCCATTCCCGACATGCTTGAGTGGGACGTTAAGGAAACCGATGGTAAAACCAAAGAGCAGTTCATTGAAATGCTCGGACCCGATAAAGACAAACTTATCGTAATCTACTGCGGTTTCGTAAAATGCACCCGCAGCCACAACGGTGCAGCATGGGCTAAAAAGCTCGGTTACACCAACGTAAAAAGATACCCCGGCGGCATCTTTGCTTGGAAAGGCGCAAAGTACCCTGTCGGTTCTGTAAAATAATTTCAGACTGGGTATAAACCCAGTTCTCTCTCCTAGCCCCGGTGTGTTGTGTGCCGGGGCTTTCTTGCGCCTTGCATCTGGCACTTTCTTAGCCGTCTAACCTTTTTTACCCCTCAATCCCCACCAGAATCCCTTCCGGCTGCTCTCCATTGCGCAGGAGCATTTCGCCTGCGGCTTGGCAGGCTGTTTCAATATCTACACCTGATGAGAGGTGAAAAGCTTCCATCAGCTCATTGATAGCATCACCTTCACGAGCGAAGGAGTTGAGCATTTCCCTGCTGAACATGAAAACGCGATCACCTCTCTTGATATCGTAAGTGGAGCATGGTGGTAGTCCCATGCCGAGGCTGCCCAGATTGCCGCTTTGCCTTTCGATTAGCTGCGGGGGTTTGTCACGGCGCAGTAGAATTACCGGGAGTGCTCCGGCGTTGACTACAGTGAGCGACTCATCTTCCCGGTCAAGATGGATGTATGCGGCTGAAATTTCGTTGTTACTACTGAAATTGTTTTTGAGTCCGATGCCTATGTTGCGCAGGGTTTCTGAAGGTCTGAACAAGGGGCCGCTGTTTTCGGCCAGCAGTTCTTTTATTGTTGCAGGTAATTGTTCGGGGCACGGTTCTGAACAGTTCAGTAGCAGATGGCTCTCGCTTTTCTCTGTCAGGATAACGCTTTCGTGCATGAATCTTCCCGAACTGCGGGGGTGGTCAGGATAAAAGGCTCTTGAACCTTTCACCGGAAAATCTGCTTCAAGCGGTTTTTCTCTGGAGACAGCAGGACGCTCCGCTTTTAGTTGTCTATCGCAAGACATCAGCTTCAAATGCAGCCTGATCCTTTGAATTACTTCCTTATAAGCAAACGGTTTGGCAATGAAATCTACTGCTCCGGCGTCAAAACCCTTGGATGTGTTGGCGTCATCGTCAAGGGCGCTTAGAAAAAGAATGGGGATCTCAGAAGTTTCCGGGGACAGGCGTAGCACTGTTGCACATTCAAATCCGTTTTCTCCGGGCATCATGATGTCCAGCAGTATCAGGTCGGGTTGTTCCTGTTCTGCCAGCATTCTTCCTTTACGACCGCTGTTAGCAGTAATGATGTTGTAGCCCTGTTGTTTCAGCACCAATTCAAGAAATTCGAGATTGAAAGGTTCATCATCCACTATGAGAATTGTTGGTATATTGTGTGGGCAAACAGGCATTTTATTGAATCCTTTACGGTCAACGGGTTGAGTGAGTGTTATGTTCCTCTAAAGTATCTCAAAGTAGAAAAAAAGTCTTTGTGTTCAAAAATATTCTGTACTTTATTCGAAATTATACGTTGCTAAAAAAGTTACTGTTGCGTTAGATTGTTGCATAATTTTAAATCTACAACTTTTAGCAGCAGGAGTTGATGACATGCTGATTGGTATCCCCAAAGAGATTAAAACTATGGAGAACAGGGTCTCTATGACCCCCGGTGCGGTTGAAACACTCGTTCGGCGCGGTCATTCCGTTGTAGTTGAAAAAGGAGCCGGGCTCGGTTCCGGGCTTTCTGATGAAGAATATGTTTCTTGCGGTGCCAAGATGGGTTCTGTCGATGACGCATGGGCCGCTGAAATGGTTATCAAGGTCAAGGAACCCATAGCTTCTGAATACAAATATCTTCGCGAAGATCTCCTGCTGTTTACTTATCTGCATCTTGCTGCGGATGAACCTTTGACAAAAGTGCTTCTTGAATCAGGGACCACCGGTGTTGCTTATGAAACCGTACAGCTTCCCGACGGTTCCCTGCCGCTGCTTACACCCATGAGCGAAGTTGCCGGACGCATGGCCGCTCAGGAAGGCGCACTGCATCTTGAAAAGCCCAAGGGCGGACGTGGTATCCTTGTGGGCGGTGTTCCCGGTGTTGCTCCTGCAAAGGTAATGGTTCTCGGTGGTGGTGTGGTCGGAACCAACGCGGCCAAAATTGCCGCAGGTATGGGTGCGAAAGTTACAATTTTCGACGTCAACCATGCACGCCTCCAGTATCTGGATGATATTTTCAATGGCCGGGTGACTACCATGACATCCACTGAACCCAACATCCGCGCAGCAGTAGCCGAGGCCGACCTGATCATCGGCGCGGTTCTTATTCCGGGAGCTAAGGCACCTAATCTGGTTACCAAAGGCATGCTTGCCACTATGAAGGAAGGTTCCGTGATTGTCGATGTTGCAGTTGATCAGGGCGGCTGTGTAGAAACAATCAAGCCTACCACCCACAGTGATCCGACTTATGTTGTGGATGGTGTGGTGCATTACGGTGTAGCCAATATGCCCGGAGCGGTTCCCCGAACATCTACTTTTGCACTTGTAAACCAGACCCTGCCTTATGCGTTGCAGCTTGCTGATAAGGGCCTTGATGCGTTGCGTGAAAATAAATCTCTCAAGCTCGGCCTTAATACCATGAAGGGTAAGCTGACTTATGCAGCAGTAGGAGAAGCTTTCGGAATTGATGTAGTTACTCCTGATGAAGCTCTTTCTTGAGTAAGTGCTTAAAATCTTAGTTTTTATTACGTAGTATTCCAAGAGGCGGAAGCAGTTGCTTCCGCCTTTTTTGTTGCTGAAAAAAAGAATAGTATGGGTTATTGTTAGTCTCTTCTTGTCAGTTTGTTGCAGGTCTTGATGGAGTCGAATCGGGGTGAGTTTATGAACGGTTACAGATATGCAGGCACTAAGATGCTGCTTACTTTCGGGTTTGTAGCAGCTATGCTGTGGGTAATAGATTCTTATTTCGACTTTACGTGGTTTAACCAAGCGGGGCGCCCGTTTGATTACTACCTGCTGCCATTTGATAATATGCATGAAATATATATGCGGGGTATGCTGGTCTGTTTTATTTTTGTTGGTGGAGCGGTTGTTTCCTTTCTTTATGATCGGGTTGTGCGTTCCGAAAAACTGGCTCGCGAGAGTGAAACTGAAATACAGACCATATTTAATTCAATTGGAGATGCAGTTATCGCAACTGATTGCAATGGAAAGGTAACCCGCATGAATCCGGTAGCGCGCCAACTGACAGGCTGGTCCATTGATGAGGCTGAGGGACGGCCTCTTGCAGAGGTCTTTAAAATAGTCAATTCGGTTACCAGACATCCTTGCGCGAGTCCTGTGGATACGGTTTTGAAGACGAAAGGTGTTGTCGGGCTGTCAAACCATACCGCACTTATCTCCCGGTCAGGGGAAGAGTTTCATATTGCAGATTCAGCAGCTCCGGTCTTTAACGAGAAAGGGGATATCTCAGGAACAGTCCTTGTTTTCAGGGATGCGTCCGAAGAGTATCGCCAGCGTGAGGAGTTACGTAGACTACGAAACTATTTATCCAATATTATTGATTCAATGCCCTCTGTCCTTGTGGGGGTGGATGCTGAGGGGCACGTTACTCAGTGGAATATGACCGCAGAAAAGGTTACAGGAATATCTGCCGGAGATGCTCAGGGAAAGTCTCTCGTATCTGTGTTTCCGCGTATGGCTTCGGAGATGGACAAGATCAGAGAGACTATCAGGACTCGTAAGCCCTGCTGTGAGGAGCGTAAAACCCGGCAGGGCGAGAGCGGCACCTGCTACGAGGATGTTACTATTTTTCCGCTTATTGCCAACGGCGTTGATGGGGCGGTTATCCAGATAGACGATGTGACTGAACGATGCAATCTGGAGCAGATGATGATCCAGTCCGAAAAAATGATGTCTGTCGGCGGTCTGGCTGCGGGCATGGCCCACGAAATTAATAACCCCCTCGCGGCCATTGTCGGTAACTCCCAGAATATTCTTAATCGTATCTATAAGGATCTGGATAAAAACCACGAGACAGCCTGTGAATGTAATGTCGATCTGGAAAATATTCGGGAATATCTTTCCAGAAGGGATGTTCCGAAAATGCTGAATGGGATTTCTGAATCCTGCAACCGAGCAGCAACCATAGTCAGTAACATGCTCCGCTTCAGCCGTAAGAGCGAACGTAAGTTTGGTGAGTGCAATCTCGCTGAATTGATGAATAATACACTTGAATTGGCAGCCAATGATTACGATCTGAAGAGCGAGTATGATTTTAGAAAAATTGAAATAATTAAAGAGTATAGCTCAGAACTTTCAAGTGTTGTCTGCGAGGAGAACGAGCTCCAGCAGGTTTTTCTTAATCTGCTTAAAAACGGAGCACAGGCAATGATGGAGAAGGAATATGTTGAAGATAAACCATGTTTCATTTTAAGATTAAAAAAAGATGGTCACATGGCCGTTATTGAAGTTGAAGACAATGGCCCGGGAATGGAAGAGGATGTTCGTAAAAGAGTCTTTGAACCTTTTTATTCTACTAAAAGAGTGGGGTCCGGGACTGGATTGGGTCTTTCTGTCTCATATTTTATTATAACAGATCAGCATAAAGGGCTTATGGAAGTAAGCTCAGTACCGGGCAGTTGGACCCGGTTTGGAATCAAGATCCCCATTTCTGGGCGGGAGGCTTAATTATGTCACACTCAATACTTGTTCTGGACGATGATATCCATGTCAGGGAAAGTCTTGCGATAAGCCTTGAAGATGAGGATTTTGAAGTTTACGAGGTCGAAAGTTCAGAGGAAGCTTTAAGCTTCCTTGAAACGCAGCAGGTTGATCTGGTTGTCGTTGATTTGCGGCTTCCCGGTATGAATGGTACTGATTTTATTAAAGAGGCCCGGCAAAAATGGCCGGAGCTCAAATTTATAATTTATACAGGGTCACCGGAGTTCAGCATTCCTATTGATCTGGCTGAAGTGCCCTGCGTTTCGAATTCAATTTTTCTTAAACCGCTGCCGACTTGCGACGTTATGGTCAGTGAAATCAGGCGTATGCTTGGATAGCTGACTTTGGATTTGCAATATGGGCGGGTAGCCGTTATCTGTTTTTTGAATAGAACGGTTTTGCCCGGAGTGTATTTTAGTGCCCCGTAAAAAAGAAGAGATAATATATATTGTAGCGAAAGCTAAAGCGGAGCCGCCGCCGGAAGAAGGCTTGCCGCCGTGGATGGCCACCTTTGCGGATATGGTTACCCTGCTGCTTTGTTTTTTTGTTTTGCTGCTTTCCTTTGCTAACCAGGATGTTGCCAACTTTGAGACCTTGAAAGGTTCCATGCGCGATGCTTTTGGTATGCAGAGTCAGGATAAATCCGGAAAGCATATGGCCTTTTCCAAAAGTCCCCACTCCGCTTCTTCCGTAAGCGCAAAAGCCAAAAAAGATATGCATGCCCTTGAGGTTGATATCAGGGCTTTTATCTCGGCGGGTAAAATGGAGAAGCTGATGGCAGTGAATACTGACCAGCAGGGGGTTCTGGTCAGGGTTCCCACCCGGGCTATTTTTAAACCCGGAACCGCCCAGATTAATCCCAAGGCCACTGTCCTGCTGGATAAGGTGGCCAGTATTATGAAAAAGAAAGATTTTAATCTGGTGGTGCGCGGACATACAGATGACCGGGCTACCAAGAATAATATTTACAGTTCCAACTGGGAGCTTTCAGCTGCCCGGGCGGCTTCCTGCCTGCGTTACATACTCAAAAAGTCCGGTGTTTCATCGAAGAGGTTAAAGGCTGTAGGGTATGCCGGGACTAAACCTTTGGTTCCCAATACTTCCAATAGAAACAGGGCTATCAACCGCAGGGTGGAATTTTATTACCAGCCGCCTTCTGATAATTGGTAAAAACAGGCAGCTTGTAGAACTAATTTTTATTGTATTGAAAATGCCCGGTATCTGAAAAGATACCGGGCATTTTGTTTTATGTTTTAGTTTTTTTGAACGCTCTATTGTTTCTTGCGTTTTTCCCAGAGTTTCATTTCCTTCATCTTCTTGCGCCTTTCCCGTTGCAGGGATTTACAGACCAGCGGAGTCTTTTTGGCGTATCCCCACTTTTCGCGATACTCGTCAGGAGTCAGGCCGTATTTTGCCAGATGTCTTTTGGTCAGGACTTTAAATGATTTTCCTGACTCAAGGCAGATAATGCTTTTTTCCCTGATCGCTTTCTTGGGGTCTACCGGGGGAGTCGGTTCTGGAGAGTTGCTGTCGAGCATTCCTTCGCTTATTTTTTTTATTCCTGCGGCAAGTTTATGTACCATGGAAGTAATTTCTTCTTCAGTCATGGTTCTAACACTGGCCTGTGCTTTTACTATTTCAAGTGCTTCTTTAAGATGATCTTCCATATTCTCTCCCTTCCCATGTTTTACGGTTGCCGTATAATTTATGTATTAAATATTTTTTAGTCTGTTGATGTAGGAACGTATTGTGTTTGGTGTATAAACTTTAGATTAAAGTGAATATCCTCTTAGAAAATTTAATCAACTAAGACTAACCATGAATAGCATTATATGCATATAAAGGTGAAGTAGAATATTAAAAAACTTTCTACTTTTTTAGAAGTCTGATGTGCAACATATAATAACTTGCCGAATTTAGTATGGTTTAACCAACTGCTTAGGGATTTAGTAATTCAGTTTGATTTCTATATGTCTGGCAGTTGTCTTTTGTTGCAATCAAAAAAATATGTTTGCGTTACTTTTTTTGGTGAGTTGATGTATAATAACTATGTAGAACTTATTTTTGTGAGGCAGTGTTGGTTTTTGTTTTGATACGTGTGGATTTAAAGATATCAATTTCGAATAGATAGAGAGGAAGCTATGCCTAAAAAGGATATTGCTGAGTTTCTGGAAGAGATTGGGGGAATGGACGTTGAATCCCTTGTTAATTGTGTCTGCCGGCATCACCTGTCGTATTTGGGCCGTGATTATGGCCGTACCGACCTGTTTTCGCTTTATCAATCGCTTGCATACACATTGCGTGACCGGCTTGTAGGAAACTGGATAAAAACCCAGCGTTCCTACTACAATCAGCGGGCCAAAAGTGTTTATTATCTTTCTTTGGAGTTCCTGACTGGAAAGTCGCTGGCAAGCAACACCATAAGCCTCGGGGTGGAAAAGGAAGTAACCGAGGTCTTGGAAAAATTCGGTGTTACCCTTGATGAGGCTGAAGGTGCCGAAGCTGATGCCGGACTGGGGAACGGCGGGTTGGGGAGGCTCGCTTCATGTTTCCTCGATTCTATGGCGAGTCTCGGCATTCCCGGATACGGATATGGAATCAGGTATGAGTACGGAATATTCAAACAGGCCATTGAAAACGGCGAACAGGTTGAAGCCCCGGACGACTGGCTGCATAGTGGTAATCCATGGGAATTCAACCGCAAAGGTTTTATGTTTACTGTCCGTCTTTACGGACGCGAAGAGCAGTATACGCATGAGGACGGTTCGGTACGCCATCGCTGGGCGGACAGCGCAAAGGTTATGGCAGTGCCTGTTGATATGCTTATCCCGGGATACAGGAATGGAAATGTTATTAACATGCGCCTCTGGGAAGCGCAGCCTGCAAGACGGTTTAATTTTGATCTGTTTAACAGTGGTGACTACATCCGTTCCATGGAAGATGCTGTCCGTTCACAGACCATTTCCAAGGTGCTTTATCCCAATGACAGGTTAAGTGAAGGGCGCGAGTTGCGTCTTGTGCAGCAGTACTTTTTTGTCTCGGCAACTATTCAGGATATGATGCGCCGTTTTATGAAGCTTAAGCTCGATTTTTCCGAACTTCCCAACCGGGCTGTAGTCCAGCTTAACGAAACCCACCCAGCAATCGCTATTCCGGAACTCATGCGTATCCTGATTGATGAGCATATGCTGAACTGGGATGTGGCATGGCGCATTTGCCGCCGCACTTTTGCTTACACCAACCATACTGTCATGCCGGAAGCCCTTGAAACATGGCCGCTGGACATGATGCGCAAGGTCCTGCCCCGGCATGTCTCCATAATTTTCGAGATCAACCGCCGTTTCATGGAAGATGTGAAGAGTCGCTTTCCCGGCGATGAGAATAGGCTTAAGCGCATGTCCATAGTCGAGGACAGTGATTCTCCGCAGGTGCGTATGGCATGGCTGGCTGTTGTGGGCAGCTTCATTGTGAACGGGGTCTCAGCTCTGCATGGAGAATTGATTAAGAAGAGCATCTTTCAGGATTTTGTGGAAATGTACCCGGGCCGCTTCACCTCGGTTACAAACGGTATTACTCCACGCAGATGGTTACGCCAATGCAATCAGCCTTTATCCGAGCTTATCACTGAAAAGATAGGTGAAGATTGGGTTACCGACCTTGCTCAGTTACGTAAGCTTGAGCCTCTGGCTGAAGATCCGGAGTTTCAGGATCGCTGGTATAAATGCAAACTCAAGGAAAAGCAGCGGCTGGTGGAATATGCTCGCAGTGAATACGGGCTCTACCTGCCTGCGGACTGGATGTATGATGTACATGTAAAACGTATTCATGAGTACAAGAGACAATTGCTCAATGTTCTCCATGCTGTGACTCTTTATTGCCGTCTAAAGAAAGACCCCAATAGTGTTACTGTTCCACGTTTGAAGATTTTTGCAGGTAAGGCCGCTCCGGGCTATTTCATAGCCAAGCGTATCATCCGGCTGATCAACTCCGTGGGAGCGGTGGTGAACTCCGATTCTGCTGTAAACCATAAGTTACGCATTGCCTTTATGCCCAACTACCGGGTTTCGCAGGCAGAGCGTATTATTCCGGCTACTGATCTTTCGGAGCAGATCTCTCTTGCAGGTACCGAGGCTTCGGGGACCGGAAATATGAAGTTCGCCTTGAACGGTGCTTTGACCATCGGCACCCTTGATGGAGCTAATATTGAGATAATGGAAGAGGTGGGCCGTGAACATATGTTTATCTTCGGTATGGATGCCGATGAAGTGGGCGCGCGCAGGCACAATGGCTATAATCCCTCAGAAATAGCTTCTACGGATCAGGAGTTGGCCGAGGCCCTGCATTACATTGGTGACGGTACTTTCTCTGAAGGGGACCGGGAATTGTTCAGGCCGATTCTTGATACTTTGTTTAACGGCGGTGATCAGTATATGGTCCTTGCCGATTACCGCAGTTATGTAGATGCGCAGGATCGTGTGGATGAATTGTGGATGGATTGCAAGAAATGGTTGCGCAGTTCAATTCTCAACACTGCCGGCTCTGGGCATTTCTCCAGTGACCGGGCTATTATGGATTATGCACGAAACATCTGGGGAGTGCGGCCTATGAAAATGGACAAATAATTTTATTATTTTTGCGAACAATTAACATATCCGTCTGTCTTCATTGAGGGCAGGCGGATATGCTTTTGTGTCAGCCTATGTAGTTAGCGGGGTGAGGGCGGCTTTGCCTTAAGCTGGAAATTCTCTTATATTATCGCCTCTGAAATGATAACAAAAAAGGATTACAGATAATGAAAATGAAATTTCGTCCTTTTACAGCCCTGTTACTGGTCCTTATGTTGTTGGTAGGAGTTTGCACAGCTCTCTTCCATATGGGCTTCTTTGATGCTTTTTTTGCTGAAAAAGTGGAAGTAACCCGGCAGCAGGAAGGGGAAGGTCCTGTTGTGCGCCGGGAGGTAACAAAGATGGTTTTACCTCTTGATTCCGAGAAGTCCACTGCGCCTGATGTAGCAGAAGAGTTGAATGAAGCTGATATCAGTGGAAAGGAATCTTCTGTTGCTCAGCCGTCTCCTGTGGTGGAGAAGAAAGCGGAAGCTGTCTCCGTTGCTGAAAAGCCTGTTGAAAAGACTAAGGCTCCAGAACCTAAGGTCGCTGAATCAAAGGTTGCGGAACAGAAAAAAGTGACCAAAAAGGTATCTAAGTCTTCTGTTTCTAAAAGGATAGTCTCAAAAGTGAGCTTTGCTTGTGAATCTTCCAAAGCTTCTGTCGATGTTGCTCTTTCTGCTGCTCCCGGAAAAGTCAGCTGGTTTAATCTTGCAAAACCGCGCCGTCTGGTTCTTGATCTTCACGGTAAATGGCAGAATAAGGCTAAATCGCTTTACCGCTTGAAAGACTGCCCGGTTCAGAAGATTATACTTGGCGAACATCCGGATAAAATTCGTGTAGTTGTTTACCTTGATGAGAAAGCTGCTCCCGCGAAAATAAAACCGGTAGTGCGTAAGCACGATAAAGGGCTGTCATTTGATTTAGGATTTTAATTATATTTTTTGATTTGTGATATTCACTCAACTTTATAGCCAGGCGATAATTTGTGCTTGAAAGAAGGGACTCCTTCTTCATGGGGTAAAGGCGTAATCTCGAGAATTTCAGCGGGAAGATCGACTTTGCTACAAAAAACATCAAATGCAAAAAATAAAAAGTTCATCCGTGAATAATAACGCTTATCAAGAAAGAAAGCGTACAAATCACGTATGGCTGTCTTTTTGTCGCTCCCCTTTTCGATCCTTTTTTTTATAAATGGGATTACAAATTCAGGCTCAGGGTCGGCCATAGCTTGTACGAATGGTTCGCAGTCAATGGATGAAAATTGATTGTCCGGTTCAAAATGTAGAAACTCTTCTGCAAGCTCCTGCAGGTCGTACCCTTTACTTTCTGACATTCTTTCGCCTCTCTCTGATCAATGCTCAATTAGTATCTTGTTGAAAAACTAACGGTGATGATTTGGCATAAACTTTGTGTCACATCATGGTTTTACATAAGAGAAACCCTTGTTTTGCAACTCTACTATCTCAACAATCCCGGCAGGGACAACGACGCACTCCGGGCATAGTTGCTCGGGATCGATATTGAAATGATGAAGCGCATTGTTGCAAACTTTTATCGCGGCGCCGAGTTGCGATATCTCGCGGAGTTGCTCGGTGTATTCACCTGATTTTACCATGAGTTTTGCGCCCGGGCCATTGACCACTAAGGCAACCGAGGTCTTGTTTTTGTCAAAAAAAGTCATGTAATTTTTTATGTTACTGAACGCTATCTCCAGAGCTTGGGGATCGTGGTCAAAGTGAAATACTACATTATAGTTCATGATATCTCCTCATCTGGGGCACATTTCTTAAAGTTAAACTGGATTTTGATAAAACAACTCTTGCAGTTCGGGGTATTGCTCCTTGAGTTCATCCAGCTTGCGATCATGGAAACGCATGCGGATTAATCCGCGTCGAATGAGATACAACCCAAAACCCACTAATACCGCATTACCTGCCAAGGTGATCCCCAACAAAATCGGATCGGCGTGTAAATCCAACTTTTCCATCATGGCTACAAGAAAAGATAGGATGGATAAAGGGATTAGACTGATGGCGGCACCTGTCCGCAGCGTGGTCATGGCTGTACGTTTTTCTGCCAGCAGCAACATTGTTCTTTGAAAAACAGCAGGCGGGATTGAATTTGGGGCTTCTTTACTCATTTATGACATGTACACCATCCACCTGAAGCTGTGAAGAAGGGGGCGGTCACTCTGTGGATCTCTTCGCGTTTTTAAATAGCATGCACGAGAAAGCTTTTAAGAGTGCCGAACAAAGAGCTCACAACCTTTTGGTTGTCTTTTTTTGCGTAACATAAACGTAACAGCCGAGTCATTGCTCTGTAACCCGTGCCGGATAGTTAGTTTGTGTCAGCTGATGCTGACTGACCACTATTTGGTGAGTATCAAGTAAGATCAGGGATCGGTTGAGCCTGATCCTATTTTATTTTTATATAATTATGGAGACAATGTAATGGGGCAAGCTGTTAAGATCGCTTCTAAAAATTTGGATTTTTATTATGGGGACTTCAAGGCTCTTGAGGATATCTCCATGGATTTTGAGGAAAACAGGGTTACCGCGCTTATTGGACCTTCCGGTTGCGGTAAGAGTACTTTTCTGCGCTGCCTGAACAGGATGAACGACCTTATTCCCGGAACCCGTGTTGACGGTGACCTGACTCTGGATGAGGAAAATATTTATGCTCAGGGGCTTGATGTGGTTACCCTGAGAAGGCGCGTGGGCATGGTCTTTCAGAAGCCAAACCCTTTTCCTAAATCCATATTTGAAAATGTTGCTTACGGCCTGCGTGTGAACGGCATTCAGGACAAGGAATTTATTGCTCACAAAGTGGAAGACAGTCTCAAAGGCGGAGCGCTCTGGGATGAAGTTAAGGACCGCTTGCATTCCTCTGCTCTCGGACTTTCCGGTGGGCAGCAGCAGCGTCTTTGTATTGCCCGTGCTCTGGCTGTTGAGCCTGAAGTTCTGCTTATGGATGAGCCTGCCTCTGCTTTAGATCCCATCGCAACCCAGAAGATCGAAGACCTGATTCACGAGCTCAAAAAGAATTTCACCATCATCATTGTTACTCATTCCATGCAGCAGGCTGCGCGAGTTTCCGATCAGACCGCATTTTTTTATATGGGCCGTCTTATTGAAACAGGCAAAACTGAAACCATGTTTACGAAGCCAAAGAATAAACAGACTGAAGATTATATCACCGGTCGTTTTGGTTAAGTCGATTTTGAATTATAGTTGAGGTCCGGTTAATGGGCTGCTGAGGAGTGTTTTTTTATGGAGCAACGTGCTCATTTTATAAAAAAAATGGATGATTTGAAGGTTCAGGTTTTGAGGATGTCGAGCATGGCGGAGACAGCCATGCATAATTCCGTAAAGGCTTTGGCTGAGTGCAATGCCGAGCTTGCTGAAGATGTCATTATGAATGACATCAAGATTAATGAACTTGAATGTGAGCTTGATGAACATAACTTGAGCCTACTGGCTCTGGATCAGCCTATGGCGAGAGATCTACGCTTTATTGTCGGAGCCATGCGCATTAGCAGCAACCTTGAGCGAATCGGCGATCAGGCTGTGAACCTTGCCCATCGAGCTGTGTTTTTGAGTACCCGTCCGCCGCTGCCTTTCAATCAGCAGCTCGATCAGATCTGCACAGTGGCATCAGATATGGTCAGCAAAGCGGTCAAGGCTTTTGCAGATGAGGATCATGAGCTTGCGGCTCAGGTCTGCGGCATGGATAACGAAGCAGATGCCCTGAATGTCAGAATCCTTAAAGGACTAATTGAGAATATGGTTTCCGAGACAAGGATTGTTGAGCGAGGAGTGCATCTGATTATGGCTGCCAGTCATCTTGAACGTATTGCAGATCAGGCAACAAACATTGCCGAGTCAGTAATTTTCATTACCAAGGGTGTAAACATCAAGCACCAATGTAAGGGCTAGGCAGTAGCCTTTATTTTCTGGATAGGAAAATTAACTAAAAGAGTCGGATTTCTCCGGCTCTTTTTTTGTTTTAAGCTTTGAATGCAAACGATTTCAGGTCCTGGGGGCTATTGAATTAGGTTTACATATGTCCTTTTTTAGGATAGAAGCAGTTCTCTTAATCTCAGTAGGGTTTAATCCCCGCTGGGAATTGTCCCTTAACGGGCATTAGGGATTGAAGTGTGGCCCCTCGGGTCAACGGACAATCTGGGCATCGGCTGCCTCGGAACGCGTGAGCAGGTTGAATCCAATGCGCTTCTCCCATAATATATATGCCAAAATTTTGTCCGAGGACATCGTTGTTGGAGGTAACCCATGGAAAACAATGAAAACATGAACGCCGAAATGGAAATGGACTTTGAGGCTGCCCTTGAAGACTATCTTAACGCCGATTTCGGAAATCTGGACGAAGGAAGCATCGTTTCCGGTGAAGTAGTTAAAGTAGACAAGGACTTCGTTCTTATCGACGTTAACTTCAAGTCCGAAGGCCAGATTGCAGTATCTGAATTTTTGGATGCAGACGGCAACATGACTGTTGCTGTTGGTGATAAAGTAGACGTTTTTGTTGCTAACAAAAACGAAAACGAAGGCACCATCCACCTTTCCCGCGACAAAGCCAAACGCATGCAGCTCTTCGATAAACTCGAAGAAGTGCAGGAAAAAGAAGGCGTTGTCGAAGGCAGAATCATTCGCCGCATCAAAGGTGGTTACACCGTTGATCTCGGTGGCGTTGAAGCATTCCTGCCCGGTTCTCACGTCGATCTGCGCCCCGTTCCCGATATGGACGCTCTCGTGGATCAGACCTACGAATTCAAAATCCTCAAAATCAACCGTCGTCGCAGCAACGTTATCGTTTCCCGCCGTGTTCTTCTCGAAGAACAGCGCAACGAAATGCGTTCCCAGCTGCTTGAAACTCTTGAAGAAGAGCAGACCGTTAAAGGTAAAGTCAAGAACATCACCGAATACGGTGTATTCATTGACCTCGGCGGTCTCGACGGACTTCTGCATATCACAGACATGTCCTGGAAGCGCATCAAGCATCCTAAGGAAATGGTCGCACTCGGTGATGAGCTTGAACTGAAAGTTCTGAACTTCGACAAAGAAGGCCAGAAAGTTTCTCTCGGTCTCAAACAGCTCGTTCCCGATCCGTGGGAAGATATCTCCGGCAAATACCCCGAAGGTGCTAAGTACACCGGTAAGGTTACCAACCTCGCTGACTACGGTGCATTCGTTGAGTTGGAAGCTGGCGTTGAAGGTCTGGTTCACATTTCTGAAATGTCCTGGACCCGCAAGCTGCGTCACCCCTCCCAGATGGTACGCGTTGGCGACGAAGTCGACGTAGTTGTTCTGGGTGTTGACCCCGACAAGAAGCGCATCTCCCTCGGTATGAAACAGGTTAAGCCGAACCCCTGGGATGTTGTTGCTGAGAAATTCCCCGAAGGTACTATCCTTGAAGGCCAGATCAAGAACATCACCGAATTCGGTGTGTTCATCGGCATCGAAGACGGCATTGACGGCCTGATTCACGTTTCCGATATCTCCTGGACCCGCAAGGTTCGCCATCCTTCAGAAGTATACGCTGTGGGTGACTCCGTACAGGCTAAAGTCCTCACTGTTGATAAAGAAAACGAGAAGTTCACCCTCGGTGTTAAACAGCTTTCCGAAGACCCCTGGTCTCAGGTACCCACTAAGTACCCCGTTGGCTGCACCCTTGAAGGTCTCGTTACCAACATCACCGACTTCGGCCTCTTCGTAGAAGTTGAAGAAGGTATTGAAGGTCTCGTTCACGTTTCTGAAATCTCCCACAAGAAGATCAAGAATCCCTCCGAGATGTTCAAAGAAGGCGTTACCATTCAGGCTAAAGTCATCCACGTATCTGCTGATGAGCGTCGTCTCGGCCTCTCCATCAAGCAGCTCAAGGAAGACACTGAAAAACGTCAGCCCAAAGAATTCCGTTCCGGTCCTGCCGACAGCGGTAACACTCTGGGCGAACTGCTGAAGCAGAAACTTGCTGACGCAGCTGATGCAGCTGCAGCAGAGACTGAGGATGAAGAATCCTAAGAAAGGTTTCTCTGTCAGACATCCGTTTCTATTCGGTTTCAGTCTGCTATTAATGGCTGTGGCTCTCCTATGGGGAGCCGCAGCCTTTTTTCATGGAAAAGTGGACTTGTTCAGTGCCGGGAAGATCGGGGTGGTCAATGTACAGGGAACCATAACCAATTCATTGCCTACGGTAAAATTTCTGCGTGATCTGCGCCGGGATGATTCTGTGAAGGGTGTTCTGCTGCGGGTTAATTCACCGGGCGGTACTATTGCTCCTTCTCAGGAACTCTACCATGCCGTTAAACGGCTTGCCGAGGTTAAACCCATTGTTGCCTCATTCGGCACAGTTGCGGCTTCCGGCGGGTACTACGCTGCGGCTCCGGCGACCAAGATTATGGCCAGTTCCGGTTCCATAACCGGTTCCATCGGAGTTAAGGCCGAATACGCCAATTTCCACCAGCTTATGGAGAAGATCGGAGTCAAACCGGTCATTATCACAAGCGGTAAGATGAAGGCTGCCGGTTCCCCTTTTACAGAGCTGACCCCGGAACAGCGAGAATACCTGACCGCGTTGATTATGGATATGCATAATCAGTTTGTGGATGATGTCGCTTCTGCGCGCAAGCTGGACCGTGAACAGGTTGAAAAGATTGCTGACGGACGAGCCATCACCGGACGTGAAGCCAAAGAGCTCGGGTTAGTTGATCGCATCGGCGGTTTTGAAGATTCTGTGACAGTTCTCAAGGCTCTTTGCAACATTGAAGGTGATGTAAAGGTCATAGAAGGTCCGGAAGAGGAAAAGCCGTTGCTTAAGGAAATTCTGGGGTATTTGGGAATTGTCCCTGAAGGTTCCGCTACCGGAGACGGGCTGATCTTTTCATATTAATTAAGCAGGGCAGCAGATTTATGAAGTGCACTTTTCTGGGCGTGGGCTCCGCATTTGACGCAAAGCAGACCAATGTTTCCGTTTTAGTGAATGCTGAAGGACGAAACTTCCTGCTCGATTGCGGTTTCAATGCCGGACATAAGTGTATACGTGAGCTCCAAGACCCATCCTTGCTTGATGCGGTCTGGATTTCTCATTTTCATGGTGATCATTTTTTCGGGCTGCCCTTTATCTTCGGCTCTTGTCTTACGGCTGGGCGTTCAAAGGAAATCCACATTTGCGGACCGCAGGGGATTGAGGGTAAGGTTGTTCAGATCATAGACCTCGCCTATCCCACCATGCGGGCAAAGCTTGGGTTTGATGTTGTCTTCCATGAGTGCTGTCCGGGAGAAGAGGGCAGTGTTGCGGGATTCAATTTGCGAACCTGCGCTATGGATCATTCTGAGTCCGCTCAGGGATTACGTTTAGAGTGTGCCGGAAAAACCGTCTTTTATAGTGGAGACGGAAGTCTGACTGAAGATTGCCTGAGTGTTGGACGAAATGTTGATCTTGGAATACTTGAATCTTATGGGTTGGACGAGTCTGTCAAAGGTCATTCCAGTGTTGCTGAATGTATTGAGTTTGCACATTCTGCAGAAATGGGAAAAGTAGCCCTTGTGCACTTGGAGCCTTTTGTGCGAACCTATTGTAGTGTACAGATTACGGAAATGTTCGCACAGGTTGATGAGTTTGAAATGTATTTGCCTAAAGAAGGGTGTTGTGTCGATCTTTGCTGAGTTCGACATTATTATTGCATCGCAGTGAGGCTAAAGTGGCAACTAAATATGATAAGATAGTGCGCGAATTTTATGAAGAACAGGCTGGTTTTACTGTTCTGCTTAGTGATGAACCTTCGTTCTACAAACTGTTGCGCGGCACCCTGCATAAAATTTTGGCTATCCGCCGGGATTGTCTGGCTTATTATCAGGAACAGGCTCCGTGTTTATCTGAGATCAAGGATAAGATCGGTGCTAAACAGCCAGTACTTGTTTTTGTAGAAAGGCTGGTCAGGGGTAAACCTACTGCTGATTTTATTTTGAACATCCGCAGGTTGTTTCCTGAAATTAAGGTAGTGGTCCTAACTGATGAAACCAGTCAGGAAGAGCTTATTTTCCTCCATGAACTCGGAGCAAACAACATTATCACCAAGCCAGTTTCCGTGGACAGTCTGGTCCAGAAACTGGCCTTTACGATTCAGCCGCAGGGTAAGCTTGCTCAATTGGTCGAAGCCGGGAAGACCTTTCTGCGCAAAGGTGAACTGGACAAGGTTTTAGTGGTCAGTGCAAAGATCCTTGAGATCAAGCCTGACAGTCCTGCTGCTTTGATGTTGCAGGGGGATGCCCAGTCCGGCATGGGGCAGCGTGAAGAGGCTCTGAAATCATATTTGCAGGCCCATGAGCAGTCCAAGGTATTCATGGAGCCGATCAAGAAATTGGCCGAGTTCTATAAGGGTAATGACAACGATCAGTACCTGCATTATTTGAAGAAGCTTGATTCCATCAGTCCTCTTAATACAGAACGTAAGTGCGAGATCGGACGCGTCCATCTTGAGCGCGAGGAGCTTGAGGAGGCTGAAGTATATTTTGATGATGCTGTTAAGTGTGCAGTAAAGGAAGCTCATAATTATCTGTCGCAGGTAATGAGCGGAATTGCGGAATCTCTTTTTGAGGTTGCCCCGGATAAAGCCGAAAAATATTATTCCAAGCTGTTGAAAGTTAAGTCTTCAAGTTTGAGTGCAGACGATTTGGAAACATACAACAAGCTCGGCATTGCCCTTCGTAAGCAGGGAAAATGGCAGCAGGCAGTGGAAAACTATCAGTCTGCGCTTAAAGTTGCTCCGAATGAGCCGGGGCTGTTTTATAATATCGGTTTGGCCTACAGCGATGGTAAAGAGTATGCCAAGTGTGCAAAGTATTTTAAACGTGCGGTGCGCTCGGATGGAATGATCCATAAAAGTGCAGTGTCCGTAGCTCGAAACATTGCCGGAATTTTTCTCAAGGTCGGCATGAATGACGAAGCCCGTGTTGTCCTTGGGGAGGCTCTCACCGAATTCCCGGACGATGACAAGTTGAAGACTCTACTTAAAAAGAGCGAACCGCCGCAGGGTTAGTCTGACTCTTCAGTTACTATCAGGAAAGTTCATGTATTTTTTAATCTCACTTGTCTTTGGGTTTCTTATCTTTATGATTCTTTATGGTCGCTATATGAATGTTAGCGGAAATATAGGTCAACGAAGAATTCAAATTGATAATTTACGTGATGAAGTTGAGTTCAAGGTCGGCAGGTTAAAAAAGGGCACAACCCAGATTAACCGGGAAATTGCTGATGCCACCAGAAATCTTGATGATCTGAAGAGCAGTTTGAATGATGCAAGGAGCAAAAAATGATTTTGATGTTGGGTATATGCGCAGCGATTATGCTCTCTGCACTGGTCATAAACCGGATGATTACCAGCTGGCATAAAGATACAATTAAAGCTTTCAAGGCTGAGGAAGCTAGTTTGCGCAGTCGTCACGAAAGGGCTATGGCCGAGCAGAAGAAAGCTTTGATAAAGTTACGAAGGGTCAAGAATCAGATAACCACCTATGAGAATATGGTTGGGGATGCCCACATGAAAGGCGGCGAACAGAATTTAAATGGATAAAAGTTAAGAGCCCTATCTTCCAAGAAGATAGGGCTCTTTTTTATTAAGCAAAACTGATGTCATCTGAATTGACATCGTCTCCACTGGCTATCTGGGCTATCATGGTTTGCCCTCCAACTTGGTCTCCGTTGGAGTCATACCAGAGTTTGTTGTTGTCATCGAAGATAAAGTAGGCGTCGTCAGTCCCTTTGTCGGCTTCTCCGTCATAACTGCCTGAAAAAGTATAAAATTCAGCGGAACTGTCTAGATCGGAATCACCGAAATAGAAATAGTCCTCTCCGGATTTGAAGTCGTTGATGGTATCACCACCTTCTGAAAGTGAAGTGTAGGCCAGTTCAGTGGCTTTACCGTTTACAAGATTTATCGTGTCCGCTCCTCCACCGCCTTGAATGGTAGAAGCGCCCACTGAACTTGCTGTGATCGTGTCCGAGTAGCTGGAGCCGATGACACCTTCAATGTTCGTGAAAGAATCGTCCGAGCCTCCGGAAGCTGTACATGTGATTCCGTCTGCGTTGTCGGCAAGGTCAATTGTTACGCCGGTTGAAATACTAGGGCTCTCAAAACTGATAAAGTCCGTACCTCCTCCGCCGTCCATGCTGTCGGTGCCGCTGTTTCCGCAAAAAGTTTGGTCTATATCGCCGGTTCCGCCAATGAATGTGTCACCCGCCATTGATCCGAAAAATTCATCTATGTCTGTGAATGTGTCTCTTTCAAAGACTGTTTCTACAGTACGTTCCGCTTGTCCGTCTCCGTCTGCGTTGACAGTAATTGTTACTCCGGCTTCAAAGTCGCTATAGTCAAGTGTGTCATGCCCGCCGCCGCCATCGAATACATCAGCACCTTTTCCACCAAGGAATGTTTCGTTATTGGAACAACCGTTAAACGTATCAACATAATCGGTACCTACGAATGATTCCACATTGGTAAATTTGTCGGTTTCGGTTGTGGCGTTTGAGCTATTCAGGTGAGTGGCGGTTCCATAACCTGTGCTGCATGCATTCACAACTACACCTGTGGCACCGGTAAGACCGATAAAAGATATTGTGTCTGTTCCGGTTCCGCCGTCAAAAGTATCGTTTCCATCTTTACCGGTGAAGGTGTCGTTGCCTTTACCACCGAAAAAGATGTCTACGGCTGTGCCGTGGCCGGTAAAAATATCTTCGCCGTCAGAGCCTATAAAAGTGTCGAAATCATAAAAATGATCGTAGGTGGAGTCGTGAAAAGCTTTGCCTAGCTGCATGTCGATTGTGACTTGGCTGGCCCCAGCGTATGAAAGAGTATCCAAACCCATGTCTGTACCGGCAGCTGTGCCGCCATATAGATTGTTCTGTCCCAATCCACCGTTTATGATGTCGTTTCCTGCTCCGCCGTAGATGGTGTCATTACCTTCTCCACCGGATAATACATCAGCTCCATCCAGGCCTTTAATCACGTCAGCACCGTCATTTCCGTCAAAGGTGTCGGCGTAAGCACTACCATTAAATGTGTCGTCGTGGGTTGAGCCTTTTATTTTTTCAACTTCACTGAAAGTGTCGGAAATATATGTATCAGCGCTGTTGGCTACACCAGAGCCGTTGCCATTCATATCTATCGTAACAGAGGTGTCCGAATTACTATAAGTCAGGCTGTCTATTCCGCTGCCGCCATTGATGACGTTGGTTCCTTTTCCAGCCTTTATGGAATCATCTCCTGACCCGCCGTCAATGTTGTCGTCACCTGATCCTCCGATAATTGAGTCATTACCATCCTCGCCTTTGAGGATATTACTTGCTCCTTTACCGTCGATTAAGTCATTGCCTTTACCGCCGAGGATGGTGTTGTTTACAGATTCGTCGCCCCGCAATTTGTCATTGCCGGAAGAACCGATAATGTTTTCAATGCTACTAATGTTTATTTCGTTCACCCTGCTGGAATCGGATGATTTTGTGGAGTCATGAATTTCTGCTAAGCCATCAGATAAATCCATATTAACGTAGAATTTGCTATCCAAAGTCTCAAACTGTATCCAATCCTTGCCGTCTCCGCCTTCCACGCTTTCCGCACCGGACGATTCGTACTCTTCGTTCAATCCCGGAGCGAACCTGTTTACGCCATCATCCCCGGTCAGAGTGTCCTTATGGGCGGTCCCGATCACACCTTCGATATTGACCAGCACATCCTGTGTGTTGTCATCGTCATCTGTTATAACAATGACTTCGCCAGCATCATTTTTGTTGCTGAGATCTACGTTTACTCCATGCTCCAGCCCGTCAAATGATGCGAAATCTGTTTCATGCGCTTCTCCGGAACCGCCATCAAGGTAGTTATTTCCTGCTCCGCCGTTGAGCATGTCTTCGCCCGCACCGCCGAACATGGAGTCATTTCCGGTTCCGCCGAAAAGTTCATCATCCCCGGCTTCCCCGTAGAGGGTGTCGTTGCCGCCTTCACCATAAATAGTGTCTTGGGAAGAGCTACCGGTAATCGTTTCATTCGCAGCAGTTCCTTTGATCAGCCCGCTGCCGTGTTTGTCGTGTTCATTGGTCTCTGATCCTGAATCGTCTGAGTCATCAGTATCATTCTCGCTTTCATTTTGTTCTTCATCACCAGTTTCTTCTTCAGATGTTACTGGGACTTGCTTTTCATTTTCGTCTTGAATTTCGCCTTTATCTTGAGAATTTTCAGGTTCTTCTCCCTTTCCCTTTTCTTCTTCACCTTGGTCCTTTGATCTTTTTTCTTCGTCTTTTATTTCAGGTTTATCGTTAGGTTCGGGCTTTTTACCTAATTTGTCAGGCTCAAATCTTTTTTGGTCGGAAAGACCTTTTTCTTCATTCTCAAAGACACCTTTGTTGGCGTGCAAAGCTCCACCCTCTTCTCCGGTGTCTTCTCCGGGAGTCCCTCCTCCGGGATCAACATCGCCGGGAAGTTCATCTTTGGTGCCGTCCTGCTGTTCATCCTGTTGTTCGTTTTTCTGCTCGTCGTTGGGATCGTTCTGCTGTTCTTCCTCTTCGCGCTGCTTCTGGATTTCCTGTTCCTGACGGATGTTGGAGGGCGCAAGGTCGCGGAAGGAGGTCAATTCCTGCATGGTTATAGGACGTATGGGGTTGAATAAACCTGTTTTACTGATATCCAGCATCTGCCCGGTTCGAAGCTGCTGGACTTGTCCGGTTGCTTTACTCTGCAGGAGCATGGCTTTACCGGCATGGAGCTGCTCAACACCGTGCTTTTCGCCGTCACCGGTAACTTCGCTGAGAATAATGGTGCCGCGGATACCAATGGTTGCCAGAGGTGAACCTAGCTTGAAACGGTCCGGGTTCTGTTCGGCAATTTTGCCTGTAACTGTACGGAAGGTACCTTCGGCTATGTCACCCAGAAAACTGGATTCCCCGCCATCGGGATCATAAACGTAGTCATCGAGGGCAATGCGGGAGTTGGCACCTTGTGAAATCAGGGTGTCGTCAACAAAACGCACCTCAACATTACCGTTTCCTCCGGTGACCAATTCTTCGCCCTGATAGATAGGGCTTCCCGGTTCAAGGGTACGTGTTCCGGAAGCGGTTTGAGCGTATGCTTCACCGGATACACCGGTGACAACTCCGATTTCATTAGGATTGTTTTGTTCAACAGGCATTGTGCTCTTTGTTGTTTATGTATTTTTGTGAAAAAAAAATTGTCTTAGATAAAGGTAAACCAAGAATTTATATTTTTAAAATAAAAATACAAAGCGGGCAAGTGATATCGGGAGTAATCGTTTGTTGCAGATCAGGGGGGCACTAAGGTGTTTCGGCGCTGAATTTAGAAGTTGTATTCTAGCTGTCATATAGTGTACACTTAACTTTGCAGAACTAATATATATTCCTCGTACAGTCCGGAGAAATGCATGGGTGTTTTTGAAAAAAGCAAGGGAATAGGAAGAAGGAGTCCTGTCTGGTTAAGGGTTGCCGTCCCTACGGTGGCTTCTTTATTGCTTTTTATCATTGTTATCTTTGCCATTCATATGCCTGCGGTCCGTGATGCCCTGCTTGCCCAGCGTAAAGAATCCTTAAAGCATATGACTCAGGTTGCCGTCGGGGTTCTTGATCAACTTCGTGATCAAGAGCTTAAAGGCCTTATCTCTTCCGGGGAGGCACGCAGAAAAGGTGCCGAAATGATCGGGATGATGCGCTTCGGACCGGATAATAAGGATTACTTCTGGATTAATGATTTAAATGCCAAAATGATAATGCATCCGTATATGCCGGAGTTGGATGGCCGGGATATGTCGAAGTTTGCCGACTTTAAGGGCAAGTTGCTTATTCTTGATATGATCAACGCTACGGAAAAAGATGGTTCCGCGTTCGTTGACTATTATTGGCAATGGCAGGATCAGCCCAATAAGGTAGTCCCTAAAGTTTCCTATGTGCAGAGGTTTCATCCATGGAAGTGGATAGTGGGAACCGGGCTGTATCTCGATGATCTTGAGTCCGAGGCTGCCGCCCGGAATCGTGAATTGATCATGATGACTATGGGGATTCTGGGACTTATTTCACTTCTTTCTTTTTACACCATCATTCAAAGCAGAAGAGCCGGGAAAGATATTCAGGAAAGCGAAGCCCTTTTTAAGGGTATTTTCAACCATAGCCAGCAGTTTATGGGAGTGCTCAGTCCTGAAGGAGTTCTGTTGCTTGCAAATCAGGCTTCATTGGATTTTATTGGTAGCGAAAATGACAGGGTTATCGGGCATTATTTTTGGGAAACCCCGTGGTGGGAAGATTCTCTGGCAGCACAGCGGGAACTCAAGGAGTTAATTCAGGTTGCTTCGTTTGGTGGTGTGGGCAAGGGGATTTTTAAGCATGAAGGGCTCGATGGGCAGTTTATTTATGTCGATTTTTCCGCAAAACCGGTAGTCGATGATAATGGAAAAGTTTTATTCCTGATCGTAGAGGGCCACAATGTCACAGAGCTTAAGGAAGCTCAGGAACAGATTGCACTTAGTGAAGCCATGTTCAGAGGGGTGTTTAGCCAGTCTCTTCAGTTCATGGGTGTAGTTGATCTGGATGGAACTCTCAGGGAAGTGAACAAGGCAGCTCTTGATATAAGAGAAGTTGATGTCGAGGATGTACTGGAACGTCCTTTCTGGGAAGGCCCATGGTGGCAGGATCCGCCTTCATTGCGGGATGATTTAAAAGAAGACATTAAAAATGCCGCGAACGGACATATTATACGTAGGGAAGTGAAGACAAACCTTCCTGATGGCGGTTCCCGGTATGTTGATTTCTCCCTGAAGCCTGCCTTTGATGCCGAGGGGAAAATGCTCTTTCTGCTTGCTGAGGGCAGGGATATTTCTGAGTTGCGTTCTGTTCAGGATCAGTTGAGTACGTTAAACCGTGATCTTGAACAGAAGGTTGAGGAGCGTACAGCCGAGTTGCGCAGTTCTGTGGAACGTCTCGAAAGTGCCCAGAATCAGCTTATTCAGTCTGAAAAAATGGCCGCTCTGGGCGACCTTGTGGCCGGAGTTGCTCATGAAATTAACACTCCGGTTGGCATTAGCGTGACCAGTATCAGCTTTATGGAAGAGAAGCTGAAGGAGATATCAAAGAAACTTGATTCAGGGCAGTTGCGTAAGTCTGATTTTGATAAGTTTATATCTGTCGCCAGCGAAGCTACGCAGTCCAGCATGCTTAATCTGCATAGGGCCGCAGAATTGATCGGTACTTTCAAGCAGGTGGCAGCGGATCAGGCTTCCGGTCAGAAAAGGATGATTAATTTCCGTGAATATATTGATGAAATTCTGCTTAGCCTGCGTTCCAAGTACAAGCGGACTCAACATAAGATCAATATACATTGTGCCGATGATTTGATTCTGAACACTTATCCCGGCGCTTTTATGCAGATTTTTTCCAACCTTATCATAAACACTCTGATTCATGGATTTGAGGGGGTTGAGGCTGGAAATATAGATATCGGAGTAGAGGTTTCCGATGACGGTATTGTTATCCGTTACACTGACGATGGACGGGGAATGAGTCAGGCCAATGTTAATAAGATTTTTGAACCATTTTTCACCACAAAGCGTGGAGCTGGTGGAACAGGATTGGGTATGAGCATCGTTTATAATCTGGTCAACACTAGGCTTGGCGGAACTATCAACTGTTCCAGTGTTGAAGGTCAGGGTACTGCTTTTACTATTGTCCTGCCCAAGGATACTATTGTTGAAGACTGATTTTATTGATTTACGATCGCTTGACTGAATGATATTAAATCCTATCTTTCATATACCGCATCGCTTTCGATGCGGTATTTTTCTATCAAGATAAAAACACAGGAGATTTTAATATGACCAGTCAGATCAAGACTTTTTTCCTGCTCGCCGCGCTTACGGCTATCGTTCTCTTTCTCGGAGGATTGATGGGGGGACGGACCGGGCTTGTCATTGCCTTTGTATTTGCCATGTTCATGAACGTGGGCAGTTACTGGTATTCCGATAAAATCGTTCTTTCCATGTATAAAGCCCGTCAGCTTTCTCCTAACGATGCACCTCAGGTGCACGCTATGGTTGAAGAGCTGGCTGCTAATGCCGGAATTCCCACTCCGCGTCTTTACGTGGTGGATCAGGATGCCCCTAACGCATTCGCGACCGGCCGTAACCCTGAGAATGCCGTAGTAGCAGTGACCAGCGGGATCATGCGTATCTTGACTCCTGAGGAACTGCGCGGTGTTATTGCACATGAGATTGGGCATATCGCCAACCGCGATATCCTGATTCAGTCTGTTGCCGCTGTTCTGGCCGGGGTGATTATGATGGTAGCCAACATGATGCAGTGGGCTGCAATTTTCGGTTTCGGCGGAGATGACGAGGAAGGCGGAACCAACCCTTTTGCTGCCATTCTTGTGGCAATCCTCGCACCCCTGGCAGCATCTCTGATTCAGATGGCAATCTCCCGTTCCCGTGAGTATCTTGCTGATTCCACCGGAGCGCAGATTTCAAATGATCCCAAGGCATTGGCTTCCGCTCTTTACAAGCTGGATGCAAATGCACGTAACATTCCCATGGATGCAAACCCGGCAACTGAAAACATGTTCATCGTCAACCCCTTCAGCGGCGGAAACATGGCTAAATGGTTCAGCACACATCCTTCTACCGAGGATCGCATTGCCAGACTTATGTCCATGGCTGGAAGATAATTAATATGAATCGCGCGTTAAAAAGTATCATACTTGCATTGCTCGCTGTCGTTATGACACAGCCGGCCCTTGCTGCTCGGGATGATTCCTTGCGCGTGACACCTGTTGTTCGGGCGGTGCAGAAAACTGCTCCGGCGGTTGTGAATATCAGTGTTACCCGCATTGTGGAACGTGGAGTTTCTCCGTTCGGTGAGATGTTCGGGGGGCAGGGCTTTGAGCTGTTCTTTGACAATTTACCGACCCAGAAACGCAGATACCGTTCACAGTCCACCGGGTCCGGGGTGATTATCAATGGTCGCCGCGGGTTGGTGCTGACTAATGCCCATGTGCTGTCCGGCGGAAGTGATATCAAGGTCAGAATGATCAACGGTGAGGAGTATACTGCCGAGATTGTCGGCTCTGATGCAGATTTTGATATTGCAGTACTTAAAATAAAAGGTGCGGGCAATTTGCCGCAGGTTGCTATGGGTGACTCATCGGATATTTATATCGGTGAGACTGTCATCGCCATCGGTAATCCCTTTGGTTACACCCACACGGTTACTACCGGAGTGGTTTCCGCGCTTAAGCGTACTGTTAAGTCAAAAGAGGGTGCCTATACGGATTTCATCCAGACCGATGCAGCTATTAACCCCGGTAACAGCGGTGGTCCGCTGCTTAATATCATGGGTGATCTGATCGGTATCAACACAGCTATTCAGGCCCGGGCCGAGGGGATCGGTTTTGCCATTCCCATCAACCGTGCCAAACGGGTGGTTAAGGAACTGCTCGAATCCGGCAAGGTTTCTCCGGTCTGGCTGGGGCTGAGCGGTCAGGATCTTGATCAGGGTTCGGCAAGCTATTTCGGAATGTCACGTGTTTACGGAATGCTGGTCACCGATGTTCATAAGGATACCCCGGCTGCCTACGCGGGCTTAAAACCCGGTGATATTATCCTGAAGATGAACGGTATTGAGGTTGAAGATAAGGCCGGATACCTCGCTTTACTCCGGGTGCAGACCCGCAGTGAGGATGTTGATCTTGAAGTGCTCCACGATGGCAAGGTGCGAAACATTGTGGTCCGTCCGCAATCCTTAGAATCGCAGCAGGTCCGGTCTCAGGCATGGTCCCGTTGGGGCATGGTTGTGGATAAGGATTCACGCGGGCGAGGCATGCTGGTCAGCAAGGTGCGCACAAACAGTGCTGCAGCAAGGCTCGGCCTGCAACCCGGTGACAAGATTCATCAGATCGGTAACCATCGGGTGGATTCGCAAAAGGATTTCCTTGATTCCTTCCTGCGCTACCGGATGAACAATAAAGTTATGCTCAAGGTACAGCGCGGACGTAATTTTTATTACGTTAAATTAAATAGCTAGAGCAGTTTTGAATATAAAATTAAAGGCGGGCATTCCAAAGTGGATTGCCCGCCTTTTTTCTACCTATACTCTTTAATTACGGAGTAAATCGGTCCGTCCGGTGTAAGCACGCTTTTGTAGAGTGTGAATCCGTTTACTTCCGTTTCCGGTAACTTAATACTGTTTATCTTTTCTGCCAGTACGGTCCAATCGTCCTCGGCAATTTTCTTTACCCGCCCCAGAGTGAGATGGGCATGGCAGGATTTGCGGTTTTCCTTAAAGTCCAGCTTTGCCATTTCTGATTCAATTGTTGCCGCCGTTGAGCAGAATTCCTTGGCTCCCTGTTCAAGCCCGATCCAGATTACATGCGGCTTTTCTAGTGCCGGAAAGAATCCGGCTCCAGCTGTTGAAATTTTAAAGTTTACAACGGGGATATTTTTCAGTACTTCCTGCACCTCGGCAAGTTTGGACTCCTCTATAGGACCGAGAAATTTCAGGGTGAAATGCATATTCTCAGGCTTAACCCATGCGATTTTTGATTCCAGCCCTTCGCGCAGGCTGCCGTAAGCTTCTCCGATTATTTCTTTCCATTCTTCTGGTACGGGGTGTGCAATAAATGTGCGTATCTTTTTCATATTATCCCAACCTGTTAAGGTGTTTATGAACCGGGTGTGGAAAAAGTGAAGAAGAATTTCAACATTCCGAACATTATATCATCATTATTACTGTTGGCATTGGAGTTGTTTACGTAGGTCAGGTCCGGGACAATTGAAAAATTGTCGGTTAACTTGATCTGATAGTAAGTCTCGTAATGGAACTCCATGTCCTTGTTGTCCGTATGTTTGTTGCCTTGTACACCACCTGCGGCAACACCCCAGACATCCTGCTCCCTTCCGGGTATCGGGCCTTGCCAGTGGGTACCGGTCGACCATGTCCAGCTGATGTCATTTATTGCGCTGTTGCCTTGTCCAGCTGATGTCATTTATTGCGCTGTTGCCTTTTCCAAGCCTTGCGAATATTCCGAAATTTTCGGTGATGTCCTGATCCATGTTAAAGGCGATACCCCAGTTGGTTGATTCTTCACTTCCGTCAATGCGCGGCTGGTCATATGTGTTAGTCCAGCCGAAGACGCGGTAGTTACCCTTCAGTTTACCAAAGCTGGGGGAATATGTCAGCTGTCCTCCGATGAGCGGGCTGTCGGCGATGTCTTCAAAGTCTCCTTTACGTTGATCTCCCGGCCTTCCTGCATAAGTTGAGGCCTGAGCCAGCATTGTGAATTTGAATTGCTCTTCCGGGTTGAAACCGACAGCAACGATTGGCAGGTTGGTATCAATTCCGTCAAAGATAGGTTCGTTGTTGAACATGGAGTTAACAAACTGGATTCGTCCGTTTCCGGCAAAGCGGTTTTCATCCATAAAGGATTCCGGGTCGGTCCAGCCTAGGGATACAAACATTTTTTTGTCTGCAAAGTGCTGGGTGTAAAGCACATCTGAAATAGAAGCCTGTCCGCCGGGGCTGGTCCGTGATGCCTGAGAGTTCAGGGGGGAAAGAACCATTCCGCGGCTGGAAGGGTTACTGTGCTTGTCTGAAACACCGCCCTGAAATTGAAAGAAGAATTTTCCGTCCTCAATTGGCTCCCAGTGCAGCCTCAGCCGGGCTTTAAATGCTCCGTATTCGTTGCCGTCCTGAGTTTCCCCGTCAATGTTGCTGTCCCCGTATGCCTGAATATAGCCGAGCACGTCCCCTTCAATAGTCAGGGGGCCGGTAGTCTTCTGCACTTCATCCCAGGATTGCTGGAAATCCTTCAGCAATTCAGATTGGCGTTCTTCTGCCTGTCCATGCAGGTTCAGTGATTTGCGCAGGGAGTCGCGGCAGATTCCATTTGTCGCACAGCAGAAAACAAAGAGGAGAAGCAGGGCCAGCGTCTTTTTCATGGGGATTAACTCTCTTTAAGAAATTGGTGCAGCTTTTCCAGTACGGTTTGCAGGCTTTGATCTTTTACACTTTTGCGGTCACCGTTGAAGATATATTTTTCAGCATAGGTTTTCCCATTTACATGCCAGCCCATCCAGACCGTGCCCACGGGTTTATCCGGGGTACCGCCTGTTGGTCCGGCAATTCCGGAAAGTGATATGCCTACATCCACGTTAAGCGTTTTGCAGACACCTTCCGCCATGGCCCGGACAACCGGTTCACTGACCGCTCCGTGATCGATTATCTCCTGCTCAGGGACATGCAGCTGAGACATCTTCACTTCATTGGAGTATGCAACCACAGCGCCGGAGAACCATGCGGAACTGCCGGAGAAGTCGGTCAGGGTTGCGGCGACAAGACCTCCGGTGCAGGACTCTGCGGTGGACATGGTCCAGCCTTTTTCAACGAGAATTTTTCCGATAGATGGTACAATGTTTTCAATCATGCAGGTACGGTATACCGATTCAGGCAATATTTAAAGGGGCAGTTGCGGCATATTGTTTAGTGCAGGGTGAAATGATACTCTTCCGTCATGGCTCTTAAGAATATCAGCGGTCTTATCTGGAAAAGACACCAGAATCATTGGAACTGGATTATGATGCTCGGTTCCCTGTGCGTGTTGCTTATGGCTTTGTGGACAAAATCTGTTTTTCTGGGTTTGGCTTTTATTGCCGGGGTCGGGGCAGCCATGATGGAATTGCCAGAGCCTGCGCCGCCCTTTGCTGTAATTGATAAAGTTCTTGAGCATGAACGCAATTGGCTGGAATCTCCTTGGAGCTGGAAAAAAGGTTTGCAGGGTTTCGGCATGTCCGCCAGCGTGGTATATGTTTTTTTTGCTTGCTGGTTTGAGAGTCTCATGGCTTTGCTGCTTCTGATTGGAATTTATGCCAATATCGCCTGTGTTTATGGAAATAAGCGCATGGGAATCGATGATTTGTAGGTATTTTATGTAAATTGATGCAAGAATACCCTTTATTAGTGCGCTTAGATTCGCTACTAGCATTGCAGTGGCTTGAGACTAGCCTTTTTATATAGATGATATCAGGAGAATGAAATGCTCGATTTGAAATTTGTACAGAACAATCTGGATGTAGTTCGCGAAAGCCTCGAAAAAAGAGGTTCTAAACTTGATGTTAATGAATTCAGCGATTTGGATTCCCGCCGTAAGTCCCTGCTGCAGGAAGTGGAATCCCTCAAGGCCGAGCGTAACTCCACCTCTGGCGAGATTGCAAAGATAAAGAGAGAAGGGGGCGATGCTTCCGAGATCATCGCTCGCATGGGTGAAGTCTCAGGCAAAATCAAGGCCCTTGATGAAGACCTTAAAGATATTGAAGCCGCAGAGCGCGAATGGCTCAGCTCCGTTCCCAACATGCCTGACGAGTCCGTGCCTTTCGGTAAAACCGAGGACGATAACCCGGTGATCCGTCATTGGGGCGAGAAGCCTGAGTTTGATTTCACTCCCCGTGAGCACTGGGATCTGGCCGTTGAACTTGGCGGTGTTGATTTTGAACGTGCAGCCAAACTTACCGGAGCGCGTTTTGTAGTGCTTAAGAAATGGGGTGCACGTCTGGAACGCGCACTGACTTCTTTCATGGTCGATGTTCAGACTATGGACCACGGTTACACCGAAGTTATTCCCCCGTACATCGTTAACCGCGATTCCCTGTTTGGTACCGGTCAGCTGCCTAAGTTTGAAGAGGACCTTTTCAAGCTGAAGAACTGGGAATACTACATGATCCCCACTGCGGAAGTTCCGTTGACCAACCTGCACCGTGATGAAGTGCTTAGTGAAGATGATCTTTCCATTGCCTACTGCGCACCGACTCCCTGCTTCCGTTCCGAAGCCGGTTCTTACGGTAAGGACACCAAAGGCCTTATCCGTCAGCATCAGTTCCACAAAGTAGAGATGGTTCGCTTTGCACACCCGGACAAAAGTTTCGAAGATCTCGAAAAGATGACCGGACATGCTGAGGAAATCCTCAAGCGTCTCGGCCTGCACTACCGGGTTATTACCCTGTGTACCGGTGACATGGGTTTTGGTTCCGCTAAAACTTACGACATTGAAGTATGGCTGCCCGGACAGGATAAATACCGTGAGATTTCTTCCTGCTCCAACTGCGTGGACTTTCAGGCTCGCCGTGCCAACATTAAGTTTCAGCCCAAAGACAGCAAAAAGAAACAGTTCGTACACACATTGAACGGTTCTGGTCTTGCTGTAGGTCGTACTTTTGTTGCTGTAGTTGAAAACTACCAGCAGAAAGACGGCTCCATTGTGATTCCCGAAGCACTGCGTCCTTACATGGGCGGATTGGAAGTAATTACCGCTGAGTAATCACAGATAGAAATGAAATAGAAAAGGGCAGTCCGGTGACGGACTGCCCTTTTTTTGTCTAAGCGGGGTGGGTTTTAACCTTTCATGCGCTCGGTCATGCTGTTCAGGGTTTTGATCTGGACGGAAAGGTCGCTGACTACGTTTCTGGATAGGGTCATGGCATCAGAGGTTTCTATGGAAATCTCGCTGATTCCGGTGATGGAACGGTTTATTTCGTCACTGGCGGCACTCTGCTGGTCAGCTGCGGTGGCAATAGACTGCACCTGTGCAGTAGCAGCATTGACCAGTGTAACTATCTCACGCAGGGACTCACCGGAAGCGGTAGCAAGTTCGGTTACCTCGGTGATTGTCTCTACAGATTTCACCGTGTTATCGATGTTCTTGCGTGCTTCGTCCTGAATACTCTTCACTGCATTGGAAACATCGTTGGTGGCGGCCATTGTTTTTTCAGCCAGTTTACGCACTTCATCCGCAACAACAGCGAATCCACGGCCAGCTTCCCCGGCCCGTGCCGCTTCAATTGCAGCGTTGAGCGCCAGCAGGTTGGTCTGGTCTGCAATATCGTTAATTACATTGATGACTTCGCCGATGCCTTCAGCCTGATTGCCGAGGGTGGTCATGTCTTCCATGAGGACTTTGGATTGCGTGGACACTGTTTCGATACCGCCTACTGCGCGGAAAACAACTTTTGCGCCTTCTTCGGCCATGTTGCGGGCTTTGTCTACGTCCTCAGCTGCACTGGCAGCGTTTCGGGCCACTTCCATCACTGTAGCGTTCATCTCTTCCATGGCGCTGGCAGTCTCTTCAACGCGGCTGGCCTGTTCAGTGGCTCCGGCGCTGGATTGTTCAATCTGTACCATCAGGTTTTCGGATGCGGCGGATACGGAATCAACTACATTATCAAGTTGAATAGCGGCTTCGAGAAGTTCTGCGGCCTTGGTTTCGGCCAGATCGTTGGCGGCTTTGGCCTCGGCGCTTGCTCGTAGAGCTTCTTCTGCTTTGTATGCGGCTTCCTGTTCTTTGCGGGTAATTTCAGTAATATTTTCCTGTAAGGAATCTGCCATTTCGGAAAGAGCGACCTGCAGTTCGCCAATTTCATCTTTGCTGGTGACGGTCAGGTTAGTGTCAAAGTTGCCGGATGCTATTTTGCGTGCTTCTTCCTTGATTTCAATGATGGGTTTAATGATTCCTTTACCCATGATGATTCCTGCCGGAAGGAGAATGAGCAGTAAAAGACCGGCGGAAATTCCGCTTTGGATCAGGATGGCAGTGAAGTTCTGTTCTTCCATTTCAGTCCTTATGAGTGCCGCCTGACGTTTGATGTTGTCGATGTATACTCCGGTTCCGATCCAGAAGTCGGTGCCCGGAATCATCGCTGCGTAGCCCAGCTTTGGCATGGGTTTATCATATCCGGGCTTATCCCATGTGAAATGTACGAAGTCTCCGCCGTTGCGGGCTGCGCGGGCCAGTTCCCGTACGGAATAAATGCCGTCTTTGCCTACAAGATTGTCGAGGTCCTTGCCATGCAGTGAGGGCTTTACCGGATGGGCAACGTTAACCGTGTCTTTGTAGATAAAGTAGTAGCCGGAGGAATCATCTTCATAGAATGCGTCCTTGATCATGGTACGCATCAGCTTAAGCTGCTCCTGCTCGTCTCCTAAGTTTGCAACTGCGCCGGAAAGAGCCGCTGCCATTGATGATACTGCGGATTTGAGTTTTTCCTTCTGGCCATCGAGCATTATTTCCTGTGCCTTTTGAGCCTCAAGTTCTGTGAGTTCATATGAAGAATATGCGCTGAGTCCTATGGTGATCAGCGAGGTGAAAATTGCAATGCAGAAAAGAACGGCAAGTTTGCCGCGAATGGAAAGTTTGGTCACTTTTCCTCTCCCTAATGTAATGAGTGGGTCTGATCTCTTTCGATTGGAAGAATTCTTTTGGGGGGATATCGCAAAGAGAAGTTAGCTTGTTAGACTTAATAGTATTGCAAAAGGTTATCAATATCAACCTATAGTCGTGAAATAATTCCAGCGGATTCAATTAACCTCTGGAATGAGATTAACATCTATAAGATGAAAGACATCATACTTTTATATGACATAATGTTAATAAATGTTTGGTTTGTGTGACGGGAATGAACATCAATGGCTAAGCATATTTCTCGGAAAAATGTTTTGAAATAGAGCAAAACAGTCCTTGGATGAATAGTTTTTTTCTATTTCCGATTTGTGAGGTCTGAATTATTTTATTGTTTTTATTATCAAAATGACACATTGATGTTTCAGTAATGGTTCTATATCGTGACACTCGCTGTGGCAAATTCTGATCTAGATGAGATGTATTTCTTTTATTTAAAATTCAGTTTTAGGAGTGAGTAATGAAGAAAATCGTACTAATGGCCCTTGTTGCCGTATTTTGCGTTTGTTCTTTTGTAAATGCGGATGAAAAAATTGTGATTTATACTTCTCAGCTTGAGCAGGATGCCCAGCAGACCGTTGAAGCTTTCAAGAAATCCAATCCCGGTATTGATGTTGAGTGGACCCGTACAGGTACTACTGCGCTGATGAATAAATTGCGTGCTGAATTTGCAGCGGGTAGTCCTCGCCCTGATGTAATTCTTATTGCTGATATGGTGACCATGGAAGGGTTGAAGAAAGAAGGGCGCCTCATGGCTTATAAAGCTGCCCCGACTAAAGGCTATGATCAGAACCTTTACGATAAGGATGGGGAATTTTTCAGCACAAAGATCATCAGTACCGGAATCATTTACAATGATAAGGCTCCGTTCAAACCTAAATCGATCAAGGATCTTGAGCGTCCTGAGGCAAAGAATCTTTTGATCATGCCCAGTCCCCTTTATTCTGGAGCTGCTGCTGTGCATATGCATACACTGACTCAGGATTCCGCTCTCGGCTGGGATGTATATAAAAAACTGGCTGAGAATGGCGCAGTAAACAGTAAAGGTAACGGCGGAACCTTCAAGGCTGTAGCCAGTGGTGAAAAACTCTACGGTTTTTGTATCGACTACCTGCCAATTCGTAACAAGCTCAAAGGTTCTCCTGTAACTTTCATCATTCCTGAAGAGGGAGCCAGTGCTGTAACGGAACCTGTGGCTATCCTTTCCACTGCCAAGAACCCTACCGGCGCGAAAAAATTTGTAGATTTTCTGCTTTCAGATGAGGGCCAGAAGCTCGCTTCCGCTCAGGGTTTTATGCCTGCTAAAGCAGGCATTACTCCGCCCGAGGGCTTTCCTGCAAAGATAAAGCTTATGAACCTAGATACCTCCAAGGCTCTTGCTCAGGATAAAAAGAGCAAAAGAAAATTCGTCAAGGTTTTCGGCGGTTAATCTATGTTTTTAAATAAAGCCGTCCGGGCCGGGGTTATCCCGGCCCGGGATAGCGGTCTCGCAATTTTCCTTCCGGTTTTTCTCTCGGTGTGCATTCTTTCCGTGATGCCTACCATTCGTTTGCTGGTGGAGTCCGTGGTTCCTGATGGGACCTTCAGCCTTGAGATATTGCGTGAAATCATGGATGAATCCGGTACTTGGAAAGCTTTTCGGCATACTATTTTTGTAGGGGGCTGCGCCACCATGCTGGCGACTCTGTTAGGTTCTGCCATGGGATTGCTGGTGGGATTGACTGACATCCGCTTTCGCAAGGCTCTGACTTTCTGTTTCATGATGCCTATGATGATCCCGCCGCAGATTACGGCTTTGTCATGGATTCAGCTTTTCGGACCTTCCAGCGTGTTATTGAATTTTTTGGGTATTGCCCCGGCTCCGGGAACGCCTCACCCCATGTACTCTCCATTTGGGATAATTCTGCTTTTGGGGATTCAACAGGCCCCGCTTATATTTCTTTCCCTTAAGGCAGGGCTTGCGGCTATGCCTCGGGAAATGGTCGAGGCCGCCCGGGTTTGCGGTGCTGGTAATAGTCGAGTGTTGCGTGATATCGTGCTGCCTTTGATGACTCCGGCCCTGACAGCCGGGATGGCACTCGCTTTTGTCTCCTGTATTGGTAATTTCGGTATTCCGGCTATGCTCGGTATTCCTGCCGGTTATACGGTTCTGACTACATTAATATATCAGCGGTTGGCCATGTTCGGTCCTGAAGTTATTGCTGAGGCAGCATCTCTTTCAGTATTGATCAGCATGCTTGCCTTATTCGGCATCCTGCTCCAGTCCTACATGCTTAATCGTAGGGACTACCGTTTGGTGGGTGCTCCTTCTGAACTGCTTAAATACCGTCTCGGCAAATTACGTTCACTGGCCGAGTTCGCGAGCTGGATGGTTATCCTGCTGGTGTTGGTTATTCCTCTCTGTGCCCTGTTTTTTTCATCATTAATTCCTTCCTTCGGGGTGGAGTTGAATGCTGAGACCATGACCTTTTCCAACTACTTCAATGTGCTTTTCAAGCATGACGCAACCACAAGGGCGTTTATCAACAGCTTCTCTCTTGCCGGGGGAGCGGCCTTGATTCTCTGCCTGGTCGGTATCCCTTTGGGCTATTTTCTGGTCTGGCAGAAGAATTCTTTGCTCCGCTTTATGAGTCCGCTTATGGAGTTGCCGTATGCTCTTCCCGGAGTGGTGCTGGCTATCGGGTGCATTCTGCTTTTCCTTAAACCGGTCTTCGGAGTAAGTATTTATGGTACGGTCTGGATCATCCTTGTGGCTTATCTGGCTCGTTTTTTACCTATGGGACTGCGTCCGGTAATAGGCGGTTTCACCCAGACCGACCGGGTATTGGAAGAGGCTGCCCAGATGTGCGGAGCCGGTTTCTTCCGACGCATGAAGGACATCATTGTTCCTTTGATCATGCCCGCCGCAGCCACCGGAGGCTTGTTTATTTTTCTTGCTGCTTTCAATGAGCTGACCGTTTCGGTGCTGCTTTGGAGCTCCGGCTCAGAAACATTGGGCGTGGTTATCTTTAACCTCGATGAGAGCGGAAATGCCGTGCTTGCATCGGCTGTATCCATTTTGGTCATTGTGGCTGTTCTGCTCTTGATGACCGTACTTTCTTTTCTTGGGCGAAAGGCACCTAAGGGTGTGATTCCATGGCAGGGCTGATGAAATTTTTACTATTTGCGGAAGATTAAATGGCTGAAGTTGTAATTGAAAATATTGTGAAAAGTTATGGCGAAACAGTGGCTCTTGATCACGTTTCCCTGAACATAAATGACGGGGAGCTGGTCTCCGTGCTTGGTGCATCCGGCTGCGGAAAGACCACCTTGCTGCGGGTTCTGGCAGGATTTGAGGAAATTGATTCCGGTCTGGTCCGGGCCGGGGAGTATGTTTTTTCTTCCGGCACAACTCATGTCAGCCCGGAGAACCGTAATGTGGGGGTGGTTTTCCAGTCCTACGCCCTCTGGCCGCATATGAATGTAGCTGAAAACATCGGCTATCCACTAAAAATTAAAGGCAGGAACGGACAAGCGCTTAAGTTGGCTGTGCGTGATGCCCTTGAATCCGTGGGGCTTTCCGGTATGGGGGACCGTAACCCGGCGGATCTTTCCGGAGGACAGCGCCAAAGGGTGGCATTGGCCCGTTGTCTGATTATGGCTCCGGATGTTGTTTTGCTGGACGAACCGCTGGCTAACCTTGATGTGCATCTGCGTGAATCCATGCTCATGGAATTTAAATCTTTTCATGAAAAGACTAAAGCAACCATGCTTTTCGTAACTCACGATCAGTCCGAGGCCATGGCTATTGCTGACCGCATCGCAGTTATGGATCATGGGAATATTGTGCAGTTTTCAACTCCGCAGGAACTTTATGATTGTCCGGCAACAGTGGGAGTGGCTCGATTTGTAGGAAATGGGTCGGTACTTCCGGTTGAGGTTCAAAAATCCGGTGCCGCAGAATGCGAGCTTTGCATTGACGATTACTGTTTCACGGCTCGTCATAGCGGAGCCGAAGCAGGGCAGAAGGGGTTTTGTGCGCTTAAGTGCGGCTGGGTAAGACCGGGGGAGAATGGACTTTCATGTACAGCCAAACGTAGTATTTATACCGGCGGACAGACCCATGTGGAATTGCAGGTGGATTGTCTTGGAGAGCTTTCGGAGTCCGTGAATCTGTGCCTACCCGGATTTGCCCATATGCAGGCGGGGACACAGATAAAAGTGGAAATTATAGACGGCTGGTTTATCGGGTGAGGTCAGTATTGAGTCATTAAAAAAGGGGTTGCCGATTTTCGGTAACCCCTTTTCTTTTTGATTCAGCGGAAAAATTATAAATCCAAACCCTGTTTCTTATAATCATTAAGCTTGTTGCGCAGTGTTCGAACTGAGATACCCAGTAGCTCTGCGGCCTTGGTGCGGTTGCCGGAAGTCTGGTCCAGACTTTTAATGATCAGTTTCTTTTCCATTTCGGAAATGGGCATTACTGCGAATTCTGCTGCTACGCCGTCAGCATTTGCAGTCTGCTCTTCAGTAGGAGCAGCACCTTCGGTGTGTGCTTCATCCGGCATCCATGCATCGGGGTCGTTAAGGAAATGCTTGGATTCAATGGGGCCTGCACCAGCCAGCAAGACCGCTCTTTCCATGAGGTTTTGCAACTCACGTACGTTACCGGGCCATTCGTAACCCAGCAGCCAGTTTGTTGCTTCCTCGGAAAAAGCCAGAGGGGACAGTCCGTATTCAGTGCAGTATTTATTAACGAAAAATTTCGCCAGCAGCAGAATATCTTCCCCGCGCTGCGCAAGGGCGGGAAGTTTGAGCGGAATGACGTTCAAGCGGTAGAAAAGGTCCTGCCTGAATTTGCCTTCCTTTACTGTTTCTTCAATTGCCCGGTTGGTTGTAGCCAGAACGCGTACGTCAACTTTTACGGTTTCCACTCCGCCGACTCGGTCGATTTCTCCTTCCTGTAAAACTCTGAGCAGCTTGGCCTGTAAGCCCAGCTCCATTTCAGTGATTTCATCAAGAAGGATTGTTCCGCCGGAAGCCAGTTCAAACTTACCGAGTTTGCGGTTGATGGCTCCGGTAAATGCGCCTTTCTCATGTCCGAAAAGTTCTGATTCCAGCAGATGCTCGGGCAGGGCGGCGCAGTTGATAGCCACGAAAGGCTTGTCGTTGCGGTCTGAATGGTGATGCAGGAAGCGGGCGAACATTTCCTTACCTGTTCCTGATTCACCTGAAATAAGTACTGTCGCTTTTGACTTGGCTACCTGTTTTGCAAGGCCCAGAACGCGGGCCATAGCCGGGTGCTGTCCGATGATCTGATAGCGGCCCTGTGTGCCTTTTTGTTCCGGTGCGGCAGGTTTGTCCGCTGTTCCCAGCTGATCCGCTGAGGGCATGGAGGAAGGCTTTTCATCAGGAAGCATAAGTTTGATCTTCTCCCATGAAAGCGGTTCCAGCCAGTAATCGCGGGCTCCCAGTTCCATGAATCTCTGGGCTTCATCGGCAGAACCGTTGCGGGAAAAAACCACTACCGGAGGGAAATTTTCAATATTTACGGCTTCGGCCAGAAGTGCCTGAGCAGAATAGCCCTGCATGACCGGCCTGGTGAAAATAAGGCACGGTTTTGACTTTTTAATGAAATTGATGGCCCCGGCAAGGTTGTCGGCCAGTCCGGCTTGAAAACCCGCTTCTTTGAGCGGGGAAAACACGGATGTCACGGATTGGGGTTCGGCTATGAATAGTAATGTACTCTCAGGCATGTAGATTCCATATCTCTAAGTGAGAACCTTTTCAACTCCATATATATTATTAAGGCTGATTAATTAAGGGAAAATCTTAAAATACGAGCAGAATATCCCTTTTTGCAGGCGGGTTTATGTTGAAAATGTATGAAATTCTTTTGTATAATACCCGCTTAAGTTCTGCACTGCGTATTTTTGGGCTTTCTTTCATATTGATTAGAAAGGAAAATTTATGATCAAAACGCAAGAAAGTTAAAAATAATTTCGATTTACGAAATCAACAATATTGTGTGGAGTTGTCTTTTGCAGGAAAAATAAGGGGTGATTTTAACAAAAATGATTTTTCATAAGATAGATAATTCGCGAAACGCTAAAAAAAGAAGTGTTCATCCAAAATAGAGATGGACTTGCCGAATTTTGTTCCATTTGGTACCCGTTTTTTTCGAGCTAAGAACAATTTTTTACGGGATTTGTACAAAAGTGATAAAATTTAACAATGTCAATAAATACTACGGTGACTACCACGCCCTGAGGGATCTTAACCTCCATATTAAAAAAGGCGAAGTGGTTGTTGTATGCGGGCCTTCCGGATCTGGTAAAAGTACCATGATCCGTTGCATTAACCGTCTTGAGCCCATTCAGGAAGGTGAAATTATTGTAGAAGATATGGATGTGAACGGTCCGAGGGTTAACCTGCCCCTGCTGCGGGCGGAGATCGGATTCGTATTTCAGTCTTTTAACCTCTATCCGCATATGACGGTTTTGGAAAATATCATCCTTGCCCCGACAATGGTTCGGAATATGAAACGCAAGGATGCTGAAGATCTGGCCATGGAACTCCTTTCCAAGGTCAACATCCCGGACAAGGCCGGGGATTATCCCTCCCAGCTTTCCGGCGGTCAGCAGCAGCGTGTGGCAATTGCCCGCGGTCTGGCTATGCGCCCCAATATCATGCTTTTCGACGAGCCTACTTCCGCCCTTGATCCGGAAATGATCAACGAGGTGCTGGACGTAATGAAGGCTCTGGCCCGTGAAGGTATGACCATGGTTTGCGTAACCCATGAAATGGGCTTTGCCCGTGAGGTTGCGGACAGGGTTATATTTATGGATGAGGGAACTCTCATTGAGGAAAACACTCCCGATGAATTTTTCCACAACCCGCAGCATGAACGTTCCAAGCTCTTCTTGAGCAAGATCCTTTCACATTAGGGGAATTCCCCATCTATTATATATGATGGGTGTAAATAGTGAGGTGAGGTAATTGCTTGTAAATTAATTTTTACAGGCTCAGTATCAGGAAGCTCGCGGTTTCCGGTGTCGGGGATCGCTCTTTTGTATACTCTTTGTCTATTTCCACGCAGGAGGAAAGAATGAAAAGGTTTATGACTCTGGCTCTCGCAGCCGCTCTGGTTATGGCTTTTGCTGCAACTGCATTTGCAGGTGCCACCTATGACAGAATCATGAAAGACAAGGTTATCCGTGTCGGTATCATGACTGACTCCATTCCCGGCGCTTTCTACAACGCCAAGAAAGAATGGGTTGGATTTGATGTTGATATTGCTAACGAAATAGCAAAACGCTTGGGCGTTAAAATCGATCAGGTTCCCGTTAACAACAAAACCCGTATCGGTTTCCTCCAGCAGGGCCGCATTGACGCTTCCGTTTCCAACATGACTCACAAGCGTTCCCGTGACAAATCCATCGATTTTTCCATCACTTACTTCTTTGACGGTCAGAAGATGCTTGCTCCCAAAGGCAAGTTCTCCACTCTCAAGGACTTCGTAGGTAAAAAAGTTGCTGTTATGCAGGGTACCACCTCTGAGCTGAACGTTAAGAACCTGCTCAAGAGCCTCGGCGATGCTGCTCCCAAAGTTATCTCTTACCAGAAAGAATCTGAGTGCTTTCAGGCACTGCAGATGGGCCGCGTAGATGCATGGTCTACCGACTCCACCATCCTGCTCGGCTACGCTGCACAGGTTCCCGGTAAATACGAACTGGTTGGCGACTTCTTCTCCAACGAGCCTTACGGCATCGGTCTGGTTGAAGATGATTCCAAGCTTCGTGACGCCGTTAACTTTGCACTGCAGGATATGTGGAAAGACGGTACCTACGAAAAGATCTACAACAAGTGGTACGGTCCTGACACCAAATACTACTTCCCCCTTACTGAAAAAATTGAAATGTGGCCCTAGGCTTCATTTGATTTGCTAGACAGGCGGGGTCCCGTGGCCCCGCCACTTTTTAAATTGAAGACAAAGAGAAAGTTTCTGCAATGATCAATCGCTATCTGGAAAAAACTTGGGTTCAGTATCTATGCCTCGCCACTGTGACCGCCATACTGGTCTACTATTTTGGCTGGGTCTTCGACTTCGGCTACAAATTCGATTGGTCGGTATTATACAAAGAAGATCCTTCTTACGGTGAAGTGCTGGGCGGAATGCTCGTCACCGGTCTAAACCTGACCATCAGTATTTCGCTTATGAGTTCGGCAATTGCGCTGGGCCTCGGTATTCTTTTCGGGCTGGGCAGGCTTTCTCAGTTCAAGCCGGTATATTATTTTTGTACCTGTTACGTTGAATTTTTCAGAAACACCCCGCTGCTGGTGCAGCTTTTCTTCTGGTATTTCGCTCTGCCCATGGGCTTACCGGAAGCAGCCCGTAATTTTCTCTTTGATCAGAATTTTGAAATGCTCTCCGCCACAGTTGGGCTTGGTATCTACACCAGTTCCTTTATGGCAGAGGTCATTCGTGCCGGTATCCAGTCCATTCCCAAGGGGCTGCTGGAAGCGGCGTATTCATCAGGGCTGACTCCTTTTCAGACTCTGACCAAGATTATTCTTCCGCTCGCTTTCCGGGCCATCATTCCGCCGCTGGGCAGTGAGTTCCTGAACAACATGAAGAACTCTTCGCTGGCTATGGTTGTAGGTGTGCCGGAAATCTGTTGGGCCTCCCAGCAGATCGAAGGTATGACTTTTAAGGGATTCGAGGCCACCACAGCCGCCACAGTAATATATCTTTCCCTCTCCCTGACCATCGCCGGTATCCTTACTTTGGTTAACTGGAAGCTGCAGATTGTTCCGGTCAAGGACCGTACTCTGGGGCACAAGTTTGCGCATATGCTTTTCTGGCCCTTTGAAGCTCCATTTGCTTTCATTGCCAAAATGCACCGCCGTATAAAACGCAGACGTCAGGATGACTTCAGCCTTTCCAGCGCACAGGCTGCGCGCAAGGCGTTTATTGCTAAACTGTCCAAGGTGCTTGGACTTATCTGGAAGGGTACTTTTCTGGCTTGTCTGGGCTTTCTGGTTGTGTCCGCGCTTTACGGTGTCTCCAAATTTAACTTTGAAGTTATTCGCGAGAATATCGGAACGATGCTTTGGTGGAGATTTCCCGAAGGTGATCCTAATGAAATTCTTTGGGGACTGGGCGGTCTGTCTTTCTCCATTATCATGTCGGTGATTGCTATTTCTGTCAGCTTCTTCATCGGTTTGATCGTAGGTATCGGGCGTACTTCCAAGAACAAGCTTTTCCTGATCCCGTCCACTTTGTACATTGAGCTTATTCGCGGTAACCCGCTGATTATGGTTATTTTTTGGATCTATTTCTTTATCCCGATTCTGACCGGGCAGTTCCTGAACGTTTTCTGGTCGGCGACTATTGCTTTGACCGTATTTACCGGGGCATATCTGGCTGAGATTGTCCGTTCCGGTATCCAGAACCTGCCCCCCGGACAGTTTGAAGCTGCGGTTTCTACCGGGCTGACTTACTGGCAGGCCATGCGTAAAGTTATCCTTCCGCAGGCATTGAAGCAGATGCTTCCGGCTATTGTGGGACAGTTTATTGCGATTTTCAAAGACACCTCTCTGGCTTTTGTTATCGGAGTTCTCGAGCTTACCTTTGTTGCTCAGGGTCTCAACAACAGGCTGATGATCTATCCCTTTGAAATTTATACTACCGTAGCATTTTTGTACTTTATTTGTTGCTACCTGATGAGTCTCGTGGCAAGACGACTCGAACGGAAGCTTTCAACCGAAACTTTCCGTCTGCAAATGTAATTGATTTCCCTCCCCCCGTTTAAGTATAATTTTACGGGGGGAGGGCTTTTGACATCGAAGCGTTTCGGAGTTGTCGCATGCTCGGTAAGAGTGTTCCTGTTTTTTGTTATCACGCCGTCTGTGAAGAGGACGGTCATTCCCCCGCCACTTTTGCTTCCCATCTTGATATGATTCAGGAGATGGGATTCAAGACCATTACTGCCGACCATCTTTATGAAATCTGCATGGGTCGCAAGCCCATTGACGATAAATATGTGGTGCTCACCTTTGATGATTGCCATATCAGCAACTGGATCAATGTTGTGCCCATGCTTGAAGAGCGGGGTATGACCGGGGTCTTTTTTGCGGTCAGTGATTTTATCGGTCAGGGAAAGATCAGGAGCAGGGCGGATGTTCCGCAGATGCTCTCCATGCGTGAGTCCTTCATCAAGGCTCTCTCTGAAAACGACAATTCCCAGTTCATGAATGAAGCGGAACTGAAATCGCTGGTTCATGACAAAGGTATGGAAGTTTACGCCCACACCTGCCGTCATCAGGGTTGCTTCAAGGATTTCCGTTTCAAAGGTAATTTTTCTGCAGACTCCCATTGGTCTACATGGGGTGTGTATCGTAAATTTGATTCTGAGCTGCCGACCTATGATTATGGCAGTGCTTTTGCCTACAATGGGCTCTGGCCTCAGTTCCGTAAGGGCAAGGTAACCTTCAAGCGTCGCTCCGATGATGAAAGACGCAAATTTATTCGCGAAGATTTCAAAACCTGCCTTGAAAAAATCAAGAAGATCAATGGTGCGCGCCGTCAATTCTTCTGTTGGCCTTGGGGAGATTTCGATGTCATCGGTATGCAGGAGGCTGCAGCAGCCGGATTCTGCGGAACTTTCACCCTTGAGCGTTCTGCTAATATGCTCGGCACCGATCCTATGCGTATCAACCGAATCGGGGTTGGCACCAGCAAAGATGCTGCATGGATCAAGCAGCGGTTGCATATGTATTCCAATGAAGCCTCAGCCATGCTTTGCTTCAAATTTTTCACCAAGCGCAATGATATCGGCAAGGTCCTCTATATCACCGATACCGAAAAGCTTTCCGGCGGCAGCAGGCAGCTGATCAACAGTGCCAGAGCCATGATTCATGCCGGACTCGGTGTAGTGGCCGTGCTCAAACCCGGCTCTAAGCTTATTCCGGAACTGGAAGAATTGGGTGTTGAAGTTATTGTTCTGGATGACTTCAAGAATATGCTCGCTGCTGCTGGGTTCCTTTCCCATGTGATCGAAGAGCACCAGGTGGATGTGGTTCATACCTATCACAACCGTGCGGTCAAAATCGGTTGCATTGCCAAGGGACTTTCCTTGCTTGGCGGGCGCAAGTTCAAACTTTTCTTTAACCGTGGTGTTATCTACAAACCTAATCCGCTGGCGCCGCTCTTTTCGCTTATCGGTAACGGTTACATTTGCAACTCTGCCAAGAGCCGTGAAGTCCTGCTCAAACATTTTGTGCTGCCCAAGCGTGCGCAGGTGGTCTACAACTCTTTTGTGGGCGGAGGGCGCAAGCCCAAGCGCGCTGCGGAAACTTCCATTATTTACGTAGGTAACGAGGGTCACGCCAAAGGTCCTGATGTATATATCAAGGCGGTGGACCGTTTGCTGGCGCAGGACAAATGCGAAGGCGTTCGTTTTATTGCCGTGGGAATGGAAGACCTTTCCGCATATCGGGATGTTGCTTCTCCGGCAACGTTGGAGCGTATTGAGTGCCCCGGCTATATCCCCCATGAGGAAGTTGTTAAGCTGCTGGCGACCTCGCATATTTACGTCATGAGTTCACGTCAGGAATCCATGCCCAACACCCTGCTTGAAGCTTTCGAGTGCGGCTTGGCAGCCATTTGCACCAAGGCAGGGGGCACTGCTGAGCTGATCCGCGACGGAGTCAACGGACTGCTCTGCGAAGTGGAAGACACCGAAGCTCTCGCCACGTCCATGAAAAGACTCATCGAAGACGGTGAGTTGCGTAGTGAAATGGGACGTTTGAATCGCAGGATCGTGCGTTCTTTCATGTCTACCACAGCAAAAGCGCAATCGCTTCTGACCGTGTATTCCTCATTGCCCGGAGATAAGCCTCAGACTGCACTGCCGGACATTGACCGGCTGATTAAGAAATAGCGTCGCGAAGTTTCTTACCGAAATTTTCGCAGAGCCATTGTTCTGCCGGGGTCAGCTCATGCGCAACATTCCAGACGTAGTAGAAGATTCCTTTCAGTTCATTTTCAGCTAGCTTTATGGGAAGTTCTACCAGTTTACCGGATAGAAGGTCCTCCGCAACCATATTGCGGGGCAATCCTGCCCAGACTGTTCCGGCCAGAACCAGACGGTGGATTAACCGGCTGTCCTCAAACAGCCATACCTGATCGCTTTTTTTGAATGAATCCGGGAGCCGGGAACCGTGCTGGCTCATGCCCATTGCTTGTCTATATGATTGCAGTGTCTCTTTGGTCAGTGCTTTCATGTCTGCCAAGGGATGGTTTGGTGCAGCCACAGCACAGAATTCCATAAGAGACAACTTTTTAAAAGAAAGTCCGGATGATGCAATATTGTCCACTGGGACATCTATTCCAACGTCCGCTTGTCCCGAACTTACATTTTTTTGCACATTGCCCACAGCCCCCCAGAGTACTTCTAAGTCAATGGTCGGAAATCTCTCTTGGAAAGAATTAAGGACCTGAGTTGTAATATGCAGGGGCATATACTCGTCCAGTGCAAGGCGCAGCAATGTCTGTTCGCCTAAGGCGAGGCGGTCGGCATGTTTGATCAATTTTTCTGATTGGCGCAAAAGTTTGCGGGATTTAAAAAGAAGCTCTTCTCCTTTCTGCGTAATCTGTGGATATTTTCCGCTCCGGTCAAAAAGGGTGATTCCAAGATCATCTTCCAGATTCGCAATGGCTGTGCTTATCTGGCTTTGAACTTTGCCTAGGCTCCGGGCAGCGGCGGAAAATGATCCCGTATCGACTACCGTGACAAATGCTTCTATGTGCTCAATGGAAAATCTCATGTTGATATAACCTATCTTGTTTTAAGATTGTTTCTATCTTTACCAAACTGAATAAAAGATTGAAAGAAATAAAAAACAAGAAAGGAGAGAAGCTGTGCAAACAACATTACGTTCACCCGTATTTCGGGCTATTTTTGTTTTAGTGATTGATCTTTCGCTGATGGTTTTAATGACGCCGATTTTGTCGTTAGTCCTTTGGCAGAATTCCGATATTACCGGACGGTTCATGGTGATGGTCTCACTTATGACTATTCCGGTTAACTATATTTATACATTGGTGTTTGATCATACGATGCTTCGGCAAGGTAGGGATCTCTATGAGCGCAGTCTCGGGCTGAGGCTGTTACATTCTTTGCTGCTTGAATCGATTATGCTGCCTGTTGTCGTGCTCACTGCTATACGCGTGCTGGGTGTCGGGGGCGGCAAGGCTTTGGCTTTAGGATTGTTTATGGCTATGCTTGCAGGTGCTTACAATCTCTTCATGAACAGGGCTTTTGATTCTCAGGAGCATTTAAAATGCATCCCTAAAAGACAGGCTGCGTTGCGCGAGCCTGTCCAATGCAGTGTTTGGTCTGTTGATCGGTAAACTGCAATTTGTGGCACTGGAGTCTCCTCTGTATACTGTGGGGGGCTTGACCATTGGTTCCAGCACAAGAGATTTATGGAGAAGGGTCGAAGAACTCTTCTCCATTTTTGTTTTTACAAGAAGAGTTGTGGAGGGGATTTCTTTTGGTTAACGTGGGTTTGAATAATCCATCCGTTAATCAGAAGGGAATATAAATGGGCAAACTCTACAGCGATACTTATTGGTCTGATATGCACGAACCCGTTCGCCGCAAACTCTTGATGGGGTCCGTGGGGGCGAAGCATCTTTTTGATGTCGGGGCACATGCTTTGGAATCAGACCCGCAGTTGGGTGTTGAATTGTTGCTTGCGGCCTATAGCTCCAACCCTTTAGATGGCAATACCGCAGCACAGCTTAGCCGGATAGAAGGCTTGTTGCCGCTTTTCCCTTCTTCTGTAGTATCCTGCCTTAAGGGAGTTGCTGCCAATTGGAAGCAGCCGGAAAACCTTTCATATTTTTTGCGCATTACAGGTAAGCGTGATGCTGACAAGGTCAAGAAATATATCCTTTCTTCTCTTGAAAAAGAACCGGGTAATCTCTTCTGGATACAGCAGGGTATGGTACATGCCGGGGCTTTTGCCGATTTTGGATTCGGGTTGGAAATATTGTCAGGAGAGTTCTCCGCTGAAATTCTTCCGGCAATTAACTGCTCCAGAGCCTTTTTACACTATATGAGTGAAAATGCGGCAGAAGCATTTCCTCTACTTATGTCCGCTTCTGACGTTTTCGGACTGAATAACATGGCTCAGCTTGTTGCATCCGTATCTTTGAAGCTTGGGGAACGCGAAACCGCCATTTCTATCCTTGCCGGGGCTGTGGGGGCACAACCTTGGAGAACTTCCGAAGCTATGCGCGTCTATGATCTGGCTTGCGGATTGGATGAAAAGACTTCTCCGTTGCCCGGAAGTCTGGCCATTCTTCTCTACTGTTTCAACAAGGCTGAAGAGCTGGAAGCAACGCTCAGTTCCCTGCATCGCTCCGAACTGCACGGGGCCAAGATTTTTATGCTCGATAACGGTTCTTCTGATGGCACTGCCGAGGTCATCAACAAGTGGCAGAGTGAGTTCGGGGAGCAGATGGTGCGCATTGATCTGCCCGTAAACGTAGGAGCTGCCGCTGCCCGCAACTGGTTGATGAAGGAATCACAGGTTATGGAATCCGATTTTGCGGTCTACCTTGATGACGATGTGGAAGTTGAGCCGGACTGGATTTCCCGTTTCGGCGCAGCGGTCGAAGCCTATCCCGAAGCCGGAGTCTGGGGCTGCAAGGTTTTGGATCATGCCGCTCCCTCAGTCATGCAGTCCGTGGACCTGCACATCATTCAGCCCGTGGGTGATGAAGGCGACGGGCCTGAAGTGGATTTGTCCAAGATCGCACCAAACCCTTTCCGGTGTTCGGATCTACATCTCTATCTTTTAGACAGTGGATATTTCGATTTCATGCGCCCTTGCGGTTCTGTTACCGGGTGTTGTCATCTGTTCAGGACACAGAAGCTGCTTGACAACGGAGGCTTTTCCCTGTTCCTTTCTCCCTCGCAGTATGACGATCTGGAGCATGATTTGCGCAGTTGCCTGAAAGGTGATTTTCCTGTTTATCAGGGGCATTTGCGTATCCTGCACCGTAAGCGGACCGGATTTGCCAGCCATACCAATGCCGCACAGGAAGGCAATGCGCTGGGTAACAAATATAAGATGCAGGCCATGCATCCGCGTAGCGAAATACTGCAGATAATGGCTGATGAAGAAAGGCTTCTTCAGTCCGACCTTGAGAAAAAGATGCAGTATCTGGTGCGGAAGGGGATTCTGGCCGGATAGCCAAATACAGGGAGAGTGCCATGTCCGACCATGATCAAACTCAGGAATTTCTGAATAACCTGCCAGAGCTGGAACCCGGTAAGACTTTCGGTTTTGCCTGTCATCCCGAAGTGCGTTGCTTCAACGCCTGCTGCGGTGACCTTAACCTCATGCTCACCCCTTACGATGTTCTTCGTTTGCGCAAGGGTTTGGGGCACGACAGCAAGAAATTCATCCACAACCATGCGGATATTACCCGTACTCCTGGAACCGGTTTTCCCATGTGCAAACTGCGTATGCTCGACAATGCTAAGCGCAGTTGTCCTTTCGTGCGTGAAGAAGGTTGTTCTATCTATGAAAACCGTCCTGGTGCCTGCCGCACTTACCCCCTTGGGCGTGCTTCCCGTATGGACGAGAACGGCGAGACCATCGAACAGTTTTTCATCGTTCAGGAACCTCACTGTCGTGGATTTGAAGAAGACAAGGCTTGGACCAGCGATGAATGGCTGAAAGATCAGGGACTCGAACCGTACAACGAAGTTAATGACCGCTATATGCGTATCATGAACCGCGCCCATAAAGCTGGTGTTGTCCTTGATGAACGCAAGCTGAATATGGCTTTTCTCGCCCTCTATCAGGTAGATAACTTCATTAATTTTATCAAAGACATGAACGTGTTCTCCCGTCTTGATATTTCCGAGGAGCGCCAGCAGGCTATCCTCAATGACGAAGAAGAATGCCTCAGCTTCGCCCTCGATTGGGTTGAGCTGATTGTGCTCGGTTCTTCTGAAAATTTGCAGCCTAAGAAGTAAGGTAAACATATTGTTTTAGGGCCTAGTTAGGAGTACTAACTAGGTCCTAAGCTTGACAATAGTGTCTTTGTTGTATATTGAATAATAGACGTTTGCTTGCAGGAGCCCACGCTTCCATGAAGGCGGACCATACGCCTCTGTTGATATCCCCCATATCTACAAAAGAAAATAGAAATCAGTTTAATGTTAATGGGGGTGCTATGATGAAATTCATATCTTATACTTGTTCTGTTGTTGGAACTGCAATTCTCCTTTTCAGCTCCACTTCTGTTTCTGAATTTGTAGGAACTTTTCTTATCTTATTAGTATTATTTATCCAGCCACCTAGTTTAGATAGTGCCGGGATTGAACAGAGGTGTGGCCTTCTGCAAGCAAGCGTCATTTAGTGTCTACAATCCCCAAAATTCCACAGCCTTCCCAGAAAACGATAGATAATTAATCACGTAGTGCGCGATTATGGTCGGGTATATTGATCTTGTTGAGTACATGCAGACCATGAGCCCTGATCCGGTTATTGCTGTTGCTATGACTGCTACTGGGCCTTGTGACCAGTGGATCAGGCCGAAGATAATTGCGGAGATGAGGAATATTTTGGGTATGGAATAGCTGCGATCCTTCAGCGCAGTGAAGGTAAGTCCGCGAAAGATGGCTTCTTCGGAGATAGCGACCAGTGCCAATCCGAAAGTCATGTCCAGCATGTAGAGTGGCGAGTCTGTTCCGATGGGAATGGAACCCAGCCGCATGGATGGCAGCACCTTGGACCAGAGCGCAAATCCCGGTTCATCAAGGCAGAGGCCGAGCACGCTAATTCCTATTGTCCAGAGGATTAACTGTTTCATCGGCAGCGGTACAAGGCCGAGGTCCGCTCGATTAAGTTCCCCTCTTCTCAGTAGATAATACAGAAATCCCAGCGGGATGATTTTTGCTCCGTAGTCAATTGCCAGCCAGAGCAGTTCGTGTTTAATGAAGATGTTGTTGAAGTCATTGAGGTAGAATGGCAGGGCGGCGAGAAAAAGGATTGTGGTTTTATTGTTGATCACGCTGATTACTCCTTGCCAATAGCGGATTGCTGATTAAATTTATGACGGTTTGTGCGTATAGAGCGGCGAAGCCAAATTGAAAGTTTTTGAAGAGTCCAGAGAAACTTTTTCCAAAAAGTTTCTTTGGCCGCCGGAGGCGAATCCTTTTCATCAAAAAGCGCGAAGCGCCTCAAATAAATTGGAGATATAATCTTGTCTGAACAATTAAATATAGAACTGAATAGCCCCAAGATACTCTCTGCGGACGAATTTGCAAAGATCAGGGCGGATTTCCCGGCTGAGAAAAAGATTGTTTTTACTAACGGCTGCTTCGATATCCTGCATGCCGGACATGTGGACCTGCTTTCCCGTGCCCGTGAGCAGGGCGATTTGCTGGTGCTGGGCCTGAACAGCGATAAATCCGTGCGTTCCATTAAGGGGGAAAAACGTCCGGTTACCGGACAGCAACAGAGAGCTTTTGTTCTCGCAGGGCTGGCCTGTATTGACTACGTAATTTTCTTTGATGAAGACACTCCGTACAACCTGATCAATAAGGTCCAGCCGGATGTGTTGATCAAGGGTGGCGATTGGACCGTGGATAATATTGTGGGTCGGGATATTGTCGAAGGACGTGGCGGTGAAGTGCTTTCCTTGCCGCTATTGCCCGGATATTCCACTACCGGGGTGATTCGTCACATTCGCGAGAATGAAATCGAATAGTTCAGGTTGCCTTTGGTTTTAAATGCTTTATTTTTATGCTAGAAGTTATTATCTAGTTTGAAGAATTGTGTTTTGTTTTACCCTTGACAAGTCGATGGATGTTGGGCTATTAAGCTCGACTCGCTTGGCGAAACGGGCCAATAGCTCAGTTGGCAGAGCCCCCGGCTCATAACCGGATGGTCCCAGGTTCGAATCCTGGTTGGCCCACCACTTATTTCATATGGATACAAATCAAAATACAATCCAAATTCTTTCTGCTTTCTAACATTCGAAAGCTGTTGTGCTCCCGGGGGACAGCCCTTGCGGGAGCATATTATTTTATTGTATTTTGATGTGTTGAATTTGATTACGAGCGGAAATAATTGAACATCTTCCTTGCATGGCAATGAGCAGCCGTGTGCATGGCAAATGGTGGCCGTTATGAAGACAGCAGAAGTTATCAGCAGGATCGAGTCACTTGTTCCTTCGGGGTTTGCTGCCCCGTGGGATAATTGCGGTGTTCAAATCGCGGGATCGGAAAGGGATGTTACCAAAGTAGCTGTGGCCCTTGATCCGTTGCCGCAGGTTGTTTCTTCAGCCCTTGAATGGGGGGCGCAGTTTGTGCTGACCCACCATCCGCTGGCTATTGAAGCAAAGCTGCCTGCAAAGCTGGACTGGTTTCATGATGTTATGAAGCAGGTCTTTTGCGCGGATGTGACCCTTTTTGCTTCGCACACCTCTTTGGATGTGCAGTTCAAGGGTGCTGTATCATGGCTCGGGCGGGAGCTTGAGCTTGAAAATCTGCGTGTGCTTGATCAGGTTGCGGAAAACGAGGCCGGTGATATACTCGGATACGGTTGTATTGGAGAATATTCTACTCCGGTTGTTTTCGCAGATTTTGTAGAGCGTGTTTCGCAGCTTTCCGGTTGCGGGGTTGTGGCCCTGTGCGGTCCGGAACCTGAAAAGGTCGGCTGTGTAGCCATGTGTCCCGGTTCGGGATCTTCGTTCATGGATAAGGCTTTCGGCCTTGGAGCGGATGTATTCATTACCGGGGATGTGAAGTACCATCCTGCACAGGAAAGTGTAGGCGCAGTACTTGATGTGGGGCATTTTTCCTTGGAAGAGGAAATGATGCGCCGTTTTTCCGTTCTTCTCGGAGAAGATCTCGGAAAGGAAGTAGAAGTGAAATTTTTCAGCGGACGCAATCCCTTCGCTTATCATGTGCAGGGGGAAGGCGTGCGCAGGCCCTGAAATAACGGGCTGTCATGACAAAAGAGAATTAACAGTTCCGTAGAGGCCTTACGGGATTGTATTTAAGTTTCCGAACATCGATGTGGCGGAGGCCCTGATAAGGCCGTCCGCAAAAGGGGACCCAATAATGTATGAAAAACAGATAGAACAGCTTGTTGTTTTGCAGAAGGTTGACGACGAAATCATCCTTCTTGAAGCGGAAATCGATCAGGCGCCCAAAGATGTGGCTGCCCTTGAATCCCGCAAGGAATCCCTTGAAAAGCGTAAACAGCAGCTGACTGAAAAGCTTGATCTGCTTGCCGAGCAGAAGAAAAAGCTCGAACACGAAATCGAAGAAGATTCCGTTAAGGTAAAAAAGAGCAAGAGCAAGCTGATGCTGGTTGGTACCACCAAGGAATACCACGCCATGATGCGTGAGATGGACAGCCTTGAAAAGCTGAACAGACTTCGTGAAGAAGAAAAGATCACCGTTCTTGAAGAGACCGAACGTCAGACCGAACTGATGGCTGACATTGAAGGTAAAATCAAGGAACTGAACGAAGAGCTTACTGAAAAGCGCGCCGGTCTCAAGGAAAAACTTGATGCTGCCAACGGTGAATTGGATAAACTCAACAAGCGTCGTAACAAGGCCGGTGAAGTTGTTCCCAAGCCTATTCTTGGGCGTTACGAGTTCATCCGCTCTCGTCTTGCTCATCCGGTTATCGTGCCTGTTGAAGATGCAGTGTGCACCGGCTGTAACATTATGATTCCGCCGCAGGAATACAACGTGCTGCAGGAAGGCAAGCAGATTCTCAGCTGCCCCAACTGCCAGCGCCTCATCTACTGGATTGAGCACATTCCCGAAGCTGCAAAGCCTAAAGCTCTCCAGAAAGACGAAAAATAGTTTTTAATGTCTCCGGCTTTTTTGTCGGGGCTTGGCTTGCTAAAAGCGAGCTGGAAATATCAGGAGTTGGACGGATCATCGCCGCGGCTTTATGCCGGGGAGGAAAGTCCGGGCTCCGAAGGGCAGGACGCTGGGTAACTCCCAGCGGAAGTGATTCCGGGAAAGTGCCACAGAAAACAGACCGCTCCGATGTTTATTCATCGGAGTAAGGGTGAAACGGTGGGGTAAGAGCCCACCGGCGGGTATGGTGACATATCCGGCCAGGTAAACCCCGTCCGGAGCAAGACCAAATAGGGAAGTGTTTGAGGCCGGCCCGGCCGAGCTTTCGGGTAGGTTGCTTGAGGTGTATGGTAACATGCATCCTAGAGGAATGATGATCGTCTGCCGCAAGGCAGATACAGGACCCGGCTTATAGTCCGACTCCTCTTTTATTTGTATAGATTAAAAAGGGGCAGCCTTTGGGCTGCCCCTTTTTTTATAGGGATTTAATCATGAGTACATCCGGTGAAGTGTGGGCTGTTCTGCTGGCTGCAGGCAGCGGCACCCGTCTGGCGAATGCTGTTGGCGGGGTCAAAAAACAATTCCTTGAATGGAAGGGCTTCCCGCTCTTCTGGCATTCCGCAATTACTTTTTCCAATACCCCTGCTGTCTCCGGCATAATCTTTGTTTTTCCTCCTGATCAGGTTGAGGAAATGAAAGAGGTTGTGGCCAAGCTTGACGGTGCAGATTCACTTGGCATGCGCTTCAAGGTAACTGCCGGGGGAAAACGCAGACAGGATTCCGTATTCAACGGCTTGAATGAACTTCCTTCAAGGTGTACCCATGTGCTGGTTCATGATTCCGCGCGCCCATTTGCTTCGGTGAAAATGATCAGCGGTATTATTGATCGGTTGCAGGCTGGCGACGAAGCTGTCATCCCGGCAATTGATGTGACCGATACAATTAAGGAAGTGGAAGACGGGATTGTTGAAAGAACGCTGACTCGTTCCCGCTTGAAAGCGGTACAGACTCCGCAGGGCTTTGCGTTGTCCACTCTTCATGCTGCTCACAAACAGGCAGAAGAAGAGGGCTGGGATGTGACCGATGATGCTTCCATGGTGGAAATGGCCGGGAAGGATGTTCATATTTGTGAGGGAGAAGAAGGTAACATTAAGATGACCAACCCCGAAGACTTGAAAAAAATCGAAGAAGACAAACGAACCATTCCCTGCGTGGGATGGGGTTACGATGTCCATAAATTCGGCGAGGGCCGTCCTATGGTGCTGGGCGGTGTTCCCATTCCCGGCGGACCGGAAGTAATTGCACATTCCGACGGCGATGTGCTGCTTCATGCTCTGGCTGATGCCATTCTGGGACTTTTCGGCGGCGGCGATATCGGCCACCACTTTCCTGATACCTCTGATGCCTGCGAAAACATGTCCAGCGGGATTATTGTAAAAGAGGTAATGGCTAAAGCTGAAGAAGCCGGTGTGGAGATCGTCCACGTAGACCTGACTGTGATAAGCCAGATTCCCAAACTTTCCCCGCATAGGGAGCTGATCCGTAAAAATGTTGCTTCAGTCATGGGCTTGGATAAAGCTCAGGTGAATGTGAAAGCAACTACTGAGGAAAAACTCGGATTTACCGGAGAGAAAAAGGGCATTAAAGCTGTGGCCGCAGTAACCGGCCTTAAAAAGATTTAGGTTCAAGGCATGAGCGGAAAATCCTTTTTGAAATTATTCCTGACATTGGTTTTGCTGGTTGCAGTTGCTGCCGGAGGATATTTCAAGCTGGAGGAGTTTTCCGCTGCCAAGGTCCGTGAGTCCTTGGATCGTCATGCTGATCTGGTCCGGGTTGATTTTGAGCGGGCTTTATTCAATCCTTTTGACAAGTCATTGCATGTCTGGGGGCTTGATTGCCGCCTAGCCACTGGAGCAGGCTGCTCCGTTCGGAAGCTGGAAGTTGATTCTTTTGATCATGAACATAATCCGCCTCGTTTTTTTCGGGGCAGGGTTCATGGTGTTTCCATTCCGGTGGAGTTCATAAATATGGGAACTCTTGCCCGCGATTTTTGGAAAATGGGTTATGAAAAGCTGGATTTTGACCTCTTTGCCGACTACAGCTATGAAGACGAAACCAAACGGCTTTCAGTTAAGTCGATAAATTTTGACGGCCCGGATATTTGCCGGGTAAGTGCTGGCTTCAGTCTCGGTGATGTGAGTCTACGAGGCCCGGGAATCGGTGGATTTATCGGGACCAGCATGCTTGACGGTTCGCTTGTCTGGCAGGATTTGTCCCTTACAAATAAAATTGTGGCTCTTTCAGCAGAGAGTGAAGGAGTCGGAATTGAAGCTTATCGTGACAGGCTGCGAGAATCACTGCAGTTGGAAATGCAGGAGGCGAGAAGTCTCGGCAATGGCTATGCTGAGAATTTTTATGCCGAGCTTATAAAATTTATTGAGAATCCCGAGAGGTTGGTTGTCCGGGTTGAACCGACCGAACCTGTGCCCCTGATTTATATGTTTATGGGACGCAGTTTTGAAGAAATGCTTGACCTTTACGGGATTACGGTCGAGGCAAATTTTTATTCACGAAAATAAGGAGTGGCTATGCGCCTTTACAATACACTCAATCGGAAGAAGGAAGAGTTCGTACCTTTAAACGGCAACAAAGTTAATCTTTACGCCTGCGGTATCACCGCCTACGACCTCTGTCATATCGGCCATGCACGCTCTTCCGTTGTTTTTGATATTCTGGTCCGTTACCTGCGTTTCAAGGGTTACGATGTGACTTTCGTGCGTAACTTCACTGATATTGATGACAAGATCATCAATCGGGCCAATGAAACCGGAGTGACCTCCACCGAACTGGCTGAGAAATTTATCGGTGAATTCTACGTGGATATGGATAAGCTGAATATCCTTCGCGCAGATATCGAGCCCAAGTGTACTGAGCATATTCCCGAAATGATCGAGTTGACCCAGACTCTGATCGAGAAGGATCACGCTTACGCAACTCCGTCCGGTGATGTTTATTTCAAAGTCCGCTCTTTTGATGACTACGGAAAACTTTCCGGTAGAAATATCGAAGACTTGCAGTCCGGTGCGCGTATTCAGCCCGGTGAAGAAAAACAGGATCCTCTTGATTTCGCTCTCTGGAAAGCTGCCAAGCCCGGTGAACCTTCTTGGGAAAGTCCTTGGGGGCAGGGTCGTCCCGGTTGGCACCTTGAATGTTCTGCCATGAGTGAAAAATATTTCGAACTCCCTTTCGATATTCACGGCGGCGGACAGGACCTTAGTTTTCCCCACCATGAAAATGAAATTGCCCAGAGTGAAGCTGCTACCGGAAAAGAAATGGCTCGTTTCTGGGTTCACAACGGTTTTGTGCAGATTAACTCCGAAAAAATGTCCAAGTCTCTGGGCAACTTTTTCACCATTCGGGATATCCTTGATAAGTTCATGCCCGAAACTCTGCGTTATTTCCTGCTGACCATGCATTACCGCAGCCCCCTCGACTTTTCATTTGAAGCTCTTGAGGAAGCTGAAAAAGGTATCCGTCGCGTATATTCCGCTTTGGAACAGACCGCTGAAGCCCTGAATAAATCCAAATGGTCCAAGGCAGCTCTTCCCGAAGAGGTTCTGGCTGAAATCGAAGATGCTGAAAAGGGCTGGGCTGATGCCATGGAAGATGACATGAACACTGCCGGAGCAATGGGCCATATGTTCACTCTGATCCGTCTGGCCGGACGTATCGGTGAAGAGAAATCATGGCGTAAGTCCGAAGGTGGACGTGATGCATGGATTCGCATCCTTGAAGACATGAAAAAATGGGGCGAAGTGCTCGGTATTTTCACCCGTGATCCCAAGGAATTCCTCGAAGAATTAAAGCTTTGCATGCTTGAACGGAAAGGAATTGAAGTGGCAAAAGTTGAAGAGCTGGTTGCCGCCCGTCAGGAAGCACGTAAGAACAAGGATTTTGCCCGTTCCGATGAAATCAGGGATGAACTGATTGAACTCGGCGTGGAAGTTAAGGACACCCCGCAGGGAGCGGTCTGGTCCGTGATTTAATCTTTATTCTTCAAAATGCATTTTTTTAAGAAACCGGATTTCGATCCGGTTTCTTTTTTTTTGTTAAAGGGGTAAGATAAATGAAAATCTAATCTTTTTTGGGGTGTACATGCGAATTGGATTGAAGGGTAAAAGCTATTTAATTGTCTCTTTGATTTGCCTGCTGGTTTTTGTGGGCAGTGTACTGCTGGTATATAAGCTTAACAGCCGCGCCATATCCAAGGTTGAGAAAGTGCTCGTAGAAGAAAATCTCAGCCGCGCCGAATTTGCAGTTAATGAAAATTCCCAGGCTTTGAAAAGTCTTTGCCGTGACTGGGCATGGTGGGATGATACATTCTCATTTTTAAAAAAATTCAATGAACAGTATGTGATTTCAAACTTGACCCCGGAGGTTCTGGTTAACCTTGATCTTGATTTAATCATGTTTTTTGACAATGAGGGCAAATATTATTTTTCACACTCCGCAGAAGGAACTGACTCTGTAGAACTCTGCTTTACTACCGAAGGATGTCAGGGAAATGAAATAATCCGTAAATGCGGTGATAAAGGTTTGACCGGTCTTGTCAGAATCGATCACAGACTGATGCAGATTAGCGTTCAAAAGGTTCTAAAGAGTGATTTAGAGGGGACTCCTGCGGGCGTTATGATCATGGGCCGTTATTTTGGAGATCGGCATCTGGAAAAGCTGGGCAATGCTTTGCAGATGGATCTATTTTTTAGAGAATTAAAAGATGTTCCTGGTGCGGATGTTTTTTTTGATCCACCGGTGAGTGGAGAGGATAAGCTTAAGGGTTATATGGTTCTGCGGGATGTTTTCGAGAAACCTCTGGTGCTTTTAGGTTTAGGTATGGACCGTGATGCCTACGAAGTAGGAAGCTCCATGTTTAAGGTTTTTCTATTTTTCATGTGCACCGCTCTTTTGCTGCTCGGGGTTGCTGTTACTTTTGTGCTCAATAGGTACTTTGTTTCCCGGGTGAAAAGGGTGCAGGAGCAATTGAGGGGTGAGTATTTTACCGGTCCTGAGCAAAGGACAGTTCGTTTGAGTGGGAATGATGAACTTAGTGATTTGTCAGAATCAATAAATGATATCTTGGTGTTGTTACAGGAAGAAAAAGCAAAGGCTGAAACTGCCAGTAAGGTGAAAACTGAATTTCTGGCCAACATGAGCCATGAGATTCGAACTCCTATGCATTCTATTTTAGGAATGGTGGAGTTGCTCAAAGAAACTAATGTCGATGAAGAGCAGCGGGAATTCTTAAATATCGCGGGGACAGCCGGGGAAAGTCTGCTTGAGATAATCAATGATGTCCTTGAAATTTCGAAAATTGAAGCCGGACATTTACAGATAGAAAGGCATGAGTTTTTACTTCGAGAGATGGTCGAAAGAGTTGTAAGCGTTTTTGCTTTGGATGCCGCTCGTAAAGGCTTGAAGTTGGTTTGTCATATTGATGAAAATGTACCGGATAAAGTTGTTGGAGATGCAACCAGAATCAGGCAGGTGTTGAATAATCTGATCAGCAATGCTGTAAAATTCACCAGCGAAGGAACAATAGTTGTCTCTATTTATTGGGAGGCCGAGAAGCTTATTTTTGCGGTGAAGGATGAAGGTATCGGGATTGCGGCAGATAAGATCAACTATATATTCGAAAGTTTTACTCAGGCGGATTCCTCAACTTCCCGCAAGTACGGAGGAACGGGTCTTGGTTTGCCCATTTCTCGCAAGTTGGTATCCATGATGGGCGGTGAAATTTTTGTGTGCAGTAGTGTTGGAGAGGGAACTACTTTTCGTTTTTATGTAAATCTGGGCAGTGTTTAAATTGAAGTATTGATTGGCATGATTATTCTTGCGGTTAGTTATTGACACAGGCAATATAAGATTTAACTGGTAATGAAGTGTAGATAAACAACCTGTGAGGTTCAGATGTCAGATTTACTTGGATTGATTGCGGTGTTCGCAGTCGTTTTCATCATCGTGAAAGTGGTGATCCCCAAAATGGGAATCGCGCCGTGACAGATCGGTAAGGGGCCCCGTGAGGGTTCCAACGATAAAAACGGCGGCTGCGGGGGCAAATAACAGATGCCTATCTATGAATATAAATGCAATGTTTGCGGGCATGAATTTGAGGAATTGGTGTTTGCTTCCAGTTCCGAAACACCTGAGTGCCCTGAATGCAAAAGTCCGGACACAGAAAAGCTCTTATCTTCGTTCAGCTCCGGCGCTTCATTTGCCGATCCTGTTCCGGCAGCTCCTCCATCCGGAGGTTGTGGCGGTTCCGGATTTTCATGAGGTTAAGAATTTCTTCCGGTCGGAAGAGTAATAAAAAAGTCCCCGATTCATTTGAATCGGGGACTTTTTTTGGGAAAATTAGCAGTATGCTTGGCGCATGCAGCTGATAAGCGTTTTGACTCGGCTGTCATAGGTGTGCTCGGCCAGTATTCTTTTGCGGGCGGCTTTAACAATTTCTTTGCGTGCAGCTTCATCATTCAGGTATTTATCAACGAGCTGCGGAATTTCTTCCAGCGAGTTGTAAACGGCTATCTCCTTGCCCGGTTCAAACAACTTTTCCATCTGATAGCGGTGGTCGGTAAGGATAAATCCATTACAGGCCGGAACATCAAAGACCCGCTGGTTTACGGCACCTTTCATTTGCTGACTGGTACAGTTGAAGTTGATTTTGGAGCAGGGATAAAAGCGAGGCAGGTCATCGTAGTAGGAAAGCTCGCTGTGGTATTCCCATGTGGATTCGTTTGCCAGTAGCTGTTTCCAGCCGTCATCACCCACGATCAGTGGGTTGAAACCCAGAGTCTGTTTTACGCAGGAAAGGCGGTATTCGAGAGTTGCCTGCCAGATAACCAGAGTTTCAAAGGCAAGTTTACGGTGTGGAATCACCAATCCCTCGTATTCGGGGACAAGCTCAGGGTAGTTGCTTTCCAGAAAAGTTACGACTGAATGTTCGTTACCTTCACCAAACGTATGGGCGACTTCTTTATACTTTTCAGCCAGCAGTCCGGAAATTCTGGCTGCTTCCATTCTTCTGGCGGTTTTGTGGACCATGGAGTTGCCCACAAAGGAAATATCCTGCGCCCATTTACTTTCCGTGCAGCCCTTGGAGGGTAGGAATCTGGTTTGGTCTGTGCCTAGCGGTAAGTGGAATATTTTGTTGAAGCCCATTTTCCGCAGAGAGTCCATGCGGTCTGCGTCCCATGTGAAAATGGTTGTGTTCTCGTTGGCCTGCGCCTGATACAGGGGCAGAATCAATAGGGGATTGTCAACAAACCATGATGCCAGCGGCAATTGAAATTTATGGAGCAGGGTGTTCAGGACGCCTTCCTGATCAACTCCAAGATGGTTGACTGTGAGTACAAAGTCGGGCCTGAAGGTGTTGATGGCTGCTGAGATTCTAGCAACGAATTGCTCCAGCTCCATCTCTTTGGCGTCCATGTTGATAAACATATGCGGTACACCCTGACGCTGGCAGGCGGCCACGATTTCACCCATGAGAAAATATTGGCTGGTTAGGAGTAGGATTCTCGGATTTTCATTTTGAAATTTGGGCCAGATTGGAAACTCAACTGTCCTGCCCTCCTGCTCGATGAGCAGCTTTTCTGTTTGGGCATAGAAGGGAGACAGACGCAGGTAAAAAGGATTTTTTAACAGCTGGATTTTCTTGCCGGATGTAGACTCCAACTCCATGATGTGCGCTGCCGCATTTTGCGGGGAACTGGTGTTGATCCAGATTACTCTGGAATCTTTTCGAAGCTCTTCTTTTAAACCGCTGGCAGAGAGTATTTCATTTTCGCAGTCCAGAATGAGCAGGGGGCGGTCATTTTGTTTGAGAAGTTCTTTAGCGGCTACGCCGATGCCGCAACCGACCAGCAGGGGGATTTTGTTGTCATCAAGCTGTGAGGCCAGTTCTTCTTCCCGGCGCAGCCCGTATTTGCCCCACATATGTTTTGTCCTACCGTCAGCAGTGATGCGTATATCAGTAAGAATTTCTCCGTCTTGTATGGCTTCTGCAATGTAAGGTGTACTCATCAAGGATACCTACCACGAGTCACGGGCCGGTTTATGGTAGAAGAATTCAAGCCTTCTGTTTTTGCTCTTGTTGGCAGGAGAGTCATTTTTTACCAACGGCTGGGTGTCCGCATAGCCAACGGCTTTCAGCCGTTTAGGAGCTATCCCCCCCTGTTCAACAATATAGCGCAATGCACTTGCAGCTCTAGCTGACGAAAGTTCCCAGTTGGTAGGAAATTTTCTGGAATGTATTTCGGAATTATCCGTATGTCCTCGGACCACAAGGTTATAGTTGTGATCCTTCAAGATGCTGATAACTTTGTCCAAGACCTTGTGTGCTTCTGGCCTGAGGGTTGCCGATCCCGGCTCAAAAAGAGTCGCTGAATCCGTACTAACCACAACACCATCCTGATCGGCTTTTACCCCGGAAGACTTGCGGGTAGCGTCATCTTCATCCAGAAGAGCCTTGATCCGCAGGACCAGACCAAGCAACCGTTTGTCGTTGCTGTCCATTTTGACTTCTTTACGCTTCAGGTCTGAGGGGGTCAGGGCAAGGTTGTCTTCTTCCTTGCGTTCCATCTGAACCCCGAAAGCATCCTTGAGTGAGCCGAGCAATTCCTTGAACTTTGCAAGGTCATTGTTCGCGAAGGACAACAGAAGGACAAAAAAGCAGAGCAGAAGAGTTACCATATCCGCGAATGTAGCCATCCACGGCGGAAGCCCTTCTTCCGGCGGCGGATCATTATTCTTCGGTTTGATGACTACTACTTTGGCCATGCTGCGCTCTTAGGTTTATGCGGTAGCATCACGCAGACCGGGGGAAAGGAATGCCTGCAGCTTTTCTTTAACAATTGAGGGGTGTTCACCTTTTTGAATAGCAACAACGCCTTCAACCATAATTTCCATATATGAGGCTTCCTCAATAGAACGTTCTTCAAGCTTCTTAGCCAAAGGCAGAAAAATTACGTTGGCCAGAATAGAGCCGTAAAGGGTTGTCAGCAAAGCAACCGCCATTGCAGGGCCGATGGCGTCAGGGTCACTGAGGTTTGAAAGCATCTGTACCAGACCGATCAGCGTACCGATCATTCCGAAAGCCGGAGCCATGGCTCCCATTCCTTTCATGACTGCCTGACCTTGGAAATGACGTTTTTTCATGGCGTCAATTTCAAATTCCATAATTGAGCGGACTAGATCCCCGTCTGTTCCGTCGGCTACAAGAATGACCCCTTTCTTAAGGTACTCATCGTCAATGGCAACTTTTTCAAGTGCTACAAGGCTTTCTTTACGAGCAGTTTCAGCGAGAGCTACGATCTGGTCGATCATGATTTTGGGGTCTTCGGACTTGGCAAAGAAACCTTTTAAAGCGATTTTGAATGCTTTAAGTACAACCCCCATGGGAAACATAATGAAGCAGGAGGCAAATGTCCCCCCGAAAACAACAACGATTGATGGAGGATCAATAAAACCGGCCGCATTACCACCCATGACAATGGTTGCCGCGATCAGACCGAAACCGCCTACAATTCCTATTAAAGTTGCAATATCCATATTTGCTCTATTTCTTTAATGCGGGAGAGCCCACTTTTATTTCGTTGTTTTCATAGTAGAAAAAAACATTTTCCAGAGGTTCATTCACCTGCATATATGCGGGACCGATACTGATCTCCACTCCCGATTTTACAATGCCCTGAACCATAATTCTACAACTTTCCAGCTTTTCTGCCTGCTGGATTTTACCCCAAAGCTGCTTCTTCTTGTTCTTCAAAAAGCGAATCTTCATTTCGCATTTTTCGATTTTTCCCGTGAATTCAGCAGTGGTTGAGGAGCCGTTACTCATAATTTTCTGCAGATCTTTTACGTCATTTTCCAATACAGAAATTTGAGTAGAAATTTTGTCTATCTGGAGAAGCAGCAGTGGATTGTAGCCTACAATAATCTGCGAAGCAGCACTTAGACCGCCACCCAATTGTTCCCCAATAAATACTATTTGGTCACTATAACACCTTCCGCCGGCAAAACGACCTTTTACCGCGAACTTACCTTCGCAATATACTGTCGTATGCATGCAGTTCTTATCAATGATAATGTTGCCGCTGCTGACAAGTGTTGCATTCTCGCAAAAGGTTGTTCGTAGTGTTTCTTTGGATTCAATCAGTCCTTTGGTGTTGCCTTTTATTCCTCCATCGCATTTGAGGAATCCTGCAGCATGCACATTGGCCTGTTCAATCACCCCTTTGACATTGATGTTGTTGGCTTTTACATCCAAGCCGGATTTGATTGAGCCGTGAACAACCATGTCGCCGACAAAAAAGATGTTTCCGGTGGAAAGGTTTACGTCTCCACGTACATTGAGCAATTCTTTTACAGTAATCAAGCCTTCTTCATTGTAAAAGACATAGCCGTTACGAGTGGCAATCAGTTGATTTGTGTTTTCGGGATTGATTTTAGTGTTAGGACCGCGCGGGAATTCTTTCTCAGGGTAATGGCGCTGTCCCAAAGGACATTTCCCGTCTTCATCCGGTTCTTCCCATTGCGCAAGGACCTGACCGATGATGACGCTCTGCACATAGCCCATATTGTAATAATCTACGCTGCCATCGTTCTTCTCTACCGGTTTAAGGTCTGTGTAATCGAAGTCTGGATCAAAATAGTGCTTGAGACAGGGCATGCGGATGCTCCGGTAAATGCGGGGACGGTTAAGGGATTTCCCTTTCGTCTTCAATGATAGTGAAAAAGGAGATTAGTCTTACAAGTTCAAGGGTTTTGCAGATCTGTTCACTGGGGCGCAGAAGATACATATTCTTGTTATTGCTCTTGAGTCTTGAATTAAGCGAAACAAGGAAGCCTATCCCTGAACTATCAAGAAAAAGAGCTTCTGAAAGGTCGGCAACAATAACTTCAACTTCAGAAGATTCACTGGCCTTTTCTACCTGCTCCTTGAATTCGTAGATGGTTTCAATGGTGACCTCTTTTCCACATTTCAAGGTCATAATTCCATCTTGAATTTTGATTACTTCTTCCGCCATTGATCTTCCTTTAACTTGCGGGTCAGTTTAATTATATTTTTGCCATTTTCTTTAATTAATTCGAAGGAATCCATTAGTTCTGACATGATGAACATGCCCCGGCCGCCTACTGCTTCCGGAGAAGGCATGGAAAAATCGATGGACTTTGAACAGAGTCCTTTTCCCCAGTCTGCAATCTCAAATATGATATGCTCTCCGGGATGTACTTTAATGGTCAGTTCAAGTTTGTTGCAGTTTTCGATTTTGTCATAGGCGTGACGGGCTACATTGGAGCAACCTTCTGTAAGGACAAGATCCATGTCGTGGAGGAGGTTTTCATCCGCTACAAAATCCTTAAGAATGATAATTGCCTTGCGGGCTACTTCCCTGCTTTCTTCAGGGGTCGGAATTGCTTCCAGCACAAAGCGATGCATGATTGCTCCATGTTTATTGTCAGACGTAATTAGGTGCTTTGCCCGACGTTACAACTTCTGGATGCCACAATTAATAAATTTTAATATACCTAATCCTCCCTTTTTCGCAAAGGAAGTCAAGGTAAAACCTGAAAATTTAGACAAAATCCTTGGAATCCAGAATAATTGTGACCGGGCCCCAGTTGACGAAATCAACATTCATCATAGCTCCGAACTGTCCTGTCGCAACTTTTGCAGGGGCTTTCTGTGAAACATCCGCAATCAGCCTGTCAAAGAGGTCGCTTGCCAGTTGCGGTGCGGCAGCTCCGGTAAATGACGGTCTGCGTCCTTTTTTGCAAGATGCATAAAGGGTGAATTGGGAAACCAGAAGGATGTCGCCTTTAATGTCCTCAAGAGAGCGGTTCATGCGGCCTTCTTCATCTTCAAATATACGCAGCCCGATCATCTTATCTATCAGTGTATTCCAGACCTTGGATTCAGGAAGCTGTTCCGTGTCTTCCTTGCCGAATCCGGCCAGCACCATGATACCGGGGCCGATTTCGCCCACGGTTTTGCCTTCTACTTCAACTTTTCCGCCGCTTGTTCTTTGAATGACCAGCTTCATTCTAGTCCTCGAAGTATGTTGCTACGGAACTTTCTTTTTCTGAAACTGAAGCAAACACCATGCGCACATGCTCGTTCTCAACGCGTTTCTTCATTTCTTCGTAGATGTAACGGGCAATGTTTTCAGAAGAAGGGTTGCGGTGCTCGAAATATTCCAGGCTGTTCAGGTGTTTGTGGTCCAGAGTGTCCAGCACTTCATTGAGCTCTTTCTTCAGTTCTTTGAAGTCCATGAGAATTTCAACTTTCTGGTCAAGACGATCGCCTTCAATCTCTACTTCAACACCGAAGTTATGGCCGTGCATGTTCTCGCACTTTCCGCCGTAATTGCGAAGCTGATGTGCTGAGCTGAAGTCTTTCTTTACCTTGAGTCTCCATTTTCCTTTAGACATATATTTCTCTCCTGTGAGTAAAATCAATTTGGTGCGCTATCGCGCTTTTTTTAAAGATGCCTCTATTGCAATTTTGCTTTGCCGTTTCCATTTTTACGCCACAGGTTGAATTCTTTCCAGAAATCCCCATTGGGCTTGATGTTGTATGTATGCCCGAGGCGCAAGGTGCATATGGAATCGGGAAGAAACATCTGTAAGGTTATAGGTGCAGAGCCGGGATATCCTGCAAGTATCGCTTTCAGTTCAGCTATGCCTTCCTCAGAGCACAGGGAATGGTGAACGGAAAGCGGCACTGCTTCCTGACAACCTGCCTGCGCATTTTCCAAGGGTGAAATTTCATCGCACATGACCTTGGATTCCGGCATAGCCTCTTCCTGACCTTCTTCCGGCGGCGGGTTGTCCACTTTACCCTTGATCAACAAGGGGATGTCCTGTCCGAGGTATTGGTGTACCTCTTCGTAGGTTTTGGGGAAGATGATGAGTTCTCCGGAACCGGTCATGTCTTCGATGGTGGCAAAGGCCATCTTTTTACCGGACTTTTTGGTGATGATCTCTTTGTATCCGGTGATGATGGCACCCAGTTTAATCGTAGCTTCGTGAGCCAGATTCGGGCAGTTTTCAATGGTCTGAAGACCTAGTCTGCTCATTTCATTACGGTAAGAAAGCAGGGGATGGCAGGTCAGGTAGAAGCCGAGTGCTTCTTTTTCAAGGCGCTGCATCTCCTTGTCGTCCATTTCCGGCATGTTGAATTCTTCAAAGCTGACCACTGCCGGCTCTTCAGCTTCACCGCCTCCACCGAGCATGTCCAGCATATTGATCATGCCGGATTCTTTCTCTTTATTTTTCTTTTGACCGTAAGAAACAGCCTTATCAAGAGAAGCAATCAGACCGGAACGGGTTAAGCCCATGGAATCAAATGCCCCGGCCCGGATCAGGTATTCAATGACGCGTTTGGTAACACGGCGCAGGTTAACGCGGGTTATGAAGTCGATGAAATCTTTGAAAGGACCGTTTTTCTGGCGTTCCTCAACAATTTCATCAATCGCTTCTTCACCTACGTTTTTGATCCCGGCCATACCGTAAATGATGTCACCTTCGTACACCGAGAATCGCGCCACACCGAGGTTGATGTCCGGCTGGCGTACAGTAACGTCCATGTCTCGGCAGGCGTTAATGTACATGATGATCTTTTCGGTGTTGTTCATTTCAGTACTCATGAGTGCCGCCATGAATTCCACCGGGAAATGTGCTTTGAGGTAAGCTGTGTAGTATGAAATCAGTGCGTATGCTGCGGAGTGCGATTTGTTGAAACCGTAGGCCGCGAACTGCTCCATAAGGTCGAAGATATCGTTGGCGGTCTGCTCCGGAATGTTGTTTTCCTTAGCACCGTCAACAAAGCGGACCCTGTGTTTGGCCATCTCTTCGGGAATTTTCTTACCCATGGCTCGGCGGAGCAGGTCACCCTCACCGAGTGAGTAGTTGGCGATGGTCATTGCCGCGCCCATTACCTGTTCCTGATATACGATAACCCCGTAAGTCGGCTTAAGGCTCGGCTCAAGAGTCGGCCAGAGATAGGTTACTTCGATTTCACCGTGCTTACGTTTAATGAATTCATCAACCATACCGGAACCCAGCGGACCCGGACGGTACAGAGCGAGCATAGCGATGATGTCTTCAAAGCAACTGGGGCGGAGCATGCGCAGGTATTTACGCATACCGGAAGATTCAACCTGAAAGACCCCGTCGGTGTCCCCTTTACAGAAAATATCGAAGGTGTCCTGGTCATCAAGGGTAAGGGTGTCCAGATCCGGCGCTTCCTTGCCCTGCAAGCGGATAATATCGAGGCAGTCCTCGATAACTGTCATGGTGCGCAGCCCCAGAAAGTCGAACTTGATCAGGCCGACTTTTTCGACCTTTTTCATGTCGTACTGGGTCACGATTTCGCCCTTTTTACCTTTGTAAAGGGGCAGGTAATCGGTCATGGGCTTATCGGAGATAACAACCCCGGCCGCGTGGGTCGATGCATGGCGGGACATGCCTTCCAGACGGGTGGCGATATCCATGAGCTTGGCGATCTTGGGATCGGTGGCAACCATGTTGCTCAGTTCCGGGATAGCCTCAACCGCGTTGGGTACGGTGATTTTGGCCTTCTTTACTCCCAGACCCTGCGCGATGACTGCGGGATCGTCAGGAACGAGCTTGGCGATGGGGTCGGTCTCGGAAAAATGCATGCCCATCGCCCGACCAACGTCTTTGATTACCGCTTTGGTTTTCATTGTTCCGTAGGTGGTAATCTGAGCTACGTGGTCCCAGCCGTACTTTTCAGAGCAGTATTTAACTACTTCGAGGCGACGTCGTTCACAGAAGTCGACATCGATATCAGGCATGGAGACACGCTCAACGTTCAGGAATCTTTCAAAGAGCAAGTCATAGGGGATGGGGTCGAGGTTGGTGATTCGAAGTGCCCATGCAACGATAGAACCCGCTGCCGAACCACGGCCCGGACCAACGGGAATCCTATTGTCTTTTGCCCAGTTAATGAAGTCCTGAACGATAAGGAAGTATGCAGGGAAGCCCATTTCATTAATGACGCCAAGTTCGTAATCAAGACGCTCCCAGTATTTTGCTTCATCAATTTCGTAGGGTGCGTTCTCAATGCGTTTCTGTAGACCTTCTTTGCAGAGCTTTACAAACTCGGTCTCAATGGTCATGCCCTCGGGAAGTTCGTATTCCGGGAAGTAGTAGTTGCCTAGCTCGATCTCAAGGTTGCACATCTCGGCAATCTTCTGGGTGTTGGCAATGGCTTCCGGCACATGAGCGAAATATTCTTCAAACTCTTCCTGTGGCTTGAAGTAAAGCTGGTCAGTACCCATGCGGAAACGTTTCTCCGCATCAACCGTGGTCTGGGTCTGGATGCAGAGCAATAAGTCGTGTGCTTCGTAGTCTTCTTTGGTCAGGTAATGGCAGTCGTTTGTAGCAACAAGCGGCAGTCCGGTCTGTTCGGCGCACTTGTAGATCAGTTCGTTGAGGTCTTCCTGTTCTTTAAGCCCGTTTGCCTGAACCTCAAGATAGAAGTTGCCGGGGAAAATGGATTCATAGGTCTTGGCCATTTCAATCCCGGCATCGAGTCCTTCATTCATCAAGGCGCGGGGAACCTCACCTGCAAGACAGGCTGAAAGGGCGATAACCCCTTCGCTGTATTTGTTGAGCAGGTACTTGCTGACTCGCGGCTTGTAGTGGAAACCTTCAAGGAAACCAAGGGAGCAGAGTTTGATGATGTTTTTGTAGCCCTGTTGGTTCTTAGCCAGCAATACGAGGTGGTAACGGCCTTTTTTGTCTTTGCGTGTGTGGGCCAGTTCATCATCAATATCTCCGGGCGCAACATAGACTTCGCAGCCGATGATGGGCTTGATGCCCATATCCATGGCAGTCATATAAAAAGTAACAGCACCGAACATGGAGCCGTGGTCGGTGATGGCGACAGCAGGCATGCCGAAGTCTTTTGCCTGCTGACAAAGGTCTTTAATGCGGATGGCGCCGTCCAGCAGACTGTATTCTGTGTGAACGTGCAGATGAACAAATTCTGACATATATATAGTTCCTGATAGGGGAATAGATTCTAGGTAAAGGAAGTTAGTATTTATTTTTAGGGTCAAACGCAATAGGCGGGAAAGGCTTCACAAACTGTTTGTCAGCTAAGAGTATGCAAAATATTTCGGATTCCCGGACCGTTGACGAAACAGATCTCCCATGCAAGAAATTTTATGAATATCTAAAAGTGGTGACCAGAACATGGAACTCTCTGTGAATTATATATATGGAAGGCTTCCTTTGATCCTTCTTTTCGTTACCGGGTATATCCTTTACCGGGTAACCGCTTCTACTGCCTTGCCTGAGTATGTTTCTGCCAGAGCGGTGCGTTTCAGTAGGGGAAGGACGGATTATCTGCTGCTTTCACTGATGGGCGTTGCGGCAATGCTGTCCATGTTTATCCCTAACGCAGTCACTGTGCTGGCTATGATTCCGGTCATCCGCAAGCTTGATGATGAACTCGAATCCATGACCACTCCACTTACCCTTTCTATAATATATGGAGCAAACATAGGTGGTATGGGCTCGCTTATCGGCAGTCCTGCCAACCTGCTGCTCATTGGCGCGCTTGACCTCTTCGATATACCGGGACGTATGGGTCTAACTTTCTTTAATTGGTTTGAGTGGGCTTTGCCGCTGGTAGTACTTATGTTGTTACTGGGCTGGTTTGTGGTACGCCTCTCACTTTCCTCTGGAGGGAAGTCGATAGCACACGCAGGTGAAATCCCCCGTTTAGAT